>NZ_POHV01000120.1:0-279 GCF_002884345.1 Pseudomonas sp. GW456-12-10-14-LB2
ACGCGGATGGGTAGCGCCGCATCAGTTCATCGGCGGCGGCGGGGATCAAGGTCGGGTTTTCGCGCAGCAGCTGCTGGTCCTCAGGATATCGCGCGAGGTGCATTGCGATCATGCCGAGCATCGCGGCGACCGTGTCGAGCCCGGCAAACAGGATGTTGCGCGCCATCCGCATCGCTTCGTCGAGCGTCCAGGCGCGTCCCTCGATCGGTTCGGCAATGATGCGGCTGAGCAGATCCTCTCCCGGTTGAGCGAGGCGCGCCGCGATGTACGGGCGCAGAT
>NZ_POHV01000121.1:0-279 GCF_002884345.1 Pseudomonas sp. GW456-12-10-14-LB2
GTGCCGCACTTCGCCGAGGTGAAGGACCCCGCCTCCGGCGAGGCGATGTGCCGGGCCTGGCGCGACTACGCCGGCGACCCCGGCCCGTTCATCGCCGCCATCGAGGCGGGCGTGGCCCATCCCCTCAAGCGCGAGTACGCGCTCGGCGTCGTGCGCGAGATGACGGTGGCCGAGGGAGTCTGCTCCACGCTGGACCGCGAGTACTTCCGCCGCGCCTGCAAGGAGATGGAGGACTACCGCGCCGCGCTCCAGGCCAAGGACGCCGGCCGCTGCCGCACG
>NZ_POHV01000122.1:0-279 GCF_002884345.1 Pseudomonas sp. GW456-12-10-14-LB2
GTGTTCGTCTGGTCGAACCTTTGCGACGGCGACCCGACCTATACGCTGAGCCAGGTCGCGCTGAACGACGTCATCATGGTGTTTGCCTTTGCACCGCTGGTCGCCCTGCTGCTCGGCGTCGCATCGATCACGGTCCCGTGGGACACGCTGCTGATCTCGGTGGCGCTCTACATCGTGGTGCCGGTGATCGTTGCACAACTTGTCCGTCGCGCCCTGCTGTCGGCGGGCGGTCAGCCGACACTGGATCGGATGTTGGCCCGGCTGGGTCCGGTGTCACTC
>NZ_POHV01000123.1:0-279 GCF_002884345.1 Pseudomonas sp. GW456-12-10-14-LB2
GATCCAGCGCGTGCTGGCTTCATCGACGATGCGCGGCATTCCGCTGACGACGGAGGAGGAGGGCGTAGCGCTGCTCGCCGGCGCCTGGACCGGCGGTCAGCGCGGTGTGCTGCTGATGCAGTCGAGCGGCGTCGGCAATTGCATCAACATGCTGTCGCTGATCCCGATCCTGCGCTTTCCGTTCCTCACGCTCGTGACCATGCGCGGCGAGTGGGGCGAGTTCAATCCGTGGCAGGTGCCGATGGGTTCGACCACGCAGGGCGTGCTCGAGCTCTCCGG
>NZ_POHV01000124.1:0-278 GCF_002884345.1 Pseudomonas sp. GW456-12-10-14-LB2
CCCAGGACGAGGACAGCCTCGACATCGTCGACCAGCTCGCTACCCAGGACCGTCTGGTAGTCGGTGAGAGCGTTGTCCCCGACCCGGGAGCCCGAGGTGGGTTCGGCCAGCAGAGGCCATCCGCCCTGCTGTGCCAACTCGCGGGCGAGCGATCCGGCACCGTCCCCGGCCACGACGACCGTCCGGGCAGGCATCACCAGCGGCGTCGGTGCAGTCGGGAAGGAACTCACCCGACGGGGCACCAATGCCTGCGGCTGCCACGGCCCGTCAGGCACGAG
>NZ_POHV01000125.1:0-278 GCF_002884345.1 Pseudomonas sp. GW456-12-10-14-LB2
GTGTCTCAAACGCGCGGATGATGAGTCGTTCGCGCGGAGCATGATGGACGCGTTTGTGAAGATCTACGAAGCCCACGTCGGCGGTTCGCTCCCCGAGATTGCGGCCGATCCATTCGACGGATTGTTGCGACAAGGTTCGCCGCACACCCAGCTGACTTGGATGGATGCCCAGGTCGATGGACGACCCGTGACTCCGCGCGACGGAAAACCGGTGGAGATCAACGGTCTTTGGATCGACGCGCTCGCAACCGGATTGGAATGGCTCCAAAGGTTTGAGG
>NZ_POHV01000126.1:0-278 GCF_002884345.1 Pseudomonas sp. GW456-12-10-14-LB2
TCATGGCCGCGCCCATGGCGAAGCGCATGCCGAAGGCGGCGGCGCACAGCGCCTGCGGGAGGAACTGGGCGTTGATGGACAGCGCCTCCATGTGGCTCCAGAGGCAGCGCGAGCCGGTGGCCTCGTAGAAGGCGGTGACCAGGCCCACGCCGGGGTCCTGGAAGGGGGCGACCATGCGGCGCAGGAAGTCCGGCCGCACCAGGATGTCCGAGTCGGACATCAGCAGGAGGTCGTACTTGGCGTAGCCGTACCCGTTGGCCATGTTGTTGACCTTGGGG
>NZ_POHV01000127.1:0-278 GCF_002884345.1 Pseudomonas sp. GW456-12-10-14-LB2
GAGCAGGACATGACCCGCTACGACGCGGTCAACTACATCAGTCACGGCATCGCCAAGCGCCCCGGCGCCTCCGAGTCGAAGCCCGTGCGCGGCGCCGAGGAGGAAGGCGCTTCCGAGCGGCCGAGCGACGACGGCGATCCCCGCGGCGCCAAGAAGAAGGGCGACGCGCTGGACGCCTACTGCGTCAACCTCAACAAGAAGGCGCGCGACGGCAAGATCGACCCGCTGATCGGCCGCGAGATAGAGGTTCAGCGCACCATCCAGGTGCTCTGCCGCCG
>NZ_POHV01000128.1:0-277 GCF_002884345.1 Pseudomonas sp. GW456-12-10-14-LB2
GTAGTACACCTCATGCACTTCGAGCGCTACATCATTTTCGGTAAGGCCTGCTTGCTCGCGCGAGGCTTTTACGTCCGCTTCCGCGATTTCGTTCACGTGCTTGATCTTTAGTAGAGAAGTCAACGGCTGCGTGATCTGGGTTCCACTGGTGATCAGGTCGCGCCCTCCTTGGTTGATGATGCTGTTCACAGGAGGAATCGGTGTTCCCCCCGGTGCGCTTAGGCTGCCTTCCTTGATCTGAATCAACTGCGTATCCGTCAGGCGCATGAAGCTGGTG
>NZ_POHV01000129.1:0-277 GCF_002884345.1 Pseudomonas sp. GW456-12-10-14-LB2
CTGCTGAAGAGCCAGGGGATCCATCCCGAGACGATCACAACCGATAAGTTGGCTTCCTATCGTTCGGCATTGAAAAAGCTGGGGATTTTGAAGGTTCATCAACCTGGCGGGATGCGCCAGAACAATCGGGCTGAGAACAGTCACCTGCCGATCCGAAGGCGCGAGCGAAAGCAGCAGCGGTTCAAATCACAGGGTTCCGCCCAGCGCTTTCTCTCCGCCCACGGTCCCATCTACAACCTGTTCAACACCCAACAACACCTCATCAGCCGCCCAACGC
>NZ_POHV01000012.1:0-160466 GCF_002884345.1 Pseudomonas sp. GW456-12-10-14-LB2
GAGTAGGTCATCGTCAAGATTAAATTCCGAAACCCCAATTGCGAAAGCAGTTGGGGTTTTGTTTTGCCCGCAGGAAAGTTTTTGCTCACGTTTGAGCACGCGTTGTTGGTTACCATGTGCGTCCGTTCGGCAGGAGGCAGGCAATGCAACTCAAGTTCAGTCACGTCGATGTACTCGTCAATAACCTCGAAGAAGCCTGCGCGTACTACGCGCAAATATTAAAGGCGAGAACCTCCAGGACGCTGGTGTGGGAGCGGGGCGGCCTGCATGTGCGTTATGCGATTGCGTTGATCGGGCAGGAGCGTTTCATGCTGGTTCAGCCATTGGCCGGTAATCTGCGGGAGCTCCTGGATAGCGCAGGCGAGGGCATGATCTACCGTCACTGCTATTCGACTCCCGATATCGAAAAAGCCTACGACGAGCTTGTCGCTGAAGGCGTACAGCCCGAAGATGAAAACGGTAAACCGTTGGTCCGCGAACATCTCCAATCACCGGCAGGGGCACGCATCATCTGGTTGCCCAAGCGCTTCGGCCACTTCTCGATCGAAATCCTCGAGGAAGAGACGCTAGAGGCATTTATCGAAGACGCGTTTGCCTGATAGCTTCTCCTCTTGTGATACGCCATCACTACCCCGTATAAGAGCGACTTTCATTTCCGATATCAGAGTAGGGTGCACGCATGAGCAATGCCTGGAACGAGGGATATTTCACGGACGAAGGCTACACCTACGGGTATAGCCGGGAAATCAATCCGGTTTTCCAGCGTTATTGTCTGCTGCTGCGCGGTTTCGCCACGCTGGAGAGCACCGACGGTTATCACTGTGAGCTGGGCTTTGGTCAGGGCGTTTCGATCAACATCCATGCCGCGGGCAATCCAGGCTCCTATGTCGGTACCGACTTCCACCCGGGTCAGGCGTCCCATGCCATCGCTCTGGCCAGAGACTGGGGCAGCGATGCGCGGCTGTATGACGACAGCTTCGAGCAGTTGCTGGCCCGCCATGACTTGCCCCAGTTCGACAGCATCAGCCTGCATGGCATCTGGACCTGGGTCAGCCGCGATAACCATAAGCTGATCGTGGAATTCGTCCGCCGTCATCTCAAGCCAGGTGGTCTGCTCTACGTCAGCTACAACTGCTTCCCGGGCTGGTCGCCTCAGGCACCGTTGCGCCAACTGTTCAGTCTGCACGACCGTTTCGCCAGCCAGCCGTCTGCGCGCCCTGATCAACGTATCGACGCTGCGCTGCAATTTTCCGAAGCGCTGCTGGCTGCAAATCCTAAATATGCCAACTCCGCACCGGGGCTGGACGCCAAGCTCCAGAGCATCAAGGGTCAGGATCGCCAGTACGTCGCCCATGAGTATTTCAACCGCGACTGGAACTGCATGTATTTCACCGACGTGGTGGATGCCCTGGCACCCGCCAAGCTCGATTACGCCACGACAGCCGTGCCGCTGGACTCCGTCGACCCGCTCAACCTGAGCGCCGAAGGCATGGACTTTCTGGAAGGTATCGAGCATCCCGTCATGCGTGAGCAGGCGCGTGACTACTTTGTGAACCAGAGTTTCCGCCGGGATCTTTATGTGCGTGGCACCAACAAGCTGTCCGCCTCCGAGCACCGTGAGCGGATGCTCAGCACGCGCTTCGTCCTGTTGCAGGCAGCCGACAGCGTGCCGGCCAACGTCACCGGTCCGGCGGGCGCAGCGACGCTGCAGGCAGAGATCTATGGCCCGGTACTCGCAGCCCTGGCGGATGACGCCTATGTGCCGAAGACCTTGCGGCATTTGCTGGATCTCGTGCCCTCGTTGGCCTATGGCGACGTCGAGCAGGCCCTCAACGTGCTGATCGGCATGAGCGTTGTAGCGCCCTGTCAGAGCGAGGCGGCTGAAAAGCTGGTGCAGGCCCGTTGCAACACCCTCAACCTGCAGCTGTGCAAGCGTTCGTTGTACGGCAACAGGATTCAGACCCTGGCGAGTCCGGTGACCGGTGGTGGCGTGACGGTCAGCCGCTTCCAGCAGTTGTTCCTGATCTCGATCAAGCAAGGCAAAAAGCACCCGGCTGAATGGGCGCAACTGGCGTGGGGCATCATCGGCGGCCAGGGCGAAGGTCTTCTGAAGGACGGCAGGGCCCTGACCACCGCTGAAGAAAACCTTGCCGAACTGACCTGGCAGGCTCAAGCGTTTGCCGAGAATACGCTGGTGATTCTCAAGGCTTTGAAAATCGTCTAGTCGAGACGAGGGACGGCGCAGCGGTCGTGGCGCAAATAATCCTGAAACGCTTGGCGCAAGAGCCTATCGCTCACCGGACCAGTCCATTCGGCCGAGTGAGTGTGAGCATCGGCATTGCGGCCGCCACAGGGTCGCAACTGGACACGGTACAAGGCCTGATCGCTGCGGCAGATCAGGCGCTGTATCAAGCCAAAGGGGCGGGCCGCAATCAGCTCGCCAAAAGTGTCGCCAGCGAAAGCTACTCTCCGTACACCGGGTAATCCACATAGCCTTCGGCATGGCCGCCATACACCGTGGCCGGGTTCAGCGAATTCAGCGGCCAGCCATTGGCGATCCGCGCGGGCAGGTCCGGGTTAGCCATGAACGGGCGACCGAAAGCCACGAGGTCCGCCAATCCGGATTCAAGCAACCGCGCACCGCTTTCGGCGTTGTAGCGGCCCGCGTAGATGATCGCGCCGCTGAAGGTGTCGCGTACCGCTCGACGGAAGGTTTCCGGCATCACTGGCGCGTCGTCCCAGTCGGCTTCGGCGATGGACAGGTAGGCGATGCCGACGTCTTGCAGCACCTTGATCGCTTCGATATAGGTGGTGTGAGGGTCTTCCTCGACCATACCCAGATAAGTCCGCGCTTCATCGGTGGTGGTGAACAGCGGCGCAAAGCGCACGCCGACCTTTTCCTTGCCGATGCATTCGGCGACCCCGGCCACTACTTCGCGCAGAAAGCGCAGACGGTTATGCAGCGAACCGCCGTATTGATCGGTGCGCAGGTTGCTGTGGGCGGAGATGAACTGGTTCACCAGATAACCATTGGCACAATGCAGTTCGATACCGTCGAAACCGGCGTCCATGGCATTGCGCGCCGCCTGGATGTACAGCTGAACCAGTTCCTGGACTTCATCGGTGGTCAGCGCTCGAGGCGCGGACGGCGGAACCAGAGCGCCCACACCGGGCGCGGTTTCGATGAACACACTGACCCGGTCGGTGGCGATGGCGGAGGCCGACACCGGGGCGTCGCCATTGGGTTGCAGGGCAGTATGGGATACGCGACCGACATGCCATAGCTGCGCGAAAATCACGCCGTCACTGGCGTGGACAGCCTCGGTGACCTTGCGCCAACCGGCAATTTGCTCAGGTGTATGAATGCCCGGGGTCCAGGCGTAACCCTGGCCACGGGGTTCGATCTGAGTGCCTTCAGTCGCCAGCAAGCCCGCACCGGCCCGCTGCTGGTAATACTCGGCCATCAATTCATTGGCGACATTGCCCGGTTGGGTGCTGCGCTGGCGGGTGAGGGGCGGCAGGACTATGCGGTTTTTCAGGATGTGGCGGCCCAGGGTGACGGGTGTAAAGAAACTGCTGTGGTTCATGGAAATACCTTTTCATGGCCTTATTAGACCAGTCGACTATTCAAGTGGCGAAAAAAGAACACCGTGCAACGCACACACGGTGTCCGGATCAGTTGTTCGAGGATGTAGCGGAAAGCTTCAGCCCAGCAGCTTCAGCAGTTTTTCGGCGACAGCTGCCGAGCTGGCAGGATTCTGGCCGGTCACCAGTTTTCCATCAGTCACTACATGAACCTGCCAGTCGGCAACTTTGGAATAGCGACCGCCAAGACGCTGAAACTCGTCTTCGATCAGGAAAGGTACGACATCCGTCAAACCGACGGCCGCCTCTTCGGAATTGGTGAAGCCGGTCACTTCGCGATGCTGGATCAGCGGTTTACCGTCCGTATCGACCACATGACGCAGTACCCCCGGTGCGTGGCAGACAAAACCATGGGGCTTGTTGCTGCGCGCGAAGGCTTCGATCAGGGCAATCGAATGCTTGTCTTCGGCCAGGTCCCAGAGCGGGCCATGGCCACCTGGATAAAACACGGCATCGAAATCTTCGGCGCGGACGTCGGCCAGGCGGCCGGTGCTCGCGAGTACCTGTTGGGCCGCAGGGTCCTGGCGGAAACGGTCGGTTTCAGTCGTCTGAGCGTCGGGCTCGTCGCTCTTCGGATCCAGCGGTGGCTGACCGCCAGCGGGCGAAACCAGGGTGACGTCGGCACCGGCGTCCTTGAAGGCGTAGTAGGGGGCGGCGAACTCTTCGAGCCAGAAGCCGGTTTTCTTGCCGGTGTTGCCGAGTTGATCGTGGGAAGTCAAAACCATCAAGATTTTCATAGAGCACCCTGGGTTGGTCTGGCGGCGTTCATGAGCAAGGGATTCGCACAGAATCGGCACCGGGAAAAAGTTTGTCGGGGCGCAGCATAGTTTCCAATTAGACCAGTCGTCTAGTAATTTTTTCTCTGAAGCTTTTTCATGGACAGGTGTGGCAAACTCGCGTTCCTTTGAGATAAACGACTGGTCTATTGCCTGGTAATTCGTGCCCCATGAAACCGACCTACGACGACACCCGCCAACATTTGCTCGACACCGGCCACCGGATGATGGCCGAGAAAGGCTTCACCAGTGTCGGCCTGAACGAGATCCTGCAGACCGCCGGCGTGCCCAAGGGCTCGTTCTATCACTACTTCAAATCCAAGGAACTGTACGGCCAGGCCTTGCTCGAGGATTACTTCGTCGACTATCTGGCGGACATGGAGCGACGCCTGACGCTGCCCGGCCTGAGCGCCTATGAACGGCTGATGGATTATTGGCAAGGCTGGCAGGATCGCTGCACCCTGGAAGGCCATGGCGACGAATGCCTGGTGGTGAAACTCAGCGCCGAGGTGGCTGACCTTTCCGAAACCATGCGCCTGACCTTGCGTGATGGTGCAGAGCGAGTGGTGGCGCGCATCAGCGAGTGCATCGAACAGGGCCAGGTCGAAAAAAGCTTGCCTGAGGGCGATGCTCGGCAACTGGCTGAAACCCTGTATCAACTGTGGCTGGGGGCCAGTTTGCTGAACAAACTGCAACGCACAGGACAGTCGTTGAGTACGTCAATGGCGACCACGAAACGCCTGTTGGGCGTGTGAGCAGGAAATAGACGCAAGAGGTGAGAGTCAGCTGCACAAACGAATGGGAATGCCTATCAATTGCGCGGCGGGTGGTATACCATCCGCCGCGTTTTTGCTGGCAGTTATCCCCTTCGTTCTGGCCTATCTGTAAGGTTCTCCCCCCATGCGTCGAACTCTGCTGTCCATCTGTGTGTTGCAAACGTTGTCTCCCTTTGCGTGGGCCGAGCCCTCCGGTTCAACAGCGTCAGCTCTGGAGCTGGAGGCAACCGATGTGGTCGGTACCGCGGATTACGAAAGAGCGGACGGCCCGGTACACGGATATCGCGCGACCCGTTCGGCCAGCGCCACCCGAACCGATACCTCGATCCATGAAACCCCGCAGTCGATCAGTGTCGTCACTAAAGACGCGGTCGAAGACATCGGTGCTACCCGGCTGCAGGACGCACTGGATTACGCGGGCGGCGTAGGGCGAGCCAACAATTTCGGCGGCCAGGGACTGACCACGTTCACCGTGCGCGGATTTACCACCGGCGAGTTCTACCGTAATGGTTTCCCGATCAATCGCGGGTATCCGAACATGCCGGATGCCAACACCATCGAGCGTCTTGAGGTCCTGCGCGGTCCGGCGACCATGCTCTACGGCCGTGGCGATCCGGGTGGCACCTTCAATGTCGTTTCCAAACAACCGTTGCCCGAGCGCACGGTCACACTCGGCAGCCAGTTGAATGACCAAGGCATGCGCCGCGGTACCCTGGATGCTTCCGGTCCGCTCGATGAAGAGGGGCGTCTGGCCTATCGCCTGAACGTGGTGGGCGAGGGCGGCGATACCTTCCGCGATCACGTTGAAACCGAACGCTACGGCGTGACCCCGGTGCTGACCTGGCAAGCCAGCGATGACACTCGAGTCATCTTTGAGGGTGACTTCATGCGCAACAACCATCCGCTGGACCGGGGCGCGACGCGTTATCCCCGGCAGATCGGCACCGCCTCCCGCGACACCTTCTTCGGTGAACCGGACGCCGGCAAGTTGCACAACGACAACAACATGGCGCAATTGCGCTTCGAGCATGTGCTCAATGAGGACTGGACGCTCGGCGGTGGCTTCCAGTGGCTCGACGGAACCTTGCAGGGCAATGCCATCGAAGCCAACGGCATTGCCGCCGACGGCCGGACTTTGGGACGAAACTTCAACTACCGCAAGCTGGAGTGGACGGACAAGGACACCCAGCTCAACCTGACCGGTCACTTTGCCACGGGCGGCCTGCAGCACACCTTGCTCACCGGTATCGAATACGAAGATTACGACTACCAGTCGATCATCCAGCGCTCCAGCGGCGCGGTGAGTGCCTATCCGATCGACATCTTCAATCCGGTGTATGGGCAGCCCCGTCCGGCACTGACGCGCACCCCGACCCACGACAAGGAAAATCTCAAGACCTACGCCGCGTTCGTACAGGATCAGGTGGCTCTGACCGATCGGCTGAAAGTCCTGGCCGGCGCACGTTTCGAACGCTTCGAACACGACTACGAAACCTACGTGCCCGGCGGCAAGAACTGGCAGGCCAGTGACAATGCCGTGACGCCCCGCGTCGGTGTGACCTACGACCTGACCGACACCCTCGCGGTCTACGCGGACACCGCGCGTTCATTCAAGCCCAATACCGGCGCGAGCCGACAGGGCGGGGGCTTTGAACCGGAGAAAGGCAAGTCCTGGGAGATGGGCGTCAAATGGGAAGCGCTGGATCATCAGTTGAGCGTTGACGCGGCGATCTATCAGATTGAAAAGCGCAATGTCCTGACCACTGACCCGGTGGACTCGACTTTCAGCGTGGCTGCCGGGGAAGTGCGCAGCCGGGGATTTGACCTCAATGTCGCCGGCAACCTGACCCCCGAGTGGCGTGTCATCGGGGGTTACGCCTACGTCGATGCCGAGGTGACCAAGGACAACGTGATCCGCTCCGGCACGCGACTGATGAACATCCCGAAAAACAGCTTCAGCCTGCTCAACGTCTATGAGTTCCAGGACGGTGCCCTCAGTGGTCTGGGTCTGGGAACAGGCCTCAAATATGTCGATGAGCGCGCGGGTCAGACGGCGAACACCGCGTTTTCGATGGGGAGCTACACCGTTGTCGACCTGCTCAGCTACTACAAGGTCAATGACAAGGTGCGCCTCAACCTCGACCTGAAGAACCTGTTTGACCGGGACTACGACGAGGGTGCATTCGGTAACGTCTACGCCTATCCGGGGGCACCGAGAACGGTGCAGGTCGGCATTTCTTACACGTTGTAGTCGGGGTCTGGAATCTGTCAGCGGGGGCTGCGGCCCCCGATGACTGTGAGGTTCAGCCGGTCACGCACCCTGGCGGAGTTCTTCCGGCAAAACTGTCCACCAGGCTCGCCACAACCATCTCGCCCATGCGGGTGCGGGTCTGCAGGGTCGCGCTGGCGCGGTGCGGTTGCAGCACCACCTGTTCCTGGGCAAACAAGGCTTCAGGAACGTTGGGCTCATCGACGAAAACATCCAGCGCCGCACCCGCGATCTCACCGGCCGTCAGGGCCGCCACCAGATCGGTTTCGTTGACCAGTTTTCCCCGGGCGACGTTGATCAGGTAGCCGCCCTTGCCCAGGGCCTGCAGCACGGAGGCATCGATGATGGCTTCGGCCTTGTCGGCGGCCGCCGCGAGAATCAGCGCATCACTGTCGCGGGCCAATTGCTTGAGGTCGGCGATGAAGGTGTGGCTGATATCGCTCATCGGTTGCAGGTCGGTGTAACTGATCGGACAGCCAAACGCGGCAGCGCGAGTGGCGACCGCTCGGCCGACCCGGCCCATGCCCACGATGCCGATCCGCATGCCGGACACTTGCCGCGCCAAAGGCAGCGGTGCCAATGGGGTCGGGCTTTGCGGCCACTGGCCCGAGCGAACGTAACGGTCACTGGTACACAGCCCACGACACACGGCGATCAGCAAACCGATGGCCAGGTCGGCCACGTCTTCGGTCAGCGCGCCGATGGTCGCCGTCACGCGAATCCCGCGATCCCGGGCGTAGGCCAGGTCGACCGCATCGGTGCCGACACCGTTGACCGCCACCACTTCCAGTTTGGGCAGTTGCGCCATCAGCGCCTGGCTGATGCCCGTGTGGCCACCGGTGATCACGCCGCGAATGTTGGCGCCGTGTTCCTGCAAATACGCCGCTTTGTCGGCCTGCTCGAAATAACGCCTGATCGTGAACAGTTCGCCGAGACGGGCATTGATTTGCGGAATCAGGATCGGGCTCAGCTGCAAGACTTCTGGCTTCATGTAAACCTCACTTACGCAATAAAAAAGCCGGCTCAACCGCGGCCGGCAAACGGCATGGCAGTGGCCATGACGGTCATGTTCAGGACGTTGGCCGACAGGGGCAGACCGGCGATGTAGCGCACGGCGTCGGCGACATGCTTGACGTCGACCATCGGCTCCACGGCGATGCTGCCGTTGGCCTGGCGCACGCCTTTGGTCATGCGCACCGACATTTCGGTCAAGGCATTGCCGATATCGATCTGGCTGCAGGCGATATTGAATTCCCGACCATCCAGCGCCAGTGATTTGGTCAATCCCAATACCGCGTGTTTGCTGGCGGTGTATGCGCTGCTGAAAGGACGCGGGGTGTGGGCCGAAATCGAACCGTTATTGATGATGCGGCCACCCTGTGGCTGTTGCCGGCGCATGAGCCCGAACGCGCCACGGGCGCAGAGAAAAACCCCGTTGAGGTTGGTGTCGATCACGTTTCGCCACTGCTCGAACGTCAGCTCATCCAGCGGCACGGCGGGGGCATTGACCCCGGCGTTGTTGAAGACCACGTCCAGGCGTCCATAGACTTCGGCAATGGTTGCAAACAGCTGATCGACACTGGCCGGGTCGCGTACATCAGTGGGCACCGCCAGCGCTTCGTTTCCTTCGCTGGCCGCCAGATCGACCAACGCGTGCAAGGGTTCGGGCCGGCGCCCGGCCAGCACCAGGGTGTATCCGTCGGCCAGCAGGCCCAGTGCCACCGAACGGCCGATCCCGCTGCCGGCGCCGGTCACCAGGGCCACTTTCAAGGATTGAGTGTCAGACATCTTGTTGTTCTCCTTTTTTCCAATCACTTAAGGACAGACTCAAGGCCGTGGGCCGACGCGCATTTCGAGTTGGCCGATGCCGTCGATCCCGGCACTGATGACGTCGCCGGGTTGCAGGATATCGACGCCGGCGGGGCTGCCGGTCATGATCAGGTCACCGGCCTTGAGTGTTACGGATTGCGAGATGCGGCTGATGACTTCACTCACCGACCAGATCTGGCTGTCGAGACGATCGCGCTGGCGTTCCTCACCGTTCACGCTCAACCATAATTCCCCTTCGAGCCGACCGGTCCGAGTGACCGGCACAATGGCGGTCATTGGTGCGGCGCCGTCAAACACCTTGGCACCTTCCCATGGCAAACCGTCGCGCTTGGCCAGGCGCTGTACGTCACGGCGGGTCAGGTCCAGTCCGGCGGCGTACCCCCAGACATAGGCCAGCGCCTGGCTTTCGGGGATCTGCGCGCCGCCTTCGCCGATGGCCACGACCAGCTCGATTTCATGGGCAAACTCTTCGGTCAGTGACGGGAAGGTCACTTCACCGACGGCGTCTACCACGCAGCTTGCCGGCTTCATGAAAAACACTGGCGGCTGGCGCGGTTGGCCCAGCGTGTCCGGCCACGGGTAGTTGCGGCCGACGCAAAAGACGCGTCCGACGGGAAAGCGTTGCTCGCTGTCGACAATCGGCAAGGTCACTGGCAGATCCGGGGTAAAGACGTATTCGGTCATGTTCATCCTGCTGGAAGTCCTGTGTGAGAGTGCAGCGTACGGCGGCAATCGCTGGCGAAGTTGGACGAAAGCCGCCTCCAATTGGAGAAACCGGTTGTTCTGGCTTCAGCGCGTTTTCAACTCGATGCGGTACAGGCGACCGAGCAGCAATGAGTAGGAGAGAGTGCCGATCAGCGCCACGGCGCCTATGAACCAGAACGCCCAGGCGAACGAGCCGGTGGCGTGGACGATGGCGCCGATCACGATCGGGGTCACAATGCCGCCGATGTTGGCGGCCAGGCTGGTGATCCCGCCGGTCAGCCCGATCAGTTCCTTGGGCGCCACCTCCGACACCGCCGCCCACGAGGACGACGCGATGCCCTGCGCGAAGAAGGCAATGGTCAGCACGGCGATGCAGATGACGTTTGAGTCGGTGAAGTTCACCAGCACGATCGACATGCCCAGCATCGACCCGACTACCAGCGGCAATTTCCGGGCGAAAGACATTGAATAACCGCGACGGATCAACAGGTCGGAGACGATGCCGGCGAGCAGGATGCCGACCGTTGCGCCCACGAAGGGCATCACGGCAAAGATCCCGGCCTTGATCGTGGTCAGATGGCGTTCTTCAATCAGATAGGTCGGGAACCAGGTGAGGAAGAAGTACAGCGCCGAGGTGCTGGCGAACTTGCCGATACAAATGGCCCAGACCTGGCGATAGCTGAACAGCTCGGCGATCTGCCGCCAGTTGAAACGGGTGCGTTCCTGGCTGCTCTTGACCAGTCCGCCACCGGCCTCGATGTATTTCAACTCTTCTTTGCTGACCTTCTTGCAGTTCAGCGGATCGCGATACAGATACAGCCACAGCACACCGAAGACGATGCCGAGCGCGCCGGTGCTGTAGAACACATGGCGCCAGTCAAAGGTTGTGGCCAGCCACAGCAGGGCACCGGTAAACAGTGCCGTGCCCAGGTACTGCCCGCAGACGTAAATGCTGCTGGCCAGTCCCCGTTCCCGCGCCGGAAACCATACGGTTACCGCACGGCTGTTGGCCGGAAACGCCGGCGCTTCCATCGCCCCGACGGCCAGACGCAAGCCGAACAGCGAAGCGAAACCCGTGGCGAAGCCTTGAAACACCGTGACGGTCGACCAACTGATCAGTGAAACCCCGTAGGTGAAGCGTGAGCCGAAGCGGTCGGCGATAAATCCGGCCGGCACGAGAGCGAGTGCGTAGGTCCAGGCAAAGGCAGAGAAAATCAGCCCCATTTCGATCTTGTCCAGACCCAGGTCCTTGGCCATGAACGGGGCGGCGATCGAGATGTTCACCCGGTCGATGTAATTGATGATCGTCGCAATCAGCAGCAGCGAGAGCATGAACCAGCGTCGCCGCGTCGGCAGTCGCCGGGAAGAGGCGGCGTCTCTGTCGCCGGCAATCAGCGGGGGGGCGGTGGTCGGGGAGGTGTGCGAATTCGACATGAGTGGACCTCGTTATTGTTAGAAGTGTCGAGTTGTTTGCGGACAGCCGACGTCGTTGCCCGCTGTTCGGGGGCAAGGCAATCGAAGTTGAAACCAATGGCAAAAACGGCCAGGGTCAGACGTTCAGGGACGTCTTCCGGCTGGCATCGTCGGTAAAGGGTGGGGAGGGGCGGCGGGGAGCAATAGCGGATTCATGACGTGCGCACCTTTTTTGTTTTTGAATGAGGTTGGGCTGCATGAGAAATACAGTGGTCGTACAACCTCTTGAAATCAATCAAGGTGTTAGATCATTTTTTCCGGAGAAGGGCGCGTCGGATAAACCTGTCCAAAAAAAGTCCACACAGTAAATTTTCCATATGCTCTCTGCTTTGTTTTCTATCCGACTGTTTTTAAAAGGAAAAAATACTGAATTTGCGGTCGCGTTTTTTGGACAGTGATCATTGGCAGTGGCGGTGTAGAAAAAACACTGAGTCTGGCGTCGTCGTATGACTGCTTGAAGGGTCGGCGACGAACCTTCAAGATGAGCCACGCCGATAACTCGGTAACGCCAGGAAAACCTGCCCAAGTAACCTGTCGAGGATTCTCAAGAAATGACGTCACAATGCCGTGTGCCCACCTACGTCATGCAGCAACGCAGCGAGATGATGGATTTCTACATTCGTGACAAGAAAGGTCGCCGCGCCGAGACTGGCCCGCACCGACACGAATACTTCCAGATCCAGATCAACCTCGGCGGCGACACGGTGCAGCACATTGGCAACGCGGTTCGTCCGTTTCCGCGTAACGCACTGGCATTCATCCTGCCGCACCGTGTGCACGTGATCCCGCATCCGGCGGACAGCAATTTCATGGTGATCAACTTTTCCCAGACCTTTCTGTTGCCGCATTTGCAGTGCGACCCGATGGATCTGGAGGAGGTATCGATTCTCCTGGCGCCCGAACTGTCGCCGTTTCGCTTTCAGGAGCATCTGGATTTCATACTGGGGGATGAGGACTTCAACGAGGTCTGTGGCTTGATCGAACAGATGCGCGGCCTGGACGAGAATCGTCAGTTCGGTACGCGCGAAGTGCTCAAGGGATTGCTGCTGCAACTGGTGGGCAAGGTGTGCGTCCTGTATGCCGAACCGCTCAAGCGCCTGGCGGAAGAAAACGCAGCACAGGCCAGTCGACGGGATGCACTGAGCCGGATGTTCGAGTACTTGCGCAAGAATATTGCCGACCCCGATCTCAATCTGATCAAGGTGGCGGCGGCTACCTACCTGTCACCGACTTACCTCACGCACTGGCTGCGCAAGGAAATCGGCAAGACCTTCACCGAGCTGGTGCTGGAACGCAGAATGCACGCGGCGCGCAATTACCTGCTCAATGGAGCCCGGCCAGTGGGCGAGGTGGCGAGGCTGTGTGGTTTTGCGGATGAAGCTTATTTCTCCCGGCGCTTTCGCCAGATCCACGGCCAGCCACCTGGACAGTTCCGCCGTCGGCAACTGGACCCGGACACCCCGCAGTCACCTGTAGATACCTGATCGGCTAATGCGACGAAACATAATCCGAGGCCGACGTCGGCGCAGGCAACGCATACGTTGCCTTCATCCACTCGATCTCCGCTTGCGGCGTTCGGCCGAAGAACCGTTTGAACTCGCGGCTGAATTGCGAAGCGCTTTCATAGCCGACACTGAACGCCGCCGCTGACGCGGTCATCGCGTGGCGCAACATCAAAAGTCGCGCCTGATGCAGGCGTGTCGACTTCAGGTATTGCATGGGCGAGGCGTCCGTCACGCTGCGAAAGTGCAGGTGAAAACTGGGTACGCTCATGCTCGCTTCGCGGGCCAGTTGCTCGACGTCCAGGCGCTCCTGATAGCTGCTGTGGATCTTGCGGATCGCCCGCGTCACCTTGCCGAAGTGCCCCTGTCGATTGAGTGCGGCGCGCATCGAGCCGCCTTGTTCGCCGGTCAGGATGCGGTAATAGATTTCCCGCAACAGCGCTGGCCCCAATATCTGTGCCTCACCCTCAATACTCATGGCTTCGAGAAAGCGCAGCGTCGATGCGCGCAGGCGGTCGTCCATCGGCGAGGCAAACATGCCCTTGGGTGGCGCATCACTCGGGCCGTGAATCTCATCCACCTGCGGCATCAACTCGCTGGCCACCTGGAAATCGAGTTGCATATAGATCGCGAGCATTGGCTCGTCCTCAGAGGCGTCGGTCTCCATGGTGAAGGGGATCGGAACCGACACCACCAGGTAATGCTGGGCGTCATACACGTAGACGTCATCGCCCAGATACCCGCGCTTCTGGCCCTGACAGAGAATCACGATGCCGGGGTCGTACAGCACCGGCGTGCGGGTCAGTGGCCGGTTCGAGCGCAGGAAACGCACGCCCTCCAGCGCGCTGAGGTTGTAGCCCTCGACCGGTGCCAGCGTTTCCATGAGCTGCACCATGCGCGAAGTGCTTGGGTCGGCCTGTTTCATCGGGTTCTCTCTGTGGGCCGTTCAATGGTCGGTGGAACGGGTCAGCGCTTCCCATTGATCGATCTCGCTGGCGGCGCGTTTCAGCTTGTCGCGCACCAGGCTCAATGCATCGCTGCCGAGCAACAGATGCGCCGGTGGAGCAGGGCTGGCGATGATCTGCAACATCGCCTGCGCCGCTTTGCGCGGATCACCGAGTTGCTTGCCGCTTTTGTCTTCGCGGGCCTTGCGCACCGGATCGAAACTGGCGTCATAGTCGGCGATGCTGCGGGGCGTGCGCTGCATCGAACGGCCGGCCCAGTCGGTCCGAAATGAACCCGGTGCGACGGCGGTCACGAAGATATTGAACGGCGCCAGTTCCTTGCTCAGGGTATCGGAGATGCCTTCGAGCGCAAACTTGCTGCCGCAGTAGTACGCGATACCCGGCATGGTGATTGTGCCGCCCATCGACGTGATATTGAGAATATGACCCGCCCGCCGCTGGCGAAAGAACGGCACAAACGCCTTGGTCACCGCGACCGCGCCGAACACATTCACGTCGAACTGGCGGCGCATGTCCTCCAGCGGCGATTCTTCTAAAATGCCTTCGTGGCCGTAGCCGGCGTTGTTGACCAGCACATCGACCGGACCGTGGGTCGCTTCGACGGTCGCCACGACGCCTTCGATGCGGTCGAAGTCCGTGACGTCCAGCAGCACGCCGTACGCATTATCGATAGAAAGAGCCTGAAAGGCTTGCAGGTCGGCTTCGTTGCGCACGGTCCCGATGACGCGGTGGCCGGCATCCAGCGCTTCCTTGGCCAGCGCGTGGCCGAAGCCGCTGCTGACGCCGGTGATGAAGAGGGTTTTGGTGGTGGTCATGACGGGCTCCAGTAAGTGCGGTTTCAGCTCATGGTATCCATCGAAGAAACACTCACCTATGTCGGTTTGTCTTTGATCATTGCCTATTCCTATCACCGGGGCGAGATGACGGCCGATGAACTTTTTGCGTTGCTCCAGGCATCCAGGCTGGAACAGACCGCAACCGCTGATATCCTGCGCAACAACCGCCGATGAGCCAGGACGAAATGAAGACATCAACCCGTTGGCCCGCAGACGATAACGAGTTGGCGCAATTGCGCGCGTTCAACCGCAAGCTTGCCCGGCTGCCGCGCTTTCGCATCCGCAATCGCATCACCCCACGGGCGATTCAGTTGTTGTTGCGCCTAAGCCAATTGGGCGGCGCAAGAAAGTTGCTCAAGCACGGGCTCAAGGCCGAACGAAAAGTGGTGGGTGTCGACGGCGCGTCAGTGCCGGTGCGGATTATTCGGCCAAATACAAAGGCCAAAGGCGTAGTGCTGGACTTCCATGGCGGCGGCTGGGTCATCGGCAACGCGCAGATGAACGATCCCCTCAACATCGCCATGGTGAAAGCCTGCGACGTGGCAGTGGTCTCGGTCGACTATCGGCTTGTGGTCTCGACTCCGATCGAGGGCGTCATGCAGGACTGCCTCACGGCGGCCCGCTGGCTGCTGAGCGATGACTGCCACGAGTTTGCGAACCTGCCCGTCATCGTCGTGGGCGAGTCGGCAGGCGGCCACCTTGCCGCCGCGACCCTGCTGCAACTCAAACAGTGGCCGGACCTGCTCGAACGGGTGAGCGGGGCGCTGCTGTATTACGGCGTCTACGACCTGACCGGAACCCCCAGCGTACGCAACGCCGGGCCCGATACCTTGCTGCTGGATGGGCCGGGGATGGTTGAAGCGCTGCAAATGCTCACTCCGGGATTGAACGATGAAGAACGCCGGCAGGCGCCGTTGTCTCCGCTGTACGGTGACTTCACCGGTTTTCCGCCAGCGTTGATGTTTGCTGCGCAACTGGATCCGCTCAGGGATGACACGCTTGAGTTGGCTGAGCGTTGGGGCAGGGCGGCGGAAGTGGAGGTGCATCTGTTGCCGGAAACCGCACATGGGGTGATTCATTTTCCGCTGGGGTTGGCGGGGAAAGTGCTTGGGTATAGTCGTGCGTGGGTTGCGGGGCGGCTTGTTGAGGGGTGAGCCATCGACCCTCACTCAGCCGCCACCTTGAATTGCTCGAGAATAAGTTCAGCCAATGTCCTGACAGGCTCGGTGAAACTTCGCCGAGGCCTGTGCACCAGTCCGATATCACGATGGAAGGTGTGTTGGCCGAGATCAAGCGCCCGCACACCTGACGGCCATTGCTGATGGGTGGCCGTCTGCGGCACGAGCGCGACCCCTACGCCATTTTCCACCAGCCTGATGATGGCCTCCAGCTCATCCAGCTCAGAGACTTCACGCAAAGTGAAATGCATCTGTCGCAGGAAACGATCGACCTGCCTGCCGCCGAAGGAGGAGCGGTCATAGCGAATGAACGGCAGGCTTGAGAGCAGTTCGATCCAGTCTTCTCCCGGTACGTCCTTGGGCACGATCAGACGGTAGGGTTCAAGCGCCAGCGTGGTCCAGCGCAGATCGCTTTGAAGCGAGAAGGGCGGCCGAATGATCGCCGCCATGTCGATTTCGCCAGTATCCACCAGGTTCACCAGCTCCATGGAAAGACCGGGCACGACACGCGTTCGGCATTCCGGGCACTGCTGGTGAAACCTGGCGAGTGCGTCCGGGAGAAACGATCGCTGGACTGAGGCGATTGCGCCGACGTTGACCAGAATGCGGGTGGAAAGACCGACGGTGGTCGATCCCAGGTTGTCGTAAAGACGAAGCAGCTCCTGCGCCTGAAGCAGGACTTGCTGGCCCATCCTGTTGAGGTGGGCCGAGCGTCCTTTTCTGTCGAATATTTCAAAGCCGAGCTCGGCTTCCAGACGTTGAATCTGGGCGCTCACCGCCGCCTGGGTGAGGCCGATCCGGTTGCCGGCGGCCGCGAAAGTGCCTTCCCGGGCGACGGCAATGAGGGTCTTGAGTTCTTTGATCATTCACAAATATTAGTTGTGTTTCTGAGAAATATATATTGATTTTTTTGCTGTCAGTGTCGCCCTACGATGTGCTCACCAACCACAAAAACCGTATCGGAGTCCTGATGAGCCTTTCGCCATTCCACCTCGCCATCCCCGTGTACAACCTGGCTGCAGCCCGCACTTTTTACGGTGAGGTCTTCGGCCTGGAAGAGGGTCGTTCCAGTAACCAATGGGTCGACTTCAACTTTTACGGGCATCAACTGGTGATTCACGAACACCCGAAAACCGACTCTCAGCAAAGCGTTCACAGCAACCCGGTCGACGGGCACGACGTTCCTGTTCCTCACTTCGGCATCATCCTGGGATGGGAAGAGTGGGAAGCGCTGGCAGAGCGCCTCAAGTCTTTCGGTACCGAATTTGTGATCGAACCTTACATTCGATTCAAAGGACAGGTTGGCGAGCAAGCCACCATGTTTCTGTTCGACCCTTGCGGCAATGCCCTCGAATTCAAGGCCTTCAAGGATATGAGCCAGCTCTTCGCCAAGTAAGAAACGCAATGGCACAACGGCGTTGTGCCATTTGATCTCAAGTGAGCTGGAAGCTCATGACTCTAGCAACTGCCGATTGATGCAGTCCTTTCATTCCAACAAGAAGGCTAGACATGAAACGTATTCCCCTGGTGTGGCAAATCGTTGCCGGGCTGTTGCTTGGCGTGCTCGTTGGTTGGTACTTCAATACCCATCCGCAGTATCAGTCGTGGGTCAGTACGGAGATCCTGAAACCGCTTGGCGATATCTTCATCAAGATGATGAAGATGGTGGTCGTGCCTATCGTGTTCTGTTGCATGATCCTGGGTATCGCCGGAGGCGGGGATAACAAGTCGTTCGGCCGGATGGGCATCAAGTCGCTGGGCTATTTCTTTGCGATCACCGGCCTGGCCATCGTGATCGGCCTGTGTTTCGCGAACCTCTTCGAACCCGGTACGGGCACCGATATTTCGGGCATCGCACACGGTGCTGCCGCCATCACGATGGAGCCTTCGAAGGGCGCGCTCGTGATTGTGCAAAACATCGTTCCGGATAACGTTCTGGTGGCGATGTCCGAGGCGAAGTTGCTTTCTGTGCTGTTCTTCGCGGTGTTGTTCGGTGTCGCGCTCAACGCATTGCCCAGGGAGAAAAGTGCACCTGTGGTTGCGCTGGTCCAAGGCATTTCAGATGCGATGTTCAGGATCGTCTCGATCGTCATGGCCTATGCCCCGATAGGGGTGTTCGGCATGATCGGTGCGACCGTCGCTACCTTCGGTTTTGCCTCGTTGTTGCCCCTGCTCAAGTTGATTGGTGTGGTTTATCTGGCGCTGATCGTCTTCGCATTGGTAGTGCTCGGAGGAATCAGTTACCTGATCGGCGAGAACATCTTCAAGTTGATCAGGTATTTCCGCGACGAGTTGATTCTTGCGTTCTCCAGTGCTGCCTCTGCAGCGGTCATGCCGCAGTTGATGAGCAAGCTGGAGAACTACGGCGTACCACGGCGCATTGTCAGTTTTGTGGTGCCAGTGGGGTACGCGTTCAACCTCGATGGCGCGTCGATCTTCCTCGGCGTGGCGACAATTTTCATCGCCCAGCTTTATGGAATCGATCTGTCGCTTTCTCAGGAAATCCTGCTGGTGGTGACCATGGTGCTGACCTCCAAAGGTGCTGCCGGGGTGCCTGGATTCGCCATCGTCATCCTGTCGGCCACGTTGGCGTCTGCCGGTCTCCCGCTGGAGGGCGTGGCACTGATCGCCGGTATTTTCAGGATTATCGACAGCGGCACCACCACCCTGAATGTGTTGGGCAATGCGATCGCGCCCCTGGTGATCGCCAAATGGGAGAGGGTGACTCTTGAGCCTTCGCGCACCCGCCCGGACGTACAAAAGGCCTGACGATCACAAGGAGCACTGACGGTGCTGCACGAGTAAACGCCTGCTGATGTACAGGCGATTTTTTTCATCAAGTTACTAGACGACCGGTCTGATATTGAAGGTATGCAACATGATTGATAACAGTCGCAACACGGATCTTTTTTCTCCCATGCAAATGGGCGCCCTGCAATTGGCCAACCGGATTGTCATGGCGTCCGTGACTCGCAGCCGGATGGCTGAAGACGGCGTTCCGAACGAACTGCACGCGACTTACTACGCACAGCGCGCGAGTGCCGGCTTGATCATTGCCGAAGCGACAAACATTTCGGCGCAGGGGCGTGGCTATGCCATGACGCCGGGGATCTGGTCGGACGCGCAGGTGGCGGGCTGGAGAAAAGTCACGGACGCCGTCCATGCCGCAGGTGGCAGGATTGTCAGCCAGTTGTGGCACGTGGGGCGTTTTTCCAGCGTCGAGTTACAGCCCGACGGTGCCGCTCCCGTTGCGCCCTCGGCGATCAAGGCAGAAGGCAGCACCTACACCGAGAACTGCTTTGTCGAAGTGTCGATGCCCCGAGCGCTGGAGACGTCGGAGATTCCCGGCATCATCGAGCAATACAAGCGCGCCGCTGAAAATGCCAGGCGTGCCGGTTTCGATGGGGTGGAGGTTCATTCGGCGAACAGCTATCTGCTCGACCAGTTTCTGCGTGACTCGACCAATCAGCGCACTGACCGGTACGGCGGCACCATTGAGAACCGCGCCCGACTGACGCTTGAAGTCACTGAAGCGGTGATTTCGATCTGGGGCAGTGACCGCGTCGGCATCCGTCTTTCGCCGGTCACGCCCGATGCCGGAAACACGCCTCCCGACAGCAATGTCATGGCGACTTACGGATATCTGATTCAGCAGCTCAACCGGCTCAATCTGGCCTATCTGCACTTCGTCGAAGGCGCCACCGCGACTTCGCGAACGGTTCCTGATGGCGTTGATATGGATGCATTGAGCGCGCAGTTCGAAGGCCCCTTCATCGGCAATAACAACTACGACCTCGAGATGGCACTGAAGCGCCGGGCACAGGGCCGGATTGACGCGGTGGCGTTCGGGCGCCTGTTCATTTCCAACCCCGACCTCGTGGAGCGCCTGCGTCGGGGCACCGAACTGACCATCGCGCCACGCGAGAGCTACTACGGCGGCGGCGCCAAGGGCTACACCGACTGGCCAACGGCTGACCATTGATGTGTGCGCCCTGAACCGGATCGGCGCAGGGCGGCTTGATTGAAAAAACATTCACAGCAAACAGGAGTTCATCATGAGTCATCCAACTTACGTGCAGGAATACAACGCAATCGTCGAAGTGCTCAGCCAGTACAACGAAGGGGGAGCAAAGGCTGACAGCGCCTTGATGAAGCCCGCGTTCAATGCGCAGGCGACCATGTTCGGGGTTGACGACGGCAAGCTCGTCGGCGGCGCGATCCAGAATCTGTATGACGTCATCGACAGCGCGTTTCGTCCATCTCCTGAAGCCGAAGCCGCGATCGTCCGCATCGACATCGTCGGCACGGCCGCGAGTGCCCGGGTCGATACCGACAACGTGTCGGGGTTCCGTTTCACCGACTTCTTCAACCTGCTGAAGGTAGACGGCAAGTGGACGATCGTCAGCAAGATCTACCACACCCACCCGAGCGCCTGAGCCCTCGTCTTCTGCCCCGGCAGTACCGGGGCAGCACCGTTTACGCCTGATCCATCGCCTCGGTCAGCCCCTGATCCTCACCCAGAAACCCGCCACTCTGATGCTGCCACAACCGCGCATAGGTGCCGTTTTTCGCCAGCAGTTCAGTGTGGGTGCCTTGCTCGATGATCCGTCCCTCATCCATGACAATCAGTCGGTCCATCGCCGCAATCGTCGACAGTCGATGCGCAATCGCGATCACGGTCTTGCCCTGCATCATTTCATCGAGGCTTTCCTGAATGGCGACTTCGACTTCGGAATCCAGGGCGCTGGTAGCTTCGTCCAGTAGAAGAATCGGCGCGTTCTTGAGCATTACCCGGGCGATGGCGATCCGCTGGCGCTGGCCACCGGAAAGCTTGATGCCACGTTCACCTACCAGCGTGTCGTAGCCGGTGTGGCCATGACGGTCGCTGAGCTGGTTGATGAAGCCGTCGGCCTGAGCATTGGCCGCCGCGCGCTGGATCTGTTCGTCGGTCGCGTCCGGTCGGCCGTAGGCGATGTTGTCGCGAATCGAGCGGTGCAGCAGGGACGTGTCCTGAGTGACCATGCCGATCGCGCTGCGCAGGCTGTCCTGGGTCACCTGTGCAATGTTTTGCCCGTCGATGCGAATCTCGCCACGGTCCACATCATAGAAGCGCAGCAGCAGGTTGATCAGCGTGGATTTGCCGGCGCCGGAGCGGCCCACCAGACCGATTTTCTCGCCCGGCTGGATGCTCAGGCTCAAGCCGTCGAGCACCTGGCGTTCGCCGTTGTAGTTGAAGCTGACGTTGTCGAATTCCACGGCGCCGCCGGAAGGTACCAGCACGCCGGCGTCCGGCGCGTCCTGCACCTTGGGGCCACGGGTCAGGGTGTCCATGCCGTCCTGCACGGTGCCGATGTTTTCGAACAGCGACGTCATCTGCCACATGATCCAGTGCGACATGCCGTTGATGCGCAACGCCATGGCCGTGATCGCCGCCACCGCCCCGGTGCCGACTTCGCCCTGATGCCAAAGCCACAAGGCATAGCCGCCGGCGCCCATGATCAGCCCGACTACCAGCGCCTGATTGACGATCTCGAACTGGCTGACCAGACGCATCTGGCGGAAACCGGTCTGCTTGAAATCCTCCATTGCCGCCCGCGCAAAATGCGCTTCACGTTTGGAGTGGGAGAACAGTTTCACCGTGGTGATGTTGGTGTAGGCGTCCGAAACCCGGCCCGTCATCGATGACCGCGCATGGGCCTGTTCCTGCCCGACCTGGCCCAGGCGTGGCACGAAGTACAGCATCGCCAGCCCGAACAGTGCGACCCAGGCAATGAACGGCAGCATGAGTTTCAGGGCGAAACCGCCGGCCAGGGCGATGATCGCTATGAAGTAAACGCCGATGCCCGGTGCGATTTCGATAACGGTGAACAGCACCTCGCGCACGGCCAGTGCCGTCTGCATCACCTTGGTCGTGACCCGGCCGGAAAACTCATCGGAAAAGAATGAAAGGCTCTGCCGCAGCATCAGCCGGTGGAAATCCCAGCGCAGGCGCAGCGGCAGATTGATCGCCAACACCTGGTGCTGAACCATGGTGCGCAGCGCCACCAGCCCGACGCTGGTCAGCAGCACGAGGCCGATGCCCCACAGCACACGGCTCTCCTGGCCGTTCACATCGCCGCCGGCCTGCCAGGCCGAAAGCAGGTCAACGACCTGACCCAGAAAGGAAAACAACCAGGCTTCGTAGATCGACACACCGGCACTAAGCAGCGCCAGCGCGAGGATATAACCGCGAGCGCCACGGGTGCAGGCCCACAGGAATCGCGCCAGACCGACCGGCGGTGGCGGCGCTTCGTCGGGCGGGAAGGGGTCGAGCCGTTGTTCAAACAGGCGAAGCATTGTGGGTCTCCGAATTCATCAGTTGCGGGGATTCTGCCACTTATCGATCACATTGAGGGGCTGCAGGTTCAGCGCATGATTTTTTGAGGGAAAACCCTCATTGTTGTAACGCTGACGCCTTACTAGCATGAACTCCGACATTGACCCACTCGATGGAGAGCACCATGGCTACCACGCAGACTGACGACAAGCGCCCAACCCCCGATCCGGCCGAGGACAACGCGTTTTTCCCCTCGCCGTACTCCCTCAGCCAGTTCACTTCGCCCAAATCCGATCTCAGTGATGCCGAGTACCCGAACCGTTACAAGGGCGGACGCTGGAAGGTTCTGATGATCGGTGCGGACGAGCGCTATCTGTTGACCGACAACGGCACGATGTTCTCCACGGGCAATCACCCGGTTGAAACGCTGCTGCCGATGTATCACCTCGACAAGGCCGGTTTCGGCTTCGATGTCGCGACGCTGTCGGGCAATCCGGTCAAGTTCGAATTCTGGGCCATGCCCTCCGAAGACGCCGAAGTGAAGGGCTTCTACGAGCAATATCGCGATCAGTTCAAGCGTCCGCTCAAGCTGTCCCAAGTGATCGAAGACGCGCTGGGCGAAAACTCGGACTACATCGGCGTGTTCATTCCCGGCGGGCACGGTGCGCTGATCGGCCTGCCGGAAAGCGAGGACGTGAAGAAGGTTCTGCAATGGGCCGTCGCCAAGGACAAATTCGTCATCACTCTGTGCCACGGCCCGGCGGCGCTGCTGGCGGCCGGCCTCGGTGAAACAAAAGAGTCGTGCATCTTCAACGGTTACCGGATCTGCGCGTTTCCCGATGCCCTGGACGCGACAACCCCCGACATCGGTTACATGCCCGGCCACCTGACCTGGAAGTTCGGCGAGCAGTTGCAGGCGCTCGGTGTGGAAATCACTAACCAGGACATTTCCGGGGCCACGCTCCAGGATCGCAAACTGCTGACCGGTGACAGTCCGCTGGCGGGCAACGCACTGGGCAAACTGGCGGCGGCCGCGCTCCTCAAAGAGGTCACGTCGGGGTGAGCTCCGGACCTGCCGAGGCCCTCTTGCGCGCCGCCCTCGACATCGAGGCGGCGCTCACGCTGGTGGCGATCCAGAAGGCCGTTCGCGGTTTCGCCGGGGCCTATGGTTACGATCGGTTCGTCCTGTTCTCCGCCACCTCGGCGTCGGAGGACGTGGTCGAGCGCATTTACTGGGTGGAAGGCGACTGGTTTGGTGATGGCACTGGCGTCGACGCCGAGACCTACGTTCAGCGCTGCCCAGTGACTCGCCACCTGTTGGACGCCCGCGAATCGTTCTTCTGGAGCAAGGTGCAGGAGGAGAGCGGCGAACTTTATCGGCTGGTCCGCGTGCCCAGTGGCTCTGGTGTACATGGCTTGCAGATTCCGGTCTTCGGCCCGCAGGGGCTTGAAGGCGCCATGAGCCTGGGGGGCGAGCAGATCGATGCCTCGGCGCGAGTTCGTCTGGCGTTGGGCATGCTCGCCACAGTGGCGTTTTACTCCGCACGACGCTTGCTCGAAGCGCCGCTGGACGAGACGGCCGGAAAACTCTCGACCCGTGAGCGCGAAGTGCTGGCGTGGGTCGCTGCCGGTCGGCGGCAGGCCGACATTGCTGCCACGCTCGGCTTGTCCGGGCGCACGGTGGAAAATCATCTGCGTTCGGCTCGTCGGCATCTGGGCGTGGCCACCACTGCTCAGGCCATCAAAATTGCCATTCGCAAGGGTGAAATAAAGGGGTGAGGTTCTCACTCTGCCGGTGCCGTGCTTGAACGGCGGTGCAAAACTCCTATGATGCAAAGGGCCTGCGCCGGCTGTCTGTAACCGGCGCCGCCCCCTACGTTTTTTAGAGAGATCGATCCTCGTGGAGTCTTTTCCGGGCGCATTGCACGAATCCCTCACGACCCAATTCATTTTCGGTCCTTTCTGTGTCGTTCCAGGCAAACGACTGCTGACCCGCAACGGGGTGGCGGTCGAGATCGGCGGACGGGCGCTGGATCTGTTGATCGCCTTGCTCGAGCAACCGGGACGCGTGCTGTCCAAGTACGACCTGATCGACAAGGTGTGGCCCGACAGCGTGGTGGCCGAAGGCAGCCTGCGCTTTCATATGACCGGGCTGCGGCGGATTCTCGGCGATGGCGAGGAACAGGCGCGGTATATCGCGACCCAGGTGGGCGTGGGCTATGCCTTCGTCGCGCCGCTGGAAAGAAAACAGACCGCTGTTCAACCGGCGCCCATCGCGCCCCGAGCCACTGATGGCGTTTGCAGTCTGCCGCCACGGGCAAAATTGATCGGCCGCGAGACCGATCTGCAACTGGTCATCGACCACATGCAGCAACCGAGGCTGTTCACCATCGTCGGCCCCGGCGGCGTCGGCAAGACCAGCCTGGCCATCGAAGTGGCGCACCGCATCGCCGCCCAGGGCTATGAACGCGTCAGCTTCGTCGATCTGGCGCAAGTGGAAGACTGCGCGCTGGTGCCGTCGGCATTGGCCCGATCGTTGGACATCCCGGTGCAGGCGGAAGACCCGATGTTCGTCCTGCTCGCGCATTTGCGTGAGCAGCGGCTGATGCTGGTGATCGACAACTGCGAACACCTGATCGACGCGGTGTCGACCCTCCTGGAACAGATCAGCGATACCGCGCCGGATGTCGGGGTTCTGGCGACCAGTCGCGAACCGCTGCGGGTACGTGGCGAATACGTGCACTGGCTCAATCCGCTGGAATTTCCCCGTGAGCCGCAACACCTTTGCGTTGAAGAATTGCTGGCATTCCCGGCCATCAAGCTGTTTGTCGAACGTGCATCGTCGAGCAATGCGGCGCTGTTGCTGGAAGCGGACGGAGGGCAAATGATTGCGGACATTTGCCAGCGGCTGGAGGGCATGGCGCTGCCGATCGAACTGGCGGCGATGCGGGTCGCCAGTCATGGATTGAAGGCCACCCATGCACTGCTCGGCGAGCGTTTCTCGCTGGGCTGGTCGGGGCGCAGGACGGCGGTGCCGCGCCATCAGACCCTGCGCGCCATGCTCGACTGGAGTTATGACCTGCTGTCGCCGCAAGAGCGCCTGGCGCTGGAGCGGTTTTCGGTCTTCGTCGGGCCGTTCTCCCAGGAAGCCGCCGCTCAGGTGGTTGCCGAATCGCAACACGAAAGCGCCACGGCGGCCGCGATCCTCGATGATCTGGTGTGCAAGGGACTGGTCACGGTCGATCACAGCGACTCGACGGATTCGTATCGCTTGCTGGAGATGACGCGCGCCTACGCCCGGGAGAAATTGACGGCGCGGGGAGAGGCCGAGGTCAATGCGCTGGCGTTCCGGCACGCGGCGTTTTACATGGATCTGCTCGGCCATCTGGGGACTTCTCCCGAGGAGATTTTCCGTCACTCGGCGCGTCTGGCCAGCCAGTTGGGCAACGTTCGCGGTGCGCTGGAATGGAGCTTCGGGCCCTACGGCGATCCGGGGCTGGCGTTGCCGCTGGCGGCCGCGAGCGCGCCGTTGTTCCTGCATTTTTCATTGCTGGTCGAGTGCCGGACGTGGTGTTCCCGGGCGGTGGAACTGCTGGAACTGGGGTACTACGGCACGCCCACCGAGATGGAGCTGCAAGCCGCGCTCGGTCTGGTGCTGATGTTCACCCGGGGCAACAGTGAGGCCGCCGAAAAAGCCTTGCTCCGGGCGCAGGACATTGCAGTCGCGTTGAACGACTACGGCTCACAGCTGAGGCTGCTGGGCCGCTTGCAGATCTTCTACGAGCGCATCGGTGATTTCCCTTCGTCGCTGGCCTGGGCCGAGCAGGCAGCCGTGGTCGGCAACATCCTCAACGAGCCCGCCGCCATCGCGATTGCTTCATCGCTGACCGGCATCTCCCATCATCTGCTCGGCAACCAGCGTCTGGCCCGTCAGGAACTGGAAAGCTCGCTGCGCAACAGCTTGCCGTCCCACCCCAGCAACACGATCTACTACGGCTTCGATCACCGCAATCGCACGGGGCTGGCGCTGGCGCGTTCACTCTGGCTGCAGGGCTATCCCGATCAGGCGCGGCGCTGGGCCGAGCAGATCGAGGCCGAAGCGTCGGCGCTGCAGCATCCGGTTACCTACTGCATCGCCATGGTCTGGATCTTGTGCATCTATATCTGGACCGGTGATCTGGCGAAGGCCACCGCGAGCCTCGAGCGGTTCAGCGCCATCGCCGAAACCAACGCACTGGGCCCCTACATTGCCGCCTGCCACGGTTTGCGTGCGGCGATCGCCATCCGCGCCGAGGAGCCGGGGGATGCAGTTGCCATGCTGGAGGAAAGTCTGGCGCGGTTGCGTGGCATGCGTTACGAACTGCTCACGACCTCATTCGAAATCGCACTGGCCGAAGGCCTGATGCTGGTGGGCGAACACCAAAAGGCGCTGACCTTGGTCGAGGGCACCATCGATCACTGCCGGCGAAGCGGTGATGCCTTTGCGCTGCCGGAACTGCTGCGAATCAAGGCCGGTATTCTCAAGGTCATCCACACCGACGATGTTCAGGCCATGCTGGCCGTTCTTGAGGGTTCCATTGCGCTGAGCCGCGAGCAGGGCGCCTGGGCGTGGGAGTTGCGGTCTTCGATGGATCTGGCCAGGTTCTGGCTTGAACAGGGGCAACCGGATCAGGCCCGGACGTTGCTCTGTGCCTGCCGCGAGCGGGCTTCGGAAGGCTTCGACAGCCTTGATCTGCGCCGGCTGGAAAGCTTCTGGCAGAGCCTGCCGGTCACGCCGGCGTAATCAGGGCGGCCATTTTCACCAGGTCCGCCAGCGAGCGGGCCTTCATCTTGCGCATCACCTTGCCGCGATGGGCCTTGACGGTGATTTCGCTGATGTTGAGGTCGGCGGCAATCAGTTTGTTGAGCCGTCCGCTGACCACCGAAGCCATGATCTCCTGCTCGCGGGGCGTCAGGGTCTTGTAGGCCTCAAGCAGTGAGCGCACGTGCTTTTCTCCTTCCAGCGCCACACGACTGCTTTGCAGCGCATCGGCCATGGCGGCAAGGATCACATCGTCATTGAACGGTTTGGTCAGAAACTCCACCGCGCCGGCCTTCAAGGCCCGCACCGTGCGCGGAATATCGCCGTAGCCGGTGATGAAAATGATCGGCATGTTGTGACGTTCATTGGCAAGGGCGGTCTGCAGATCCAGGCCGCTCAGGTCGGGCAAGTTGATATCCAGCACCAGACAACTGGGCACCAGCGACCGGGGCGCATCGAGAAAATCCTGCGCGGACTCGAACAGCCGTGGCTGCCATCCGGCGAAGCGGATCATCAGCTCCAGCGACTCGCGCACGGAAATGTCGTCATCGACAACGAATACGACGGGCGTGACATCACTCATCGGTAATGCTCCACGGGAAGGGGCGATTGCGTTGTTCGCGTTCAACATGTCGATTCCTTGTTCTGTTCGGCTTCACGCTCAGTCGAGGGGCAAGGCGGCGCTCAGGGCCTTGAGCAATTGGGCTTCGCTGAAGGGTTTGAACAGGCACTCCACGGCGCCACTGTTCAGCAGCTTCGCCTGTTCGCTGGCGTCGCCGTGGGCGGTGATGAAAATCACCGGAATGCGATAGTCACGGCGCAGCAGCTCCCGTTGCAGATCCGGACCCGACATCCCCGGCATGGCCACGTCGAGAATCAGGCAATGGGTCAAGTCCAGATAGGGCGATGCCAGAAACGCCTGCGCCGAGGCGAATGCCTGGACGGCGAAGCCGAACTCCTTGATCAGGTCCGGCAGTGATTCACGAACCGATTCGTCGTCATCGACCACCGATACGAGCAAATGCGTACCCATCAATCATTCTCCACGGTGCGATCGGCGAGGTCGCGGTTATCGGTTTGCGGCAAGTCCGTCGAATTCGGGATGGCAAAGGTAAACGTCGCACCCGGGCCGTCGTTGGCGCTGGCCCACAGCTTCCCGTCGTGGCGCTCGATGATCGAGCGACTGATGGACAGACCGACGCCCATGCCCGAACTTTTGGTGGTGTAAAAGGCATTGAAAATGCGCTCGATGTCCTGCGGATCGACGCCGTTGCCGCTGTCTTTCACCGCCAGGCAAACGCTCTCGTCCGCCCCAAGGCCGGTGCTGATGATCAATTCTCGGGGCCGGCCGTGGATCGCACTCATGGCCTCGGCGGCATTCATGATCAGGTTGAGGATCACCTGCTGAAGCTGGACCCGATCGCCCCTGACCAGCGGCAGGGCTTCGGCAAATTGCGGGTGCAGCACCACGCCGTTGCGTTGCAGCTCGCCCAATAGCATGGCGATGACTTCCCGTGCCGCGTCATTCAGATTGACGTCTTCAATCGTGATGCTTTTTTTCGAGAACAGCGCCCGCAGTCGATTGATTACATCGGCGGCGCGATTACCGTCGCGAATGGTGCGGCGCGCGGTTTCCCTGGCGCCGTCGACATTCGGCGGGTCCGCACCAAGCATGCGCAGGCAGGTGCTGGCGTTGGTGATGATGCCGGCCAGCGGTTGATTGACCTCGTGGGCAATCGACGCCGTGACCGCGCCAAGGCTGGCGACTCTGGCCAGGTGCGTCAGTTCCGAGCGCGCCTTGCTCAAGACCTCTTCGGCGAGCCGGCGCTGGGTGATGTCCTGCAGGGCGGCGATGTACTCGAAACCGTCCGGCGCATGGGCGATCGAGTGCGCCACCAGCCGCACGTATTTCACCGTGCCGTCGGGCATCAGCAGCCGGTGTTCGTGTTCGAAATCACGCCCCTTGCGGCGCTGGCGCTTGATCATCTCCCGATGGCTGGAGATGTCGTCCGGATGCACGCGGCGATAGATCGCCTCGAAGCCGGGCGGCGTGTCCGGGTCCAGTTCGAGGATGCGGTAGACCTCGTCCGACCAGGTGATCTCGTCGGTGCTCACCCGCCAGGAAAACGTACCGGTAGCGCTCAGGCGTTGGGCCTTGGCCAGAAAGACTTCCGCCCGTTTGCGGTCTTCGATGTCAGTGTTTTCGCCGTACCAGCGCACGATCCGCCCCGTGTCATCGCGCTGGGGCACGGCGCGGATCAGAAACCAGCGGTAAATGCCGTCGAAGCGTTTCAGTCGAGCCTCGTACTCGCCGGCGCTGCCCGATTGCAGAATCCCTTGCCAATAGACTGCCAGGCCCGGTGCGTCGTCCGGGTGGATGGACGCCGTCCAGCCATGGCCGCAGGCCTGTTCGAGGGACATGCCGGTGTAGTCGCACCAGCGTCGATTGACGAAGCCGACGCTGCCTTCGGGCGAGGCACTCCAGACAAAACCGGGCACGGCATCGATGATCCCGCGCAGACGTTCTTCCGATGCGCTGACTTCGGCGAGGGCACTGGCGATCAAGGCCTTGTCCCGCCGGCGCTCATCGATATCGACCTGCAAAACGCACCAGCGTGTGATGGTGCCTTCGCTGTCTCTGATCGGCAGGCCGCGCACATGGAACCAGCGATAGACACCGTCGGCGCGTCGGATGCGATGTTCGACTTCATAGGGCGTGCCGGTGTCGACTGAATGCATCCAGGCGGCGATGACCGAGGGCAGGTCGTCCGGGTGCACGGTCTCGCCGGCTTGCCATTTTTTCAGTTCATGAAGCGGGGCGCCGATGTAGTCCATGATTTGCCGGTTGACCTGTTCCAGCTCACCGGACGGCGTCATGAAGGCGACCATGGCCGGGATGCTGTCGATGATGGCTTCGACCCCCGGCATGGGCATGATTGCGTCACTGGCGCAGTCTGGATCGTCCTCGATGACGCGCTCCTGCTCGTTCGTCATACCGATTCTCATTGTGTGCAGTCACCGTTGAACAAAGATGCGCCTTCTGCTGGCACTCGCCCATCATACTTTGGTGTCGCCTGTAGCGAATATCGGCTGCCGTCGCACACTGCGACGGGCATCACAGTGGCGCTTTTGTAAGCCACTGTATCTACGGCCCTTCGAGCCATACAAGCATGCAAATGAGCCTGTTCGCGAAACTGCGCGGATACACCACCCGCTCACTCTTGGCCCTGGTTTCAACGTCCTTCGACGTTGAGTGAAAGCAACGTGACGTCCGCGCTCCTGCCACCCGAAAGGCAGCAGTACCGGTCGTCCCGATGACAGGGCAGAAGATTATGAAAGCAGTGGTTATCCAGGCCTTTGGCGGGCCCGAAGTGTTGACGGTGCAGGACATTCAACTGGCAGAACCGGGGCCCGGACAGGTCCTGGTCAAGGTCATGGCAGCGGGCATCAATTTCATGGACACCGGTGTCCGGCGCGGGCTCGGCGGCGCCTGGGCGTTGCCGCTGACGCCGGGTGCAGAAGGCGCCGGCATCGTTCTGGCCGCCGGCCCGCAGGTGACGGAGTTCGGAGTCGGTGACCGCGTGGCCTGGCATTACGTGCCGGGCAGCTACGCCGAACAGGTGATCGCCCCGGTCAGCCAGTTGGTGCCGTTGCCCGATGAGATCGACTTCGCCACCGCCGCCAGCCTGATGATGCAAGGCCTGACCGCCAGCAATCTGGTGGACAAGGTGCATGCGATCCAGCCGGGTGACGTGGCCTTTGTGCACGCGGCGGCGGGTGGCGTGGGATTGATGCTGACCCAGTTGATCAAACTGCGGGGCGGCAAGGTCATTGGCCGGGTGTCCCATGCCGACAAAGTGGAGGCGGTGCTCGCGGCCGGGGCTGACTATGTAGTGATCGGGCAAGCGCAAAACATTGCCGGACAGGTCATGCGCCTGACCGAGGGGCAGCGGGTGAATGTGGTGTACGACGGCACGGGCGCGGAAGGTTTCGCCGACTCGCTGGAGATGCTGGACTACTTCGGCACCCTGGCCTTGTACGGGCCGTTCATGAACCCGATCCCGCCGATCGATATCTTCAGCATGCCGCGCAGCATCAAGCTGACGTATCCCTCGGTCATGCACTACGTGCGCGATCGCGAGGTGCTGCTGGAAAAATCCCGGCAACTGTTCGCGTGGGTCAGCACCGGCAAACTGAAAACCTTCATCGGCAAACGTTATTCACTGGACGAGGTGCAACAGGCCCATCGCGATATCGAGTCGCGCAACACGACGGGCAAGCTGATCATCGTCCCTTAGTGCCACGCCAGATCAGCAGGGCCGCCAACACCTGGCTACCGGCGAAAAACGTGAACAGGTGTTGTGCGGTCCATCCGGCATCCAGCAGAAAACCGGCGACCAGCGGCGAAATGATCGCCCCCAGACGCCCCATCCCCAGCACCACGCCGACACCGGTCGTACGAACCGAGGTGCAGAACGCTTGAGGAGCCAGGACATACAGAGCCGCGACCGCACCATTGAGCATCAGCCCCAGCGTGACTGCCACGAGTGTCGCCAGACCGGGGACGCGAGTGGCCGGCAGCATCAATGGCAGCAGGGCGGCGTTGAGCAGCAGAAACCCCGACAACAATCGCCGGCAGCCGAAACGATTGGCCGCCAGTCCCAGCAGCAGGGCACCGAGCATCCCCCCCAACGCCAATAACACTCCGATCCAGGCGCCTTGTTGGTCGGTAAAACCATTGTGGACCAGCAGGCTCGGGGTCCAGCTCATGACGAAGTAAAAGCAGAACATCAACAGAAAGAGTGCCAGTGCCAGCGATGTGGTCTGTTGCCACTGACCGGGCGAAAGCGGTCGGCTGGGGTTGTCAGGCGACGCTGTAGCGATTGGCGTGCGGCGTTCGAGTGCCAGAAATGACGGCGACTCTCGCAGCCAAAAGACGCCGGCAAGCGCGGCTGCCAGCGTGATGCAACCTCCGGCAAGAAAGACATACCGCCAGCCCATCAAATCATTCAGTACATGCGCCAGCACTCCGCCCAGACTCGCGCCCATGGCGAAGGCGAGGGATTGCAACGCGATGGCCAGATTGCGCCGCTGCGGGCTGGCGTGTTCGAACGTCAGCACGTTCGCCCCCACCAGCACCGCCCCCGTGCCGATGCCGGTCAGCAAACGCAGGAACATCAACACGTGATGATCCGGGCTCCAGAACGACAGCAACATGCTCAGGCCGCTGAGCAGCAGACCGGCGAGCAGTAACGGTCTGCGCCCGAAGCGGTCGGCCCTGGGCGCGGCCAGCAGCGAGCCGAGCGCCATTCCGACCAGACTTGCGCTCAACAACAGGCCCAGTTGCGCGCCGCTCAACGTCCACTGCGCCGAAACCCGACTGCCGGTGAAGGCCATGGCCATGACGTCGAGTCCGTCGATCACGTTGAACAGCATGCACAACCCGATCACCCACCACTGCGAGGTGGACGATGGCGTGCCGCTCAGGCGTTCGAGCGCTGTTTCCCCACGCATCCGCAATCCTTGTTCCGCTCTGTGATTCAAATGGGTCTTTTCCCCGCCGCATTCTGCCCGTTAAGCGCTGCTGAGTTCGAGCGCGATTTTGCGCGCCGGGCCAGCGCGTCATACCAAGGTATCGACCGACACCATCGTGTAATCGCCCCGGTGCCAGCGCAGTGGTCTGATCCGATTGGCGATGCCTTTCGAATAATGACTACAAGGAGATCCATCATGGTTGCGCTTTCGTCCGGTCTTACCTGGCGCCATTGCCTGGCGTCATCCATCAGGGGCGGTGTGCTCGGCCTTGCCGTACTCGCTGGCAGCAGCGGGGTCTGGGCCGCGGATCCGTCGCAAGCCATTCGCCCGTACACCATCCATGTGGACGAAGCGAAGTTGAGCGATCTGCGCAAACGCATCGCCGACACCCGCTGGCCGGACAAGGAAACGGTCGGCGACGTGTCCCAGGGAGTGCAACTGGCGCAGGTCCAGGCGTTGGTGAAGTATTGGGGCGACGGCTATGACTGGCGCAAGGCTGAAGCGAAGCTCAACGCCTTGCCGGAGTTTGTGACCACCATCGACGGCGTCGACATCCAGTTCATCCATGTGCGTTCGCGCAATCCCAATGCGATGCCGCTGATCCTCACCCACGGCTGGCCGGGTTCGCAGTTCGAATTCCTCAAGACCATCGGCCCGCTGACCGATCCCGTGGCGTACGGCGGCAAGGTCGAGGACTCGTTCGACGTGGTGATCCCGTCGATTCCCGGCCATGGTTTCTCCGGCAAACCGACCGAGCTCGGCTGGGGCCCTGACCGGGTGGCGAAGGCCTGGGATGTGCTGATGAAACGTCTGGGCTACAGCCATTACGTGTCCCAGGGTGGCGATCATGGTTCGGTGATTTCCGATGCACTGGGTCGCCTGGCGCCGCCCGGTTTGCTGGGCATTCACCTGAACATGCCGGCCACCGTGCCGCCGGAACTGGTCAAGCCGATCAACAGCGGCGACCCGGCACCGGCAGGGCTGACTGCACCGGAGGTGACGGCCTTCAATTCGCTCAGCCAGTTCTTCGGTCGTAACGCCGCTTACGGCGCAATGATGGTGACCCGGCCGCAAACCATCGGTTATCTGCTGGCCGACTCGCCCGCCGGCACGGCCGCGTGGATGTATGAAAAATTCGCCGCGTGGACCGACAGCGACGGTCAGCCCGAGAAAGTCCTGAGCCGCGATGAAATGCTCGATGACATCAGCCTGTACTGGCTGACCGACAGCGGGGCGTCGTCCTCCCGTTTCTACTGGGAGAACAACAACAATAACTTCAGCGCCGCCGCGCAGAAGACTGCCGACATCAAGGTGCCGGTGGCGATCACCGTGTTCCCGCACGAAATCTACCGCGCGCCGAAAGTCTGGTCGCAGCGCGCCTATCCGTCGCTGGCCTACTTCAGCGAAGTCAGCAAGGGCGGTCACTTCGCGGCATGGGAGCAACCGCAACTGTTCAGCGAAGAACTGCGCGAAGCCTTCCGGCCACTGCGCGCGGCTGCGCAGAAAACCGCTGCTCAGGCAGCCCGCTAACCCTGCAATTCGCAAGCCCTTCAACACCAAGTCCGGAACCGCCGCCCGGCGGTTCACGAGGGAGACTCGGCATGACTGACTCTAACGCTGTAACCCCATCCCGGCGCGTGCTCGCCGTTTCGATCCTGGCGCTTGCGCTGGGCATCGCTTCGGCATACGCCAGCGCCGCTGAAGTGCCCGCCGGCAAGATCGACGCCATTACCGCCGGCACCAACGTTTCCTTCGGCGCGCTGAAACACGTCAAGGCTGGATTGCTGGACGTGTCCTACGCCGAAGTCGGTCCCGCCGACGGTCCGGTGGTCATCCTGCTGCACGGCTGGCCCTACGACATTCACAGCTACACCGACGTGGCGCCGGCACTGGCGCAGAAGGGCTATCGGGTGCTGATTCCTTACGCGCGCGGTTATGGCGACACACGTTTCCTGTCCGCCAAAACCGTGCGCAACGGCCAGCCGGCGGCGCTGGCCAAAGATCTGATCGACTTCATGGACGCCCTGAAGATCAAGCAGGCCGTGCTTGGCGGCTATGACTGGGGCGCGCGTACTGCCGACATCGTTGCAGCGCTCTGGCCCGAGCGGGTGAAAGCGCTGGTGGCGGTGAGCGGTTACCTGATCGGCAGCCAGGAAGCGGGCAAGACGCCGCTGCCGCCGGCGGCGGAGTTGCAGTGGTGGTATCAGTTCTACTTTGCGACCGAGCGTGGCCGTCTGGGCTACGAAAAGAACACCCATGACTTCGCCAAACTGATCTGGCAGCTGGCCTCGCCGAAGTGGACCTTCGACGACGCGACTTACGAGCGCAGCGCCGCGGCGTTGCAGAACCCGGATCACGTCGCCGTGTCGATCTTCAACTACCGCTGGCGCCTGGGGCTGATCAAAGGGGAAGCGCAATACGATCCGCTGGAGAAAAAACTGGCGACATTCCCCTCGATCAGCGTGCCGACCATCACTCTGGAGGGCGACGCCAACGGTGCGCCGCACCCACCGGCCGAGGCCTACGCCAAACGCTTCACCGGCAAGTACGAGTTCCGGCTGATCAGCGGCGGCATCGGCCACAACCTGCCGCAGGAAGCGCCGCAAGCGTTCGCCCAGGCGGTGATCGATGCCGATCATCTCTGACTGCTGGCCTGAGGGGATCCGACGATGAAACTCAACCATTGGGCCGTGTTGCCGGCGGCCATTGCGCTCGCGGCACTGGCGGCCACCGGTGTCGCGTTGGGCGAGGCCGATGAGGGCGATGCCTCGCCGATCTACGGCGTGAAGCTGCCGAAAAACTATCGCCAGTGGGCGCTGATTGCCCCGGCCCAGGAAGCCGCGCCGCTGGATGAACTGCGCGCGGTGCTGGGCAATGACCGGGCCCTCAAGGCTTACCAGAGCGCATCGCTGCCGTTTCCCGACGGCACGGTGCTGGTGAAGCTGGCGTGGAAACACGTGCAGTCGCCGGAGTTCGAGCCGGCCTCGATTCCGGGGGCGGCCACCACCGTTCAGGTGATGGTCAAGGACTCGCGCAAATACGCCTCGACCGGTGGCTGGGGATTCGGCCGGTTCATCAACGGCAAACCCGCCGACGAAGCCCAGCACCAGACCTGCTTTGCCTGCCATCAGGCGCGGGTGCAGAACCACGATTTTGTCTTCACCCGATACGCCCCCTGAATCCGTCATACGAGGAAAGTCCACATGAAAAAAACACTGACTGCACTGAGCATTGCCGTTGGCCTGTGCCTGGGCGCCAATGCCTTCGCCCAAACCGCCAAACCCACGGTGGTGCTGGTGCACGGCGCGTTTGCCGACGCATCGAGCTGGAACGGCGTGGCGAAGATTCTCGAGAAGGATGGCTACACGGTGATCGCCGCCGCCAATCCGCTGCGCGGCGTCAAGAGCGATGGCGCAGCGGTATCGGCATTGCTGAGCAGCATCCAGTCGCCGGTGGTGCTGGTCGGTCACTCCTATGGCGGCAACGTCATCAGTGATGCGGCCAACGATCATGCCAATGTCAAAGCGCTGGTCTACGTCAGCGCGTTTGCCCCCGAGGCCGGTGAAACCGTCGCCGGTCTGGCCGGCAAGTTTCCCGGCAGCACCCTCGGGCCAACGCTGGCGCCACCCGTTGCGCTGGCCGACGGCGGCAAGGACTTGTACATCCAGCAGAGCAAGTTCCACGATCAATTCGCCGCCGACGTCCCCGCTGCACAAGCGGCCCTGATGGCCGCGACTCAACGTCCGGTCACCGAAGCGGCACTGAACGAGCAGGCCGGAACGCCGGCCTGGAAGCACATTCCGTCGTGGTACATCTACGGCGACAAGGACAAGAACATCCCGCCCCAGGCGATGGCGTTCATGGCCAAGCGTGCGGATGCCAAGGCCGTTGAGGTGGTGAAGGGCGCCTCGCACGTGGTGATGGTGTCGAACCCGGCCCCGGTGGCGCTGCTGATTGAAAAAGCCGCTGCAGCCAACTGAAAACCTGCGACGTGCCGAGGCGCGTCGCAGGTCTGTCACCCCCGGCTCAGGCAACGGACACCTGCGGCGATCCAGCCGGTGCCAGTCTGAGCAGGGGTGTGATGCCGAGCATCAACAGCAGTACCGCGAACAGCAAGGTGTACGCCGGGCCATAGTGTCCGGCGTATTCGCGCAGGGCACCGAACAACAGCGGCCCGAGCGCGGCGATCAGGTAACCGATGAACAACATGAACACCGTCCACAATCCGGCCTGTTCACTGGTGCTGGCGTGATCCAGCGGCAAGGTCATGGCCACGGTAAAACCCATGCCCAGGCCGATGGCCGCGAGCACCACGTACAGCATCGGCCAGTACGCCGGCAGGAATGCCATGCCGCCCACCCCGAGCAGGGCCAGCAACGCCGACAGCCCAAGCAAACCGCGCCGGTCGTGGGCCTTGCCCGGAATCAGCCCCGCACCCACGCTGGCCACGGCGAACACCGCGGTAAAAATGCCCAGCAGAACGCCCGGGGAAACACTCGATGTGGCCGCTTCCACCGACGCTGGCGCCATCCAGGCGAAGAGGGCGTAAACCACGAATTGACCGGCACCGAAGTTCAACGCGATCAGCCACGCCTGCAGATTGCTCCATGGCAGACGTTTGCTCGGACTCGACGGCGATTTCACTACAGGCGCCGGTGTCGCAAAACGCCGCGCCATCCACACCCAACTGGCGATGGCGGTGACACACAGCACGCTCCAGAACCCGGCGCTGACCCGCCAGTCCTGCGCCAGCTCGGCAATCGGGGCGCTGAGCACCGCCGCGAGGGTCGCGCCCAGGCTCAGGCCGCCGGCATAGATGCCCATGAACAGCGCCGGCCGTTGCGCAAAGTGGGTCTTGATCCACGCGCCGGTCATCGCGCCGGCGACGGCAATGCCGATGCTGGCAAAGAACGTACTGCCGAGCAGGAAGAATGCATTCGGCGAGATCGCCCGCAATAAGGTGGAGGCACCCAACAACGTCAGGGCGACCACCACACTGCGATCGATCCCGAAGCGCCTGGCCAGGCTCGGAACCACCAGCGCGAACACGCCCATGCAGATGTCGGGAATCGAAGTCAGCAGCGCGGCCTGGGTGTAGCTCAACTGGAAGTGCTGCTGGATCAACAGCAGAATCGGCCCCACCGAAATGATCGGCGGCCGCAGGGCGATGGACAGGATCAGCAGGCCGATCACCGCCGTGACGCTCTGCTGGTGGTCGGAGAGATTGCGGGTGATTGCCATGGGAAAGGCCTCATTGATGAACAATGAGCGCAAGGTTAACAATGGGCCGGCCACGGCAAATGCCAGGGTTTGTCGCCAAAGTGACAATCGCCGCTTTAACACGATCAAGGTGTGTTTTCAGGAGACTCCAGCCGATGAAACGAGAGGTGCGCAAGGTCATCGCCCAGCGTGAGTCCACGCCGCGCAGCGAACGTTATCCCGACTATCAGGACGTGCCGCGCGTAATGACCGTGCTGGTGCGCGATCAGGCCACCGGCGAGTACAACGAGCCGCACGTGCATCGGCACGGGCAATTGCTGTATGCCTCGAACGGCGTGATGCGGGTGGCCACCGAGCGCGGATTGTGGATCCTGCCGCCGAAGCGCGCGCTGTGGATTCCGCCCGGAATGATCCACGACCAGTTGATGCTGAGCGCGGTCAAAATGCGCTCGATCTACATCGAACCGCAGGTCTGCGCACGGCTGGGCGATCACTGCAAAGTGCTGGAGATCCCCGGACTGCTGCGCGAGTTGATTCTGGCCCTGGCCGAGCAGCCGATCGAATACCCACAGGAAGGCCGCAACGTGCACATCGTGGCGTTGATACTCAGTGAATTGCAGGGAGCCCGGACGTTGCCGATCGAAGTGCCGTGGCCGGTCGACCGGCGACTGGTCACGGTGTGCGAGGCTATTCTGCAGGATCCGGGACAAGACCATTCGATCGGTTACTGGGCTGACCGGGTCGGTGCCAGTTCGCGCACGCTGATTCGCCTGTTCGTCAATGAAACCGGCCTGAATTTCCGCCACTGGCTGCAACAGGTGCGGCTGGCGACCGCCATCGATCGGCTCGACAAGGGGCAATCCGTCGGGGTGATTGCCCGGGATCTGGGCTACGCCAGCCAGAGTGCCTTCAGTGCCATGTTCAGACGGGTGATGGGTGAATCGCCCCGTGAATTTCTCGTCCGCGATTAGGGCATTCAGGTCATTCCGATACCTTCGTATTCTGTCGTCGAAGGGAGGCGGGTGGTATCAATGACACTGCTGTTGCAGGTGCACTGAACACCCACCCGCGTTCCGCTAGGAACCTTCGAAGAGTGAGAATCCTGATGCTTTTATACCTTTCGACCTGGTCCGAAATCGCCCAATTCCTCGAACGCAGCCGCACCATCGTCATCCCGATCGGTTCCAACGAACAGCACGGGCCGACCGGCCTGCTGGGCACCGACTGGATGTGCCCGGAAATCATCGCCCATGAAGCGCAGAAGAACGCCGACATCCTGATTGCCCCGACCTTCAACATCGGCATGGCGCAGCATCACCTCGGTTTCCCCGGCACCATCTCGCTCCGGCCTTCGACCTTCATCGCCGCCATCGCCGACTGGACCCGTTCGCTGGCCGCCCACGGCTTTGAAAAGATCTTTTTCCTCAATGGCCACGGCGGCAACATCGCGTCAATCGAAGCGGCGTTTTCGGAGCTGTACGCCGAAGCGAGTTTCGCCCGACGCAAGGCCGGGTTTGCACTGAAGCTGTGCAACTGGTGGGATCTGGAAGGGGTGAACGAGCTGGCGCGTGAGCAGTTCCCGACCGGCCACGGCATTCACGCGACGCCTTCGGAAATCGCCGTGACCCAGTGGGCGTACCCCGATTCCATCAAGTCGGCGGACTACTCGCCGCAGATCGCCAACTGGGGGCCGATCCGTGAAGCGGCGGATTTCCGCGCCCGTCACCCGGACGGCCGCATGGGCTCGGACCCGGCGCAGGCATCGCCGGAAAAGGGTCGGCAACTGGTGGAAATGGCCGCTCGCGGTCTGGTGCAGGAGGTGCAAGCCTTCAGCCGCGAATCACTGCCTGACTGATTCGTACAAACAACAACGCCCGGATAATCCGGGCGTTGTTGTTTCGGCTCCCTGCCAGCGTCATTGCAGATCAGCCCAGTGCCTCAATGGCGTGCGCAACTCCTGCGCCATACGCCGGATCTGCCCGGGTGCAGTGGTCGATGTGTCGTTGTTTCGACTCTGCGCTGGCGCCATGGATCGAGCGCGCGGTGTTTTCGAACAAAACCTTTTGCTGGGCGGGCGACATGGCCCGGAACAGTGCGCCCGGTTGCGAGAAGTAGTCGTCGTCCTCGCGGTGATTCCAGTGCCCGGCGCTGCCTTTGAGGGCCAGCGGTGGTTCGCTGAAATCCGGTTGCTCGGCCCACTGCCCGTAGCTGTTGGGTTCATAGCCGATGGTGCTGCCCGCGTTCGCATCGGTGCGCATCTGGCCGTCCCGGTGGTAGCTGTTGACCGGGCAGCGCGGGGCGTTCACCGGAATCTGGTGATGATTGACGCCGACGCGATAGCGCTGCGCATCGCCGTAGGAGAACAGGCGCGCCTGGAGCATTTTGTCCGGTGAAAAACTGATGCCCGGCACCACGTTGGCCGGGTTGAAGGCTGCCTGTTCGACGTCGGCGAAGTAGTTGTCAGGGTTGCGGTTGAGTTCGAGCACGCCGACTTCGATCAGCGGGTAATCCGCGTGAGGCCAGACCTTGGTCAGGTCGAACGGGTTGATCGGGTAGGTCTCGGCGTCCAGTTCCGGCATCACTTGCACGTAGAGCTTCCATTGCGGGAAGTGGCCCTCCTCGATGGCGTTGTACAGGTCGCGCTGGGCGCTTTCGCGGTCATCGCCGATCAGCGTCGCGGCCTGTTGATCGGTCAGGTTCTCGATGCCTTGTTGAGTCTTCCAGGTGAACTTCACCCAGAAACGTTCGTTCGCCGGGCTGATGAAACTGAAGGTGTGGCTGCCGAAACCGTGCATGTGGCGGTAGGTGCGCGGCAGGCCGCGGTCGCTCATGACAATCGTGACCTGGTGCAGCGCCTCCGGCAGCAAGGTCCAGAAATCCCAGTTGTTGCGGGCGCTGCGCATGTTGGTGCGCGGGTCGCGTTTGACCGCATGGTTGAGGTCGGGGAATTTCAACGGATCGCGCAGAAAGAACACCGGCGTGTTGTTGCCCACCAGATCCCAGTTGCCTTGCTCGGTGTAGAACTTGATGGCGAACCCGCGGATGTCACGCTCGGCGTCCGCCGCGCCACGCTCGCCGGCCACGGTCGAAAAGCGGACGAACACATCGGTGGTCTTGCCCACGCTGGAAAACAGCCTGGCCTTGGTGAAACGGGTGATGTCGTGGGTGACGGTGAAGGTGCCGAACGCGCCCGAACCCTTGGCGTGCATGCGCCGCTCGGGTATGACTTCCCGATCGAAGTGCGCCAGTTTTTCCAGCAACCAGACGTCCTGCAACAGCATCGGGCCTCTCGGGCCTGCCGTCTGTACGTTGTTGTTATCAACCACGGGCGCGCCCGCAGCAGTCGTCAGCTTGTTCATGCGCAACTCCTGGCTTTTGTCGGTTTCCCGCCATCACATCAAAAGCCCCGGGCGCGATCTATTGCACCATGGTGTCGCCGGATAGTACGAAGGTGTGGTTGGAATGGATTGCGTTTTGCTGTCGGCAAAAGACGGATCAGGCGAGAGTAATGCTGACCTTGATGTTGTTGCGCGTGGCTTTGGAGTAGGGGCAGTTCTGGTGCGCTGCGTCGATCAGTTGTAGCGCCACTTGCGGTTCGATATCCGGCAGTGACACAGCCAGTTGAGCCTTAAGGAAAAAACCTTGTTCCCCGTGGACCAGGTCGATTTGAGCATCGACCCCGGCCGTTGTCGGAAAACCGATCTTGCGCGCGTTGCAGGCGTGGCGCAGTGAGCCGAGGAAACAGGCCGACCAGCACACGGCGAACAATTGCTCGGGGTTGGTTCCGGAGCCGGGCGCACCCGGTGGCGACAGCTTGAGATCCAGTCGGCCATCGTCACTGCGTCCTGTGCCCTCGCGGCCGCCTGTGGTGCAGGTATGCGCGGAGTAGAGGGTTTTTTCGATATCGATCATGGGCATTCCCTGAAGAGCATTTCACAGCGAAAAGGGCGGTTCATGTTGCCCGTGTGGGTTCATGACATTCACGCGCAGACGCACCCGCCAGCGCGTCGGCCGTGGCCACGGCGTCAGTGCCGCGATGGCCCAGGTTGTCGAGCAGGATCGTGCGGGCGATCTCGATCAGCCAGGCGCGAAACGGAAAGCTCGGGTCATGGGCGGCCTGTTCCTGATAGAGCGCCCTGAAGGCTTGCTGAACGAGGCCGCCGGTGTCTTCGCGACGGATCCGCCCGGCCTGCACCTGGCCTTCGTAAAAGGCGATGAGCAACGGCGTCACCGTCGCGAACAGCTGTTGCGCCTCACCCCGGCCATGCCGGACGGCGCCCGCGACCAAGGCATACAGTTCGTCGTTGCCGAGCCGGTCTGACTCGCACAGGCAAGTGTCGCGATAACCTTCAGCCATGGTCGAATCCCTCGCAAAACCATCGTTCGACTGAGCGCGGCTGCCGAAAAGATTTGCAGGTGGCCCGGCGTTCAGCGGTGAGATTCAAGCCTGCCTTCACAGCCGAATGACTGCCAGTTATGCGTTGTTAGCGCTTGTTAGCGCCCGGCTATCGAGGTATGTCGCGTGGTGACTTTTTCGCTGGCCACTCAAGACTCTGCAGCGGTTTTCGATGCCCGTGGCCTGCACGAAACGGCGGAACGGTGTACGAGCATTTTTGACATCCCTGTCCCTTTGCCATCGTCACAACCATGTAGGAAACGTCCGATATTTATTTAGCAAATTTCCTACATTTTGTTTGCCTCCCCGGCAAAAAACGTGGTTATTATCCGCCGGCGCTTCGGGTCACAAACCCGGCGCCAGAAGATTGCCGTGTGTCCACAGACCCGGCAGTCGCAGCCGATCGGGACCACCCTGGCGCTGTCATCCCCGCGCAGGTTGTTCCTCGTCGTTGACCCTCAAATGGAAGTCGAGGTTTCAATTGGTCACGCGGTTTGCAATCGTCGATGCAATGAACGGGGCGACGTCTGTCGCCAATGATCCGGCCCACTTTCCAGTTGCCTGCGCCGACCGCGCGGCGGCGTTTTTCTCCAGCCTGTCTCCCCCCGAATTTCTGCGTGTGCCCGCGTTCAACGCGAGTCTGCACGCGCGCGCCGCGCCATCCTCCTGAATTCGAATGACCGTGCCGGCATCTGATGCCGGGGCCTGACTGGCGGGGCATTTCTGTCCCGGCCTGATCACAAAAATAATGTAGTCATGGACGGTAGCCTCCGATGCTCGATAACACTTCCTTGCGTGGGACGAATCCCGCGCAGCCCGACGTTTGCTCCTTGAAACCGTTCGATGCGGACCTGTGCGTGCACGGTCTGTTTGAAGCGCAGGTGCTGCGCAACCCCGAGGCCATCGCCGCACGCTGGCAGCAGGAGGCGCTCAGTTACCGTGAACTGAACACCCGCGCCAACCGGCTGGCCCATCACCTGCGCAGCCTCGGGGTCGGGCCGGACGTGCGGGTCGGGCTGTGTCTGGAGCGTTCGCTGGAGATGTTGGTCGGCGTACTTGCGGTACTCAAGGCCGGCGGCGCCTATGTGCCGCTGGACCCGGCCTATCCGCAGGCGCGGCTGGCGCACATGCTGGCCGACAGCGCACCGCCGGTGGTGCTGACCCACGGCGAGGCGCGCGGTGTTTTGCGGGCGGTGCTCGAACAGTCGGCGACCACCCCGACGCTGCTGGATCTGGCCGACGCCAGTGATTGGGCTTCGCTCCCGGCAGACAACCTCGATCCTCACTCAATCGGCCTGACACCCCGACATCTGGCTTACGTGATCTACACCTCCGGCTCCACCGGCACCCCGAAAGGCGTGATGGTCGAGCACTGCGGACTGGTCGCCGTGAGCGCCGACTGGGCGCAGCTCTATGCTTTGGGCGAGCCGATCAACCACCTGCAAATGGCCGGTTTTTCCTTCGACGTGTTCAGTGCCGACCTGATCCGTTCGCTGGGTTTTGGCGGCACGCTGGTGCTCTGCCCACGGGACACCCTGATGGACCCGCCGGCCCTGTATCGCCTGATGCGCGAGGCGCAGATTGGCTTTGCCGACTTCGTGCCGGCGCTGCTCAATCCGCTGTTGGCATGGGTCGAAGAGACCGGCCACGACCTGTCGTTCCTGCGCACCGTGGTCTGCGGCTCCGACATCTGGACCGCCCACAGCGCGCGGCAATTGCGCAGGCTGTGCGGTGATCACGTGCAGATCGTCCAGGCCTATGGCGTGACCGAAGCGAGCATCGACAGCACCTGTTTCGAATTCACCGACAGCAGCCAGATCGACGCGGTGCTGCCCATTGGCCGGGCACTGCCCAATACCCGGATTTACCTGCTCGACGTTGACGGCGCACCAGTTGCCGAGGGTGTCGCGGGTGAGTTGTACATCGGTGGCGTTGGTGTGGCGCGCGGTTATCTGAACCTCCCGCAACTGACCGCCGAACGTTTCCTCGACAGCCCGTTCGTGGCGGGCGAACGCCTTTACCGCACCGGTGACCTGGCGCGTTACCGGGCCGACGGCCAACTGGAATTTCTCGGCCGCAACGATTCCCAGGCCAAGTTGCGCGGCCTGCGTCTGGAACTGGGGGAAATCGAAACCCGGTTGGCGGACATTCCGGGCGTGCGCGAAAGCGTGGTGTTGCTGCGCCAGGACAGTCCCGGTGAACCACGCCTGGTGGCCTACTACTGCGAAAAGCCAGACTCAACGCTGAGCCCGCGAACGCTGCGCGAACAGCTGCAAACCAGTCTGCCGGACTACATGGTGCCAACCGCCTTCGTGCGGCTCGAAGCGTTGCCGCTGACCGCCAACGGCAAGGTTGACCGGCCAAATCTGCCGGCACCGGACGTCGAGGCGTTCGATCAGCAGGAGTACCAGGCACCACAAGGCTCGCTGGAAACCGCGCTCGCCGCGATCTGGGCCGACGTGCTCGGCGTCGAGCGGGTGGGGCGTCAGGATCAGTTCTTCGCCCTCGGCGGTCACTCGCTGCTGGTGATGCGCGTGCTGGCGCAGGTTCGTCACACGCTGGGGCTGGAAGTGGCGCCTTCGACGCTGTTTGCCGCGCCGGTTCTGGCGGCGTTCGCCGAACGGCTGCAAGCCAGTCAGGCTGCGGCTCGCCCGGCCATCACGGCCCTTGAACGCACGGGCGCGCAAACGTTGTCGTCTGCTCAGCAGCGCCTGTGGTTTCTGGCGCAAATGGAGGGTGGCAACGCGGCGTACCACATGCCGCTTAACCTGCGTTTGCGCGGTTCGCTGGACGTGCCGGCACTCGAACGCAGCTTCAATCAGCTGGTGGCGCGCCATGCTGCGCTGCGCACCACGTTCATTGCCGTTGAAGGGGAAGGGCGACAACGGGTTTCGCCGCCGGCGCACAGCATCCGGCTGACGGTGACTGACGTGCAGGGGCACGATGCGCAAGCGCGACTGAGCCGCTTGATCGACGAGGAGGGCGCCAGACCGTTCGACCTGAGCCGCGGCCCGTTGATGCGGGTCAGCCTGCTGCGACTGGCGGCGGATGACCATGTGTTGCTGCTGACCCAGCATCACATCATCTCTGACGGCTGGTCGATGGGCGTGCTCACCCGCGAGCTGGGGCAGCTGTACGCAGCGGCGTTGCTGGATCGCGACGATCCGCTGCCGCCCTTGCCGGTGCAGTATGTGGATTACGCCGTGTGGCAAAAGCAATGGCTGTCCGGCGACGTGCTGGAGCAGCAGAGCCGTTACTGGCGCGAAACCCTCAGCGGCGCGCCGGTGCTGCTGGAGTTGCCGACCGATCACAAGCGCCCGCCCGTGCAGGATTACCTCGGCGGCTTTGTTCCGTTGGTCTTCGACGCCGCTTTGACCGCACGCCTGAAAGCCCTGGGCATGCAGCAAGGCACCACGCTGTTCATGACTCTGCTGGCCGGTTTTTCACTGCTGCTGTCGCGCCTGTCGGGGCAAAGCGATGTGGTGATCGGCGTGCCATCGGCCAACCGCCCGCAGCAGGAACTGGAAGGGCTGATCGGTTTCTTCGTCAACACCCTCGCGCTGCGCATGACTCAGTCCGGGACGCCGTCGGTGGCGCAATGGCTGCAACAGGCGCGGCGAGTGGCGCTGGAGGCTCAGGAACATCAGGACCTGCCGTTCGAGCAAGTGGTGGAGTTGCTCAATCCGCCGCGCAGTCTGGCCCACAGCCCGTTGTTCCAGGTGTTGTTTGCCTGGGAGCAGGATCAGGATTCCGATCTGCTGCTGACCGGGCTGGATGTCACGCCTGTCGAGAGCAGCCATCACGTGGCCAAGTTCGATCTGCAACTGGCGCTCAGTGAGCGCGACGGGCAGATCGTCGGCGGTCTGGAATATGCCTCGGGCCTGTTCGAGCGCAGCACTGTCGAGCAGTTCGGCGAGTACCTGCGTCGGGTGCTGACGCAGATGGTCGAGGACAGCCAACAGTCGCTGGCGAGGATCAAGCTGCTGAGCGCCGAGCAACACCAGCAGATCGTTCATGACTGGAACCGCACTGCCCGGGATACCGCGTCGTTGCCCGGTTGTGTGGCGCGCTTCGAAGCCCACGCCCGGCAGACGCCCGACGCCGTGGCGCTGCTCGCCGACCGTGAGCAACTGAGTTACGGCGACCTGAATCGCGCCGCCAACCGCCTCGCGCATTACCTGATCGAACAAGGCGTCGGCCCCGAGCATCGCGTCGGCTTGTGCCTGGAACGCTCGCCGCAAATGGTCATCGGCCTGCTGGCGATCCTCAAGGCCGGCGCGGCGTACGTACCGTTCGACCCGGCTTATCCGAGCGAGCGGCTGGCGTTCATGTTCAGCGATGCCGCGCCGACCTTGCTGCTGACGCAATCGAGCCTGGTGTCCGGGCTGCCGGCTAACGAGGCGAAGATCTGCTGCCTGGACACCGACGCAGCGCAATGGGCGCAACACCCGACGGATGATCCGCACGTCAATGTGAGCCCGGAAAACCTCGGCTACGTGCTCTACACCTCCGGCTCCACCGGACGCCCGAAAGGCGTGGCCCACAACCGTCGTGCGCTGGACAACCTGATCGCCTGGCAGCTCGATCAAGCCATGGCACCGCAACGCGTGCTGCAATTCGCCTCGCTGAACTTCGACGTCTCGTTCCAGGAAATCTGCAGCACGCTGTGCCAGGGCGGCAGCCTGTTGCTGATGACCGAAGACAGCCGCAAGGACCTCGCCGCGCTGCGCCCGACCCTGGTGGCCGAAGGCGTGCAGCGGGCGTTCCTGCCGTTCGCCGTGTTGCAGCAACTCGCCGGCCTGACCGAGGCCGATGCTCCGATGCCGGCCGGCGGCTGCGGGATCATCACCGCCGGTGAAGCCCTGCAAATCAATGACGAGCTGCGCGGTTTTGTTCGCGGACTCGGTGGCGCGCAACTGCACAACCAGTACGGGCCGACCGAAACCCACGTGGTCAGCCAGTTCAGCCTCGACTGCAATGAGGCCGAATCCTGGCCGGACGCGCCGCCCATTGGCCGTCCCATCGCCAACGCGCGGCTGTACGTGCTGGACGAGCACTTGAATCCAGTCCCGGTCGGTGTGGCGGGCGAGTTGTACATCGCTGGCGCCTGCCTGGCCCGAGGGTATCTGAACCGTCCGGACCTGACCGCTGAACGCTTCCTGCCGGACCCGTACAGTGGCGAGCCGGGCGCGCGGATGTACCGCAGTGGCGACCTCGCGACATTCCTGGCCGACGGCAACGTGCAATACCTGGGACGCATCGACCAACAGGTGAAACTGCGCGGCTTTCGCATCGAACTCGGCGAGATCGACAGTCTGCTGCATCAACAACCCGGCGTTCAGGAAGCCGCCGTATTGCTGCGTGAGGACGTGGCTGGCGACAAACGTCTTGTGGCTTACGTGGTCGGCACTGCGACCAGTGAATCCCTGCGCGCCGAACTGCAACGCCAGTTGCCCGAACACATGATCCCAAGTGCCTGGGTCCGGCTCTCGCAATTACCGCTGACCCGCAACGGCAAGCTCGACCGCCAGGCGCTGCCGGCACCGGAACGCAGCGCCGGCGCGACTTACGAAGCGCCGCGCAACGACATTGAACGGCAAATGGCCGAGATCTGGGCCGAAGTGCTCAAGTGCGAACGGGTCAGTATTCACGACAACTTCTTCGACCTCGGGGGCCATTCGCTGCTGGCGACGCGGATGATCTACGCGATCAACCAGCGCATGGGCGCGCAACTGTCCCTGAGCAGCCTGTTCCAGACCCCGGTGTTGCTGGATCTGGCGGCGCAGGTTTCGCGTGATGATCAGAGCATCGAACCGGCGTTCATTCAGATCGAACCGGATCGCGACAATCGACATGAACCGTTCCCTCTGACCGATATCCAGCAAGCCTACTGGTTCGGTCGCGAGGCCACGGTCAGCCTCGGTGGCGTCAGCGCTCACGGTTACGAAGAACTGCGCATTCCCGAGTTCGACGCCGAGCGTTTCGAACAAGCCTTGAACCGCATGATCCTGCGCCACGACATGCTGCGCGTGGTGTTCCTCAGCGACGGCACGCAGCAGGTGCTGGCGCAGGTGCCGACCTATCGCATGCCGCGCAGCGATCTGCGCGGTTTGCCCGCCGATGTGGCGCAGCGCACGCTGGAAGCGACACGCGAACGCCAGTCCCATCAGGTGCTGGACGCCAGTCGCTGGCCGCTGTTCGAGTTCAGCCTGTCGTTGCTGGATGACGGCATTACCCATTTGCACATCAGCCTCGACGCGCTGATCGTCGACGCCGCGAGCACGCAGATTCTCGCCCGCGAACTGATGGCGTTCTACGTTGATCCGAACCTGGAACTGGCGGAACCGGGCCTGACTTTCCGCGACTATGTTCTGGCCGAACAACAGCTGCGCAACGGCCGCCGTTACGAGCAGGCGCTGAGCTACTGGCGCGACCGAGTGACTACTTTGGCCCCGGCGCCAGACCTGCCATTGGTGCGCCAACCCGAAAGCATCGCCAACCCGCACTTCACCCGCCGCGACCGCGACATGTCGGCGGCGCAGTGGACGCAGCTCAAAGCCGTGGCCAAGCAGTTTGCGGTGACGCCGTCGGTGATGCTGCTGACCGCGTTCAGCGAAGTGCTGGCGCTGTGGAGCCGCACGCCGCGTTTCACCCTGAGCCTCCCCCTGTTCAACCGCATGCCGCTGCACCCGGATGTCGATGAAATCATCGGCGATTTCACCTCGCTGGTGCTGCTGGAAGTCGGCATCGACGGAACACAAACCTTTACCGACAAGGCCCGCGCCGTGCAGGCGCAACTGTGGCGCGACATCGACCATTCGGTGGTCAGCGGCGTGCGGGTGCTGCGCGAATTGTCCCAGGCCCGGGGCGTGCAGCAGACGGCGATGCCGATCGTGTTCAACAGCACACTGTCGGAAGCGGCGCCGGAGTTGGCCGAGTTCAACCTCGCCGACGCGTTGAACGCCAGGCACATGCACAGCATCACCCAGACCCCGCAAGTGTGGCTCGACCACACGTTGCTGGAGCTCGAAGGACGCCTGTTGTTCAACTGGGACAGCATCGACGAGCTGTTCCCGCAAGGCATGATCGAGCAGATGTTCGTCGCCTATAACGCGCTGCTCGACAGCCTTTGCGAACCGGCAGCCTGGGGCGCGAACACGCCACAACTGCTGCCGCAGGCACGCTTGCCGGCACCGGTCGACCATCAGCAAACGCTGCCATTGATGCACGAACTGTTCGAACGTCAGGCCCTTGCCACACCGGACGCACTGGCGGTGATCGGCATGCGACAGCTGACGTACGCCCAGCTTCGCTTTGAGGCCCGACAACTCGGCGCCCGATTGCAAGCACAGGGCGTGCTGCCGAACCGCTTGGTCGCGGTGGTGATGGAGCGCGGCTGGGAACAAGTGGTGGCGACCCTGGCGATTCTGTACGCCGGCGGCGCTTACCTGCCGATCGAACCGAGTCAGCCGGCGGAACGGCTACGGCATATTCTGGAGCGGGCCGAGGCGAGCCTGGTCCTGAGCCAACCGGCGCTGCTCGACAGGATCGAATGGCCGGCGCAGGTCACGGCCATCGCGGTCACCGATGAAGTCTCAAACGATGTGCTGCCACTGCAACCGGTGCAGGTGGACGAAAGCGACCTCGCTTACGTGATCTACACCTCCGGCTCCACCGGTCAGCCGAAAGGCGTGGTGATCGACCATCGCGGCGCGGTCAACACCTTGCTCGACATCAACCGGCGCTTTGCTGTCGGCCCGAACGACCGCGTATTGGCGATCTCGTCGCTGAGCTTCGACCTGTCGGTTTACGACTTCTTCGGCACGTTGGCGGTGGGCGCGGCGGTGGTCATCCTCGACCCGCAACTGACCCTCGATCCGGCGCACTGGCTCGAATTGATCAAGCGTCATCACGTCAGCCTGTGGAACTCGGTGCCGGCGCTGCTTGGCATGCTGGTCGAGTACGTTGAAGGCGAGGGCGGAGCGTTGCCTGCCAGCTTGCGAGTTGCGATGCTGTCCGGCGACTGGATTCCGTTGACTCTGCCCGAGCGAGCCTGGACCTTGCAGCCGGACTTGCAGTTGATCAGCCTGGGCGGCGCCACCGAGGCGTCGATCTGGTCGATCTATTATCCGGTGAAGCACGTCGACCCGGCCTGGCGCAGCATTCCCTACGGCAAGGCCCTCGATCATCAGCGCTTCTACGTGCTGGATGAAGCGCTGCAAGTGCGCCCGACCTGGGTTGCGGGGCAGTTGTACATCGGCGGCATCGGTCTGGCGAAAGGTTACTGGCGCGATGAAAAACTCAGCGCGGGCAGTTTCTTCGATCATCCAGTGACCGGCGAACGGCTTTATCGCACCGGTGACCTGGGCCGATTGCTGCCGGACGGCAACATCGAATTCCTCGGTCGCGAAGACAATCAGGTCAAGGTCCAGGGCTATCGCATCGAGCTGGGTGAGATCGAAGCCGCGCTCAATCGCCATCCCGGCGTGCAGAGTGCGGTGGTGCGGATTCTTGGCAGCACGCTGGGCGAGAAACGTCTGGCGGGCTACGTGCTCAAGGCCGATCCGGCGTTGCAGGCCAGCGATTTCAGCGCCTACCTGAGCGACAAACTGCCGGCCTACATGATTCCGCCGTCATTCACGTTCGTCGAGGCCTGGCCGTTGTCGTCCAACGGCAAGGTCGACAAGAAACGCCTGCCGGAGCCTGAGCAAATCGAGGAGCAAGGACCGGCGCTGGAAGTCGACGGCCCGCAGGAACAGCGGCTGGTGGAAATCGTGCAGGGCGTGCTCAAGCGCGAATCCATCGCCGCCAACGCCAACCTGCTGAATCTGGGCGCAACGTCGATCGATATCGTCAGGATCAGCAACGCCTTGTCCGGCGCCTTGCAGTTCCGCCCGCACGTGGCGCAACTGCTGGCCCAGCCGACGCTGCTGCATCTGCTTGGTATGTACCGCCAGAACCGGGCCCGGCAGGATCTGCTCGGCAACGTGCAGCAGGCGCCGGAGCCCGTGCAGGACATCATCGAGGATCCACAGCAGCGGGCGCAGTTCAAAGCCGAACAGCGTGGGCGCCGCGACTTCGCTCAAGCCTTGCCGGCAGTGGCATTGGATCTGCCGCAAGACCCGGCCTTCGCCCGACGTTTGAGCGATTACCGCTCGGTGCGTCAATACGATCTGCAACCGATCGCCACCCAGGCCTTCGCGCACGTACTGGCAGCGCTGGCCCAGGGGCAACTCGACGGCGAAGTGAAATACCAGTTCCCGTCGGCGGGCGGCCTTTATCCGATTCAGGCGTACCTCTACGTCAAAGCGGATCGCGTGCTCGGCGTCCCCGGCGGCGCGTATTACTACGATCCCCGCCAGCATCGTTTGCTGGCCCTCCAGAGCGGAGCGCTCGACCCGGACACCTACGACTATTTCGTCAACCGACCGGTGTACGAGAACGCCGCGTTCTCGTTGTTCTTCATCGCCGACATGGCTGCGATCCGTCCGTTGTACGGCGAGCGCAGCCGCGACTTCTGCCACATCGAAAGCGGGGCGATGGCCCAGTTGCTGAGCATGACCGCCGTCGAGCAAGGCCTGGGCCTGTGCGGTATCGGCTCGGTCGAGGAACAGCAACTGACGACGCTGTTCGATCTGGGGCCAAACCATGAATTGATCTACTCGATGATCGGCGGGCTGCGCACGGCCGATGAACAACACCGCGCGCCGGTCGAGGCGTTTGCCATCGAGCCTGTGACCGCAAGCCTGGACGACGAAGACATGGAGGAGTTCGAAGTATGAATGCCGATCAATTGCTGGCGTTGTTCGCTCGCCATGGCGTGGTGCTCGAAGTGGACGGTGACAGGCTGCGCTGCAAGGCGCCGCGCGGGTTTCTCACCGAAGAACTGACCCAGGCGCTCAAGCGTCACAAACAGGAACTGATCGCCTTGCTCGGCGGGCACGATGACGCGGCGATTCCCCGCCGTGCCGGCGCGCACGCGTCCTGGCCATTGTCGTTCTCGCAGCGGCAACTGTGGTTTCTCGATCAACTGGAACCCGGCAACCCGTTCTACAACGTGCCGACGGCGGTAACACTGAAAGGGCAGTTGGATGTCGCGCAGCTGGAGCGGGCGCTGAACGAATTGGTGGCCCGGCACGAAGTCCTGCGCACGACGTTTTGCAGCGTGGACGGTGAACCGCGTCAGGTGGTGCACCCATCGATGCCGCTGTCGTTGTCGGTGACGGATCTGCGCCATTTGCCTGCCGAAGAGCGCGAGCAGCACGTGCGATCCGCCGTCGAGCAGGACGCCCGGGCGCCATTCGATCTGGCCAGCGGGCCGTTGCTGCGGGCGTCGTTACTGCGCGTGGCCGACGATGAATACTTGTGGCTGTACAGCGTGCATCACATCATCGCCGACGGCTGGTCGATGGGCGTGATCCTGCACGAAGTCGCCACGCTGTACGGCGATTATCTGCGTGGTGAAACCCCGACGCTTGCGCCGCTGCCGGTGCAATACGCCGACTACGCCTGCTGGCAAAAGCAGCGGGTGGGTGGTGCGGTGCTGGACGCTCAGCTCGATTACTGGCGGCGCACCCTGGACGATGCGCCGTTGTTGTCGACCCTGCCCGCCGACCGGCCGCGTCCGCTGGTGCAGCGCTATGTCGGCGCCACGTTCAGTTCCTCCGTCGATGGCGGCACCTTGCGCGAACTCACGGCGCTGGCCCGGCAAACTCAGGGCACGTTGTTCAACGTACTGCTCGGCGCTTTGGCGGTGCTGCTGTGGCGCCACAGCGGTCAGCAGGATCTGTGCATCGGCACGCCGTTCGCCAACCGCAATCGTCCGGAAGTCGAGCCGCTGATCGGCCATTTCGTCAATACGTTGGTGCTGCGCCAGCGCCTGAATCCGCAGCAAACCTTCGCCGAACTGCTGCGCGAGGTGCGCGGCCAGATGCTCGACGTCCACGCCCATCAGGACGTGCCGTTCGACCGCGTGGTCGAAGCCGTCAACCCGCAGCGCGATCCCGGTCATTCGCCGTTGTTTCAGGTGATGCTGGTGTTGCAGAACACGCCAGGTAACACGGTGCAGATGCCTGGCCTGGAACTGGCGCCGTACGGCACCAGCAGCGCCACGGCCAAGTTCGATCTGGCGTTCGAATGGGTCGAGCGGGAAGGGCGGCTGGACTTGCTGGTGGAATACAACACCGACCTCTACGACATCGCAACCATCGAACGCCTGAGCGGGCACTACCGTCACCTGCTCGAACAGATCGCCGCCGACGCCAAGCAACCGATCAATGCCTTGCCGCTGATGAATGAGGCTGAGCGTCAGCAAGTGCTTGTGGACTTCAACCGCGCCGCGCCACTGACGCAAACGGCGCCCTGCGTGCATCAACTGGTTGAAGCGCAGGCCGCGAGCAACCCTCAGGCCTGCGCGGTGGTGTTCGAGGGCGAATCCCTGAGCTACGCCGAACTCAATGCCCTGGCCAACCGACTGGCGCGGCATTTGCGCACCTTGGGCGTCGGCCCGGATGTGCGCGTGGCGGTGTGCATCGAGCGTTCGCTGGAATTGCCGGTGGCGCTGCTGGCGGTGCTCAAGGCCGGTGGCGCCTACGTGCCGTTGGATCCGGATTATCCGCTGGGACGCCTGAGCCATATGCTCGGCGACAGCACGCCGGCGGTGCTGCTGACACTTGGCTCGGCGCACGCAATCTTGCGTCAGGCCGTGCAGGGTTCGAACTGGGAAGCGCCGATCCTCGACCTCGAAAAGGACGCCGCGAGCTGGGCGTCGTTGCCGACGGACAATCTCGACCCACGCAATGTCGGCGTCACCCCTGACCATCTCGCCTACGTGATCTACACCTCCGGCACCACCGGCTTGCCCAAGGGCGCGATGGTCGCCCATCGTGGCTTGAGCAATCTGCTGCTGTGGTGTTTGCAGGTCTGCGGCGAGGCGGGGGCGATGCTGCACAAGATTCCGTTCGGTTTTGATGCCTCGGCGTGGGAGACCTTCTGGCCGCTGGCAACCGGCGGGCGGCTGGTGATCGCACGGCCCGGCGGGCATTACGAACCGGCGTATCTGGCTCGCGAGGTGCGCGAGCAGCAGGTCACGGCGCTGGTGTTCGTGCCGGCGATGTTGCAGCTGTTTCTGGAAGTCGACGAGGTCAGCCAGTGTGTGTCGCTGACCGATGTGTTCAGCGGCGGCGGTGAACTGCCGCCCGCGCTGGCGCGGCGCTTTCAGGAGCGTCTGCCCCATGCGCGGCTGCACAATGTCTACGGCCCGACCGAAACCACGGTGATCAATAGCATCTGGACCCTGGAGCCCGGCGCCGAGGTACCGGCCCGGCAACTGCCGATCGGTCGGCCGATTTCCAACAACCGTTTTTATGTTCTTGATGACCGCGATGAGCCGGTGCCGGTTGGCGTGACCGGGCATCTGCACATTGGCGGCGTCGGCGTGGCCCGGGGTTATCTGGGGCTGGCGCAGCTCAGTGCCGAGCGCTTTATCGACAATCCCTTTGTCACAGGTGATCGGCTCTATCGCAGTGGCGATCTGGCGCGTTATCGCCCGGACGGTCAGCTGGAGTTTCTGGGTCGCAACGACTTTCAGGTCAAGTTGCGCGGTGTGCGCCTGGAGCTGGGTGAGATTGAAGCCCGACTCGAAGCATTCGCGGGTATCCGCAGCGCCGTGGTGTTGATGGTCGGCGAAGCAGCGCAGGACCAGCGGCTGGTAGCTTGTTGCGTGGTGGCAGAGCCCGTGGACGAAGCAGCGGTGCACGCCCATCTGGCGACAACCCTGCCCAGAGCGGTGATCCCCGGCAGCTATCTGTGGCTCGACGCGCTGCCGCTGACCGCCAACGGCAAGGTTGATCGCGCCGCGCTGACCGCGTTGGCGGACGAAGAAATGGTCAACCGTCAGGTCAACCTGAGCAGCCCGCGCGACCACATCGAACTGGCGCTGTACCAGATCTGGAAAAGCCTGTTGCTGGCGCCGCAGATCGGCATTCGCGACAACTTCTTCAATGTCGGCGGCACCTCCATCGCCGCGATCAAAATGGCCCATGAAATCAGCCAGCAGTTCGCGGTCGAAGTGCCGGTGCGCGTGGTGCTCAGCTACCCGACCATCGAAGCGCTGGGCGGCTGGCTGCGGGTCGGGGCGAATCCGGCGCTGGCTCAGAGCAACCTGATCGAATTCCGTCGTGGCAGCGGCCAGCACAACGTGGTGTGCATTCACCCGGCGGGCGGCACGGCGTTCTGTTACCTGTCGCTGGCCAAGGTCCTGCCGGATGAAACCGGCGTGTACGGGTTGCAATCGCCGGGACTGAATCCGGGGGAGAGCACCGAGCCGACGGTCGAAGCGATGGCCGAGGCTTACTTGCGTCAGATCGAACCGCTGACGCAGCAACCGCTGATTCTTACCGGACTGTCGTTCGGTGGTCTGGTGGCCTATGAAATGGCGCGGCGGTTGAAGGCGGCGGGGCATCGTCAGGTGACGGTGGTGCTGCTCGACACTCAGGGTAGCGACGACCCTGGTTTCCGCGAGCAGATCGGCACCGTGGACATGACCGAGTTCCGCGACAAGCTGGTGCGTTTCAACGGCATGTACCCCGGCATCGAAGACGCCCAGGTCGAACGCTACTTCAACATCTACAACCACAACCGGCTGGCCATGGCCGCCTATGAGTGCGCGCCGTCCGCCGGTCGCGTGGTGCTGATTCAGGCGCGGGAAGATTTCAGCCGCCATCAGTTGCATGAACTGCGCGGCTTCTGGCGTCGCCGCGCAGGCCGCGGTTATCTGGCGAAACTCGTCAGCGGCGGGCACTGGGACATGCTCGAAAGCGCGGAAATCCATCGGGTCTCGCAAATCATCCGTCGGGAGCTGCAACGCTTCGACGCGCAGGAGGCGAAATGATGAGTGCGTCCAATGACATGCCGTTGCTCACGCGTTTCGCCGAGCAAGTGCGGCGTAATCCGCAAGCCCCGGCGGTGATCGATCAGTCGGTTACGCTGACTTACGCCGAACTGGCCAGCGCCAGCGAACGCATTGCCCGAGGGTTGCTGGCGCGCGGTGTTGAGCCCGGTCAGTCGCTGGCGTTGTGCATGCCGCGCTGCTGGCAGTGGCTGGCAGCGATTATCGGCACCCTGAAAGTCGGCGCGGTGGTGGTGCCGCTGGATCGCGCCAGCCCGCGCAAACGTCGAGAGTTGATGTTGGCGGATGCGGCGTGTGTCGGCCTGATTACTCTGGACGAGGAACCGCTGTGGTCGCCTTCACTGTGGCAAACCAACGTCGAGGCCTTGCTCGATCAGCCGGACGCTCCAGCGCAAACGCTGGCCGAAGATTTCGCCGAGGTGATGTTCCTGTTCTACACCTCGGGCACCACCGGCACGCCGAAAGCGGTCGAGGTGGGTGAACGCGGCTTGCTGCGGCTGGCGCACAGCGACGGCTATATCGAGATTCGCCCGACGGACCGGTTTGCCTGCCTGTCCAACCCGGCGTTCGATGCGTGCAGTTTCGAGCTGTGGGCGCCGCTGCTCAACGGCGGTTGCTGCGTGATGATCGCCGACGAGGACGTGCTCGATGCGCGACGTCTGGCCGAAGTGCTGGAGCGGACGCAGGTCGACAACCTGTTCATGACGGTGTCGCTGTTCAACACGTTGATTGCAGAGTGGCCGTCGTGTTTTTCCAGCGTGCGTCAGGTGCTGATTGGCGGTGAACAGATCAGTGCCGCCGCTGTTCGTGGTTGGTATCGGGACAATCCTGAGAGCCGCTGCCGGATTTTCAATATTTACGGCCCCACCGAGTGCACCACGTTCGCCCTGTGTTGGCCGATCAGCCGCGACTTTTCCGCTGACTCGGCGCCGATTGGCCGACCGTTGCCGGACACCGGTGTGCAGGTGCTGGATGAGCAGCAACGGCCAGTGCCGCCGGGCGAGGTGGGCGAGCTGTATTTGAGTGGCAGCGGCGTCGCCCGTGGCTATCGCAACCGGCCCGAAGAAACCGCCCGCCAGTTCGTGCGTTTGCCCCACCTCGATAGTGGCGCGCAGGTGCATTACCGCACCGGCGATCTGGTCCGGCGCAACGCCGAAGGCTTGATCGAGTACCTGGGGCGGGTCGACCGGCAGGTGAAGATTCGCGGCTTCCGGATCGAGCCGGGGGAGGTGGAGCAACGGATGCTGGAGTATCCGGGTGTGGCGCAGGTGTACGTCTGCACCCGGCGGCAGGCGGCTGAAGATCATCAGTTGCTGGCGTTCATCGTGCCTCGGGGAGCGCTGGACTATCACGCCTTCGAAACCCATCTGCGGGCACAACTGGCGCCTTATATGCGGCCGCATCAGTTGTTCCTGCTGGAGCGCCTGCCGCTGACGGCCAATGGCAAAATCGACCGTGATGGCTTGCTGGCCCAAGGGCTGAGTCCGTGGCATCCAGTGATGGATGCCGTTGACGATGGCGCTGTTTCGCCTGCGTTGAGCTGGATGCTGAAACAAGCCCGTTCGCTGCTCGGCCAACCGGCTCTGAGCGCGCAGGACGACTGGCTCGGCAGCGGCGGCGATTCGCTCAAGGCCATGCGCCTGCGCTCGGCGATTCGTGTTCGTTGGCAGCGCGAGATCGCTCTCGACACGTTGCTCAACGAGCCTTTCTCGTCACTGGCCGAACAACTGACCGGTAAAACGAACGGCGATTCGATCTACCCACCTGCGCCCCCGATCAGTAGCGCCAAACGCCTGCCAGCCACCGCCGAACAGTGCCGTTTGTGGCTGTTGCAACAACGCTCGCCGACCTCGACGGCTTATAGCGTGCCGCTGATTCTGCAACTGGCGGCGGGTGTCGAAGTCGCCGCACTTTCCGAAGCCGTCGGGCGACTGGTACAGCGTCATCCTGGATTGCGCACGGCTTTTGCACCCGGTAGCGACGGACTCGATCAAGTAATTGCCGAGCAGGGCCCGACCTGTCGCACCTTCGCGGTCGGGCATTTCACCGAGGACAACTGGCAGGCCTTCGCCGAGCTGGTCTTCACCGCGCCGTTCGACCTTACCACCCCGAACCTGTTTCAGGCCTGGCTGTTGCCGTTCGCCGATGGCAGCTGCCGGTTGTTGCTGAACCTGCATCACATCATCGTCGATGGCTGGTCGGTGAACCTGCTGTTCGAGAACCTGACGCAGCTTTACACCGATGTCCTGCAAGGCGAAGACAGCCCGCCGCCGGACGCCCGATTGACGACGCTGGAGTTTGGCCAGTGGCAGCGCCATTGGAGCGTCGATCCGCATTATCGCGATCAGCGCCGCGCCCTCGCCGAATTGCACCGCCGTCAGGAGGAACGATCGCCTGCATTGATGCCAATGCGCGAAATCAGCCCGGACGCCCGGTTGCACCGCGAACCCTTGGGCACTCTCCGTAGCGCTGCCCTTGAACGCTATTGCACCCAACAACGACTGACCCGTTTCGAAGTGCTGTTCAGCGTCTTCGCCTGGAGCCTGTACGCCCTGACCGGGTGCGAGCGGCCACGGATCGCCAGCCCGGTGTCCAACCGGCCGCTGGCGGAGTTCGAAGACACCGTCGGCATGTTTGCCAACACCGTGCTGATCCCCACCACCGTTGAAAACCCATTGCCCCTGAGCGAGCAGTTACGCAAGCAGACCGCCACCGTGCGCGAAGTGCTGGCGTTGCAGGACGTGGCGCTGGCGGATCTGGTGGAAGACCTGCGGCTGTCGTCGAGCCCCTTGCTGTTCGATTTCATGTTCGTGCTGGAAAACACCGATTACGCGGCGCTGACCGATTCCAGCCTGCGCGCCACGCTGGAATTCAACGAGCAGTTGCACGCCAAGTGCCCGCTGACGTTGTTGATGGTGGGCAGCGGTTCGCAGCTGGAATGCTGGTGGGAATATCAGTGCAGCTATTTCGATGCCGAACAGGTTCGGGCGGTGAACGCGCTGTTTCGCCGAGGCCTGGATCTGTTGCTGGAAACCCCGACGGCCAATCTCAACGATTTGCTCGGTCCGTATCGAAGCAGCCTGCCACCGGCCAGCGAAGGTCCGCAGATCGCGCTTCCGTTCAAAACATTGGCGGACGGGTTCGAGCATCAAGTGCTTTGCACACCGGAGGCGGTCGCGCTGGTTCAAGGCCAGCACCGTCTCACCTACAGCGAGCTGAATGCGCTGGCCGATGCTCTGGCGGCCACCCTGATCGAGCGTCATCCGGTGCCAGCCGGGAACGCGCCGCTGCATGTCGTGCTGTTCCTCGATGCCTCGGTGGAACATGTCGTCGCCTTGCTGGCGCTGGCCAAACTCAACCTGACCGCCGTGCCGCTCGACCCTGCTTATCCGGTGGCGATCCAGCGTCAGGTGCTGGAACAGGCGCAACCGCATTGCGTGCTGTTCAGCGACACGACGGCGGCCGCACTCGATGACCTGAACGCCGGACGATTCGCCACGCATCGAGTCGATTTGCACGCCAATGCCGGCTCGTTCGAACGCCCACGCCACGCCGGCGAACGGCCGCTGTACACGCTGTTCACCTCCGGATCCACCGGCACGCCCAAAGGTGTGCAAGTGTCCGAGCGAACTCTGTGCAACCTGCTGCAATGGCAGCGCACCGAAGGGCAATTGCCGGCGAAAGCATTGACCCTGCAGTTCTCGATGCTGTCGTTCGACGTATCGTTTCAGGAGATTTTCAGCACCCTGTGCGGGGGCGGTTGTTATCACCTGATCACGCCGCGCTGGCGTCAGGACGCCGAGGCGTTGCTGGATTACATGGTCGAGGCGCGGATCGAGCGCCTGTTCCTGCCGTACGTGGCTCTGCAGCATCTGGCGCAAACCGCTGTGAACCGGGGCATTTACCCGTCGGCGTTGCGTGAGGTGGTCACGGCCGGCGAGCAACTGCTCTGCACCGATGCGCTGCGCAACTGGTTCGGCGGCATGCCGCAGGCCTCGCTGTTTAACCACTACGGCCCGACTGAAACCCACGTGGTCAGCGCCTTGCGCCTGCCGCCCGTGGCGCGGGACTGGCCGTTGCGCGCGCCGATCGGTCATGCCGTCGGCAATGCGCGGTTGCTGCTGGTGGATGAATACGACCGCCCGGTGCCGATCGGCAGTCGTGGTTATCTGTTGGTAGCCGGGCCGATGGTTGCCCGCTGCTATCTGGCAGATTCTGCGCTGAATGCCGCGCGGTTTGTCGAGCTGGCAGACGGCTGTTTGTACTATCGCACCGGCGATCTGGCGTGGGCCGATGCCCAAGGCTGCCTGCACTACCTGGGACGTGACGATCAGCAGATCAAACTCAGCGGCCATCGTCTGGAACTGGGGCAGATCGAGGCGGCGCTGATGCAGGTGCCGGAAGTGGTCAACGCGGTGGTCGCCGTTCAGGCCGATCCGCCACGGCTGATCGCCTGGTTGCAACTCGAAGGCGAACCTGCAACGTCGCAACAACTGGATCGTCAGGTGGCGCGGCTGCTGCCGGCCCATGTGCGGATCGATGAATACCGCCGGATCGGCCGCTGGCCACGCACCCCCAGTGGCAAGATCGACCGCAAGGCTTTGCCGAATCTGGGCGAGGCGCTGGAGCGTCGCAACACGCCACAACCGGTTGTTCAATTAAGTGCGCTGGAGCGGCAACTGAGTGAGTTGTTCCAGGCCGTGATCGGCCGGGACATCGAGCCGGAACAGACCTTCTTCGAGGCCGGCGCCACCAGTCTCGGCCTGATGCGTTTGCATGGCCGTTACGCCGAAGAGCTGCCGCACAAGGTGACGATGGCCGATCTGTTTGAACACGTCACAGTGCGGCGTCTGGCGGCGCATCTGTCCACCGCGCCGGTGGCAGCGGCGGAGCGGGTACGGCAGACCGATGCGGGTCATCAGCCGATGGCGATCATCGGCATGTCGGTCAATGTGGCCGGGGCGCAGAACCTGTCCGAGTTCTGGGCAATGGTGCAAGGCAACGGGTTGGGCATCGAGCACTTTGCTGCCGAAGAAGGCCTGGTCGGCGCCCGCAGTCAGCTGGCGGGCATGCTCGATTTTGATCCCGAGTACTTCGGCATCAGCCGCCAGGAAGCGCGGCTGATGGACCCGCAACAGCGGCATTTGTTGATGGCGTGCGTGCAGGCCCTGCAACACGCGGCCATCGTCCCGTCGGCGGACGGCCCGCGCATTGGCCTGATCGCCAGTTGCGGCGAAACCACGTACTTCCAGCAGATGCTGCGCGAAACCGCTGAAGACGATCTGCCGGACGGCTTCCAACTGGCGCTGCACCACGACAAGGATTTTCTGGCGACCAAAGCCGCGTATCACCTGGACCTCAACGGCCCGGTCCTGAGCGTGCAGGCCGCTTGCGGCAGTTCGCTGATCGCCGTGCACCTGGCCAGTTCGATGCTGCGCCAGGGCGACAGTGACGTGATGCTCGCGGCCGGGGTGCTGATCGACCCGACCCTGACCGAGGGCTACCGGCATCGCTCGCAGCACATCTTTTCCGCCGACGGTCTGTGCCGTCCGTTCAGCGACGATGCCAGCGGCACCCTCGGCGCCAGTGGTTACGGCGTGGTGGTGCTCAAGCCGTTGGCCAAGGCGCGGGCCGATGGTGACCGGATCTATGCGCTGCTCGAAGGCTCGGCGCTGAACAACGATGGCCGGGCCAAGATGAGTTACACCGCGCCGTCGGTGGCGGGGCAGAGCGCGGTCATCAGTGATGCCTTGAACCGGGCCGGATTGACCGGTGCCGACATCGGCTACATCGAGGCCCACGGCACCGGCACCTTGCTGGGCGATCCGATCGAGGTCGCGGCGTTGACCAAGGCTTTCGGTGACGCACCGGCCGGCCATTGCGCGTTGGCTTCGGTGAAAAGCCAGATCGGTCATCTGGGCGCGGCGGCGGGGGTGGTCGGGCTGATTCGCGCCAGCCTCGCGGTGTTCCATGGCGTGCTGCCGCCGAACCTCGGCTTTGGCCGGATCAATCCGCAGATCGATCTGGAGCATTCGCCGTTCTATGTGCCGACCACCTCGCGGCCATGGCCGGAAGGGCGGCGGCGACTGGCTGGTGTCAGCAGTTTCGGGATTGGCGGGACCAATGCGCATGTCATCGTTGGTGCTGCCCCCGCGGCGCAGGAAGGGGGCGAGGAAACGTTGCCGCTGTTGATGATCTCGGCTCACAGCCGGGCGGAGTTGCTGCGCGATATCGCGGCGATTCGCGAATATCTGCAAAAGAATCCTGAGCAGCGCACCGCGTTGCTGCGGCACTTGCAGTCAGGTCGCCGGCAACTGCGCTGGCGCTTCGCGATGGTCTGCCGGTCGGGTGACGACATTCCGTTGCAGCCGACAGCGATCCAGGAAGTCGGGGTCTCAAGCGCGCAGTTGATCTCCCGTGATCAATCGCCGCAGGAACTGCTGGACGCGTGGTACGAAGGCGCGAATATCCAGTGGCCGCAGCGCTCGGCACCGCCGCCGTGGGATTTGCCGCCGTCATCGTTCGATCTTCAGACCTATCGTTTCCAGACGCCTGTGGCTGCTGAACCTGAAGCGCCAGCCCTTGTGCAACAACCGCTGGCGGACTGGTTTCACCAACGACAATGGGTGCGCACCCGGCGCCTGAGCACGACAGCGACGGCGCAATCCCGTGAGGTGCTGATTCTGTGCAGCCATGAGGCGCCGGAATCGACCTTGCTGGCGAGCCTGAACACTGTCTATCGACGCGTGATTCAAGTGCGCGCCGGTAATGGCTTCAAACGCTTGAGCCCGGACCGTTTCGAGCTTGATCCGCTGGACACCGAAGCCCTGAACCGGTTGCTCGCCGAAGTTGCAGAATCTGTCCTCGGCGAACTCGACTGGCTGCATGCCTTGCCGCTGGCGGTGTCGGGCGCGGTCAACGAGCAATCGCTGGATCTGGCGCAGTGGGCCTGTCTGGACACGGTCAGCGCATTGATGCAGGCCTGGGGGCAGACCGCGCGCACGACACGCCTGCGACTGTGGTTGATGTCATGGCAGGCGTGCCCGGTGGACGGCGCGCTTCAGCGTCCCGAGCTGGCAGCGCTGGCCGGCATCACCGAAGTGGTGCCGCAGGAATACCCGGTGCGTTGCCACTGGCTGGACTGGCCGTCGCCACGTCTCGAAGCGCAGGCCAGCGAGTTGGCAGCGTTGCTTGCCGATCCGGTTTCGTTGCCTCGGCGAATGGCGGTGCGCGACGGTTACCTCTGGCAGCCACGCTTGATGCCTCAGCCATTGACCGGCCCGGCAACGACGTCACTTTTACCGGAAGATGGAACATTCCTCGTGCTGGGCGGCAGCGGCGGCATCGGCCGGACCTTGTGCGAACACCTGCTACGGGCACCCGCGCGCCGTGTGGTGCTGATCTCGCGCCAAGGGCAATTGCCTGAGTCATTGGCGGCGTACGCGTCGCGGATCGACTGCATCAAAGCAGACATTGCCGACCTGCCACGCTGGCCGCAGATCCTCGATCAACTGGCCGTTCGTTACGGTCGCCTGAGCGGGGTGATTCACGCGGCGGGTGTCGGTGCGGGCAGCCTGATTCGCCACCGCGATGCCCGGCAAATGGCCGAGACCATGGCCGCCAAGACTCGCGGCATGCTGGCGGTCGAGGCGTTGATCGAGCACCTGACACCGGGTTTTGTCCTGTACTGCTCGTCGATGTCGGCACTGTTCGGCGGCGCGGGGCATCTGGATTACGCGGCGGCCAGCGGGGTGCTCGACGGCTTCACTCACTATCGCCCGAACCCGGCCGACGCTTGCCTGCGTCTGGGGATCAACTGGGACATCTGGCGCGACATCGGCATGGCCACCACCAGCAACGGTGGAGACGCCGCGCATCTGGAGCATCTGACGGTCGGTCTCTCGGCGGCAGAGGGCTGCCGAGTATTCGATCTGGCGATGGCGACGCAGTTGCCGCAGCTGCTGATCTCCACCACCGGCATCGACACGGCGCGGCGGTTTTATCCGGTTCGCCATGGTGCCGTGGCCGCAGTGGTCGAGGCGCCGAAGGGCGTGGATCTGTCGGTGCGCTTGCGTGAGTGCCTGTGCAAGTGGCTCGGTGTGGCCGAGCTGGAAGATGACGATTCGCTGTACGACCTGGGCGCGGATTCGCTGACGCTGCTCGACCTGATCGACGAACTGCAAGCGGCCACCGGTGAGGTGTTCCAGCTGTCGCAATTCAGCCACAAGGTCAGCCTGAGCGAAGTGCTGGGGCTGGTCTCGACCGCCACGGTTGAAGAGGCTCCCGGCGTAACACTGCAGGGCTGGCACGACGCAGTGCGGATCGATCAATGGCATGCCGGTGACGGCCGTGATTGGCTGTACCTGATCCACCCGGTGGGCGGCGATGTTCAGGCCTATCGGGAACTGGTCTCGGCGCTGCCGGCGGAACTGGGCGTGTGCGTGATCGGCGATCCGGCGCTGCGTCTGCCGCAGTTGCCGAACGTCAGCGTGGAGGAACGTGCACGCTGGTATCTGGAGGCGATCAAGGAGCATCTTCCGCACGGCAGCACTTGGCGTCTGGCCGGCTGGTCATTCGGTGCATGGGTGGCGCAGGCGCTGTGTCATCAGGCCCAAGTCGACGGTTTCCGGCAACCGTTGCTGTACCTGATCGACCCGCCCGCGCCGGATGCCGGTAGCGAACTGGCCGACATCGACGAGCAGACCATCGAGCAGGTGTTCCAGCGCGAGTTTGCCCAACGCTGGCCGGAGGTCGAAGGGCAGGGCATGGCCGAAGAACGCCAGGCGTATCTGCAACGGCTGACGGTGTGCTGCCGCAACAACATGACCAGCATGATCGACTTCCAGCCGCCAGCATTGGCGACCACAGTGGTGCGGCTGTTCAGCGCCGGGCACGCCAATCCTTACGGGCTGGGCAACGACTGGAACCCGGACGACCTGCAACGCAACTGGCAGGCCTTGCTGCCGCAGTTGCGCAGCTGGCAAACCCTGGACACCGATCACTACGGCATCGTGGCGGGCCGCTGGGCGCGGTTGCTGGCCGAAGTCATCGGTACGGATGAGCCATCGCCATGAGTGAACCGATCTCGATGCCGCGATGGCTGCTGAATTTAGTGCAAGTGCTGTGCGAAACCGGACAGGCCGACGACCTGCGCGCGCGAATAGACAATGGCGAGGGGCCCGTGCCGCTGCGGCTGTTTCATCTCTGGCAGGCCGACATGGTCATGCCGATGCTCTGCGAAGCCGTGCCGGAACATCAGCAGGCGCTGCTCGCGTTGCAAAGCCTGCATCAGCGGGCGGCGCTCGGCGTGATCGGGCGTCAGGGCGAATGGCGAGCCACGCTCAAACCGGTGTTGCTGGCGCTGTATCGCAAGGCCTACGCCTACGACGCTGCTTACGCCAAGGCCCACGCCAGTGCGCTGACCTACGGCCTCGCGCCGGCCAACAGCGCCATGATTGCCGAGCACTTCGGCGATGCCGAGGCGTTCGCCGAGTACTACGCGCAACTGAATACCGAGGCCGCCGCCACCGCGTTTGCCCACGCGCATGCCAGCGCCAACGCCGAAGTGTCGGCCCGGGCCTTCGCGGACGACGACGCAGACACCTGCGCGCAGATTTGCGCGGCATCCGTACGGGTTTACGTCGGGGCCTGCACGCAGAACGACGAACAGCGACATGCCGTATTCAACCATCTCGCCACCGGGCTCGAGCGAAGTCTGGCCACACTGCAATCCCGTTCAACAGGAGAACGACATGAATGACGCACACCTGCAATTCGATGTGGTGATCAACGCTCAGGGCCAGTATTCCCTGTGGCCGGCGGGCAAGCCGATGGCCAGCGGCTGGAGCGAGGCGGGGATGCGCGGCGAGCGCCAGGTCTGTCTGGATTACATCAACGAACACTGGATCGACATGCGCCCGCGTTCGCTGCGCGAGCAATCATCGGTGTCGTTCCAATAAAAAAGGTGAGGGAACATGGATCAGTTGGCACTCAAGGCAATCGAGCGCATCGCCGCCGAACGGCGCGCGCCGTATCAGCACATCACGGTCGAGCGAATCACGCCGATCATCGGGGCCGAGATCGGCGGCGTCGATCTGTCGCAACCGTTGAGCGACGAGCAGCTCGCGGAAATCCGCCGGGCCTTTCTGGAGAACCACGTGGTGGTGTTCCGCGATCAACATCTGACGGTGGACGAGCACAAGGCGTTTGGCCGGTTGTTCGGTGAGTTGCGGGCGCTACCGGTGGAAGACATCGACGGCGATGACCCGGAGCTGGTGGTGATCCGCGCCAATGCGCAATCGCGCTACGTGGCCGGCGAAACCTGGCACACCGACGGCACCGCCGATCTGGCGCCGTCCATGGGCTCGATGCTGTACGTCAAGGAAACCCCGGCCATCGGCACCGGCGGCGATACGCTGTTCGCCAACATGCACCTGGCGCTGGAAATGCTGTCGCCGACGATGCAGCAGTTTCTCGGAGAACTGACAGCGATCCACGACGGCGCGATTCCGTGGAAGGGCTATGAGGCGCCGGCCAACCTGCCGAAAACCGAGCACCCGGTGGTGGTTCGCCACCCGGAAACCGGTCGCAAAACGCTGTTCGTCAATTCCGGGTTTACGTCGCACATCGTCCAGTTATCCGGCGGGGAAAGCCAGGTGCTGTTGAACATGCTGTTCGATCTGGTGGCTCGCGAACCAGTTCTGAGTTGTCGCGTGCGCTGGGCGCCGAATACCTTGGTGTTCTGGGACAACCGTTGCACCCAGCACCATGCGGTCTGGGATTATTTTCCGCACTCGCGGTATGGCGAGCGGGTGACGATTCTGGGGACGCAGCCGAAAGCTTGAATCTAAAAAAACGGCGGGAGCGGCGGTGCCGTTCCCACCGGTCATTCACAGGCCTTGTTTGAGCAGTTGCTCGACGATCAACTCGCCGAACGCCAGATTCCCGTGCAGCGGGTCATCCACTTCGCAGTACGCCGAACGCTGAAAGCCCTGCTCATCATTCGCCGCCGTGCGCACGTCGATCAGCTCGATGCCAAGTCCTTGCAGACGCTCGATCAGCAGCGCCTGCGCGGCCATGAACACTCGTGAGTCGGACAACTCTGGCACCCGTTGCGGCGGCAGCACGGCGAACACCTTGAGGTTCATCGCCCGGGCCTGTTCATAGAACGCCAGCGCAGGCCGGGACAGGGTGTCGACAATGGATTCGAACAGCGGCCCGGCGAAAAAACCTTCGTCGAATTCGCCGTCCAGGGTCTGGTAGCACGTCCAGTTCGGCGCGGTCGCGAGGTAGTGCAGGCTCAGGCCAATGGTACTCACCAGCGGCACGCCGACCTTCGCCAGTTGCGGCACTTCGAACGGCTCAAGGGCCTGGCGATACAGGCGCTCCATCTCGGCTTCCCGAAACACCACGTCATGGCGGGTCAGGCTGAAAAAGTCGACCGCAAAATCCCGGCCGGTGCCCAGCGGGCCGCCGCTGAAAGGCAGCTCGCGGGCCTGCGCCGCCTTGCCGATGACCCCGGCATGGGAGTCGCCCAGCAGCAGAAACCTAGGCGTAGTAATCGAGCACGGCGTCTTCACAGACAAGCTCCTCGCTGGACACGCAGGTGGAAGGAACGCTGGCCGGCGTGTGCACCGGTTGAACCGCATCGAGCCCGGCGAAAAACTGCTGCATGACGAACGCCACGCCTTCGGGCGTGACTTCCCGCTGGTTGGGCTGATAGAACGCGCCCTTGAACGGTGTGCCGGTGATGATTTCGTAGGAAGGGAAATAGTCGACGTCGTGCAGGTCTTCACACAGCTGCCCGGCGACGGCGCGCAGGACCGATTTGGAATAGGTGGTGGCGCTCAGCACATGCTCGCCCGTGGCGGTCGCCGTCAGGGGCACCGGTGACACGGTGAGCAGCAGGCGCAGTTGCGGGTTGATCGAACGCATCAACTCCAGCGCCCGGACCATATCGCCATAGGTGTCCATGAATCCGAAGTTGCAGAACTTGTGAAGCAGCGGATCGAAGGTGCCGCGCACGGTGCCAGGGCACACGGGGTACACCAGTCCGGTCTGGCGGTTTTGCCAGGCTTCGGTCAGGCCGAGGGTAAACACGAACATTTTGGCCTGGCGCAGGGCGGTGCGGATGGCGTCGAGGGTGGCTTCGCGCGATGCGAACAGCGCGTCCTCGCTGGCAAAACCTTCGGGCTCCACGGCGGGGCGGAACGGGTCGAAGAAACGCCCGTCATGGGCCCAGGTTTCGTCGGGGGGCAGGCTCACGCCCAAGGCCCATTCGAGCCATTGGCACAGCATCGCCGGGGTGTACAGGTTGCCGGTGCGGAACGAGAACACCCCGTAGTTGTGGGATTTCCAGTCGGCTGCGGGCAATTCGGCCGGGGCCGGTTCCGCATCCAGCCAGTTCATGCCGCGCTCCACCAGCGCACGACCGATGTGCTGGGCGAAACACGAGCCGGCGGTGACGATGGCGTCCTTGTTGCCGATCTCGAACTGCGGCGTCCACAGTTGATCGATGGTCAGCGCGGGCTTGTCAGCCACGGCGGTGCGCCAGAAAGCGCGGGGTGGCAGGCATTGATAAGGATTCACGACGAGGGCCTCCTTGGCGGTCGCTGATAAAACGGGGTCAGCTGATTTGATAGCGGTAGATCAGGTCGTCAAACCACCGATCTCCAATCTGATAGGCCTGTGGCACGCGGCGCTCGAATACAAAACCGCATTTCTCCAACACCTTGCAGGAGGCGATATTACCGTCGGTCACGGTCGACTCCAACGAGTCCAGGCCGATGGCGGCGGCATAGTCGATGATCGCCTGGCGCGACTCGGTGCCAAAGCCTTTGCCCTGATGCTCGGGCAACAGCAGGCAACCCACCTCGGCATGCCCCGGCGACAGAATGCGGAATCCGGTCACGCCCAGTTCCTGCCCGCTGGCCCTGTCGGTCACCACCAGACACAACCAGTGATCCGACTGCGGCCCCCAGGCCGGAAGCCGATGCTCGAAGCCTTTGCGCACCTGGTCCTCGGCGATTTCACCGAACACGTACTGCATGGTTTGCGGCTCGGAGTGCAGCCTGAGGAACAGCGGCCAGTCGGATTCGACCATCGTGCGCAGGTCAAGGCGTTGCGTGGCGAGTTCGAGCATCCGCTGCTCCTTGCAAGGGCGGAAAGGGAAGACGGTTTTTTACTGGGTGTGGGGCGAAAGATCAATGCTTTGATCGGGCATGTTTTGCAACGCCGACCTTGATCGCGCCCCGTAGCGGTACTCTCCGGCAGCCACGCTGCCGGAGGTGGATTGGCGTAAGGATCGGTTACGGCTTGACGGGTTTGACCAGGTCGGTCTCGCTGCTGTCGAGCACGAACACCGCCAGCAGACGGGACGGCTCAGTGGTGCTGGCATTGGCGCTCACCGCGTGGAAGTCACCCGGTAGCTCGACGAAGTTTTCCCCGGCCTTGTAGACCTTCTCCGGCCCGTCACCGACCTTGCTGCGCACGGCGCCCTCAAGCACCGTGGCGTAGATGAACGCGGACTTCGGATGAAAGTGCGCCGGCGAAGATCCACCGGGCGCGTATTCCACCAGCACGCCCCGCATGGATTTGCCCGGAACGTTGGGCAGGGCGCGGTCGAACACCACGGTGACCTTGCCCGCCTGCGGTTCGGCGGCCGAGGCAGATGAAATCGAAACGGCCGCAAACGTGGCGGCCAGCAGGATTCGGCTGAACATGGCGATACTCCTTCAAATCAGGTGGGGTGTTTCAGCGCTGGGTCGATTTCGCCAGCCAGTCTTCAAAGCGCGTCGGGCCCAGGCGCGGGTTGCTGCTGCCGGGGGTGAGCGACTGGTCGTCGAGCTCGCCGCCGAAGTAGCGGGCGTGCACGTCCGGGATCACTTTGCGGGTGTCGTGAGTGGCGCGGAAAAAACGCCGCACCAGCTCGTCGAGGGGCATGGCTTCGGGGCCGGCGATTTCCTGCGTGCCGTTGATCGGCGCTGCCAAGGCAACGTCGGTGAGGGCAGCGGCGACATCGTCGGAGGCCATGGGCTGGATCAGTGCCGGCGACAGGCGCACTTCCTCGCCGACGGTGGCGGATTGGGCGATGCCGCCGACAAATTCGAAGAATTGCGTGGCCCGCACTAGGGTGTACGGAATGCTCGAGGCCTTGATCAGGTTCTCCTGGGCGACCTTGGCGCGGAAGTAGCCGTTGGCAGGCGAGCGCTCACTGGCGACGATCGACAGCGCCACGTGATGGCGAACCCCAGCGGCGGCTTCGGCGGCGAGGAGGTTGCGAGTGGAGGTCTCGAAGAAGTCGAGTACGGCCTGGTCTTCCCACGAAGGGGCGTTGGAAACGTCGACCACCACCTGGGCGCCGTCCATCGCTTCGGCAAGGCCTTCGCGGGTGATGCTGTTGACGCCGGTGTTAGGGGAGGCGGCGCGGGCGTCGTGGCCGCGTTCGCGCAGATTGTTCACAAGTTTCGATCCGATGAGGCCGGTGCCTCCGATAACGACGATCTTCATGGCAACTCTCCACTTGCCGACGGCAACCATTGCTGTCGATGTGGGTTGAGCATGCTTGCGGCGCTCGGGCAAATCCTTGTGGTGACCTTGGATTTGTCTTGGTTTTTTGTCCAGACAGGCCAATCCGTCGGCAGATGCGTAGACCAGTGTGCAGACCGGTGCGGCGGCCCGAGGTCTGCCGTATGATCGAGCGCAAAACAATCGCCTGCCCGGACACGGCGTCGCGGGCGCCAGACCAGAGAACAGCCACCGTGCAATTTGTGTTTGAAGACTACCTGCTCGACCAGCAGCGCCGGGAACTGACCTGTCACGGGCAAGTCGTGACGGTCGGGCCGCAGGTCTTCGATCTGCTGTTGCTGCTGGTCAGCAACCGCGAGCGGGTGGTGAGCAAGGACGAACTGTTGAGCGCCGTATGGAGCGGCCGGATCGTTTCCGAATCGACCATCACCAGCCACATCAACGCCGTGCGCAAGGCCATCGGCGACACCGGCGAGCAGCAGCGCCTGGTGCGCACGGTGCCGCGCAAGGGCTATCGCTTTGTCGGTGAAATCACCTCGAGCGACAGCCCCGTCAATGCGCCCGAAGCGCCTGCGATACCCGAAGTGGCCACGACACTTGTCCTGCCGGAAAAACCTTCGATCACCGTCCTGCCCTTCCAGAACCTCAGCGGCGACCCCGAGCAGGACTATTTCGCCGACGGCATCGTCGAAGACATCATCACCGCGTTGTCGCGCCTGCGCTGGCTGTTCGTCATCGCCCGCAACTCCAGTTTCACCTACAAGGGCAGGGCGGTGGATGCGCGAGGCGTCGGTCAGGAACTGGGTGTGCGTTACGTGCTGGAAGGCAGCGTGCGCAAGAGCGGCAACAAGATCCGCATCACCGGCCAGTTGATTGATGCGTGCAGCGGCACGCACCTGTGGGCCGAGCGCTTCGAAGGCCTGCTCGACGATATTTTCGAACTCCAGGATCAAGTGGCCGAGAGCGTAGTGGGCGCCATTGCGCCGCAGCTTGAACGCGCGGAAATCGAGCGGGCCAAACGCAAGCCCACCGACAGCCTCGATGCCTATGATTACTACCTGCGGGGCACGGCCAAACTGCACATCGGCACCCAAGAGGCGATCGAGCAGGCACTGGCGTTGTTCTCCCGGGCGATTGAACTGGATCCGGAATTCGCCTCGGCGTATGGCATGGCCGCGTGGTGCCACTTCTGGCGCAAGCTCAACGGCTGGATGACCGACCGGCCCCGGGAAATCGCCGAAGGTGCGCGGCTGGCGCGAATGGGTGTGGAACTGGGGCGCGATGACGCCGTGGCGCTGACCCGCTGCGGTCATGCCCTGGCCCATCTGACCGGGGATGTCGATTGTGGCATTGCTTTGCTGGATCGGGCTCGAGTGCTCAACCCCAATCTGGCGCCGGCCTGGTATCTCGGCGGTATCCTGCGCGCCTTGGGTGGCGAAACCGAAGCCGCCATTGCCAACCTCGAGCATGCCGTGCGCCTGAGCCCGCTGGATCCGGAAATGTTCCGCATGCAGGTCGGGATGGCGCTGGCACACTTCTTTGCGGGTCGCTTCGAGCTCTCGACTTCCTGGGCCGAGAAAGCGCAGGGAAATCTTCCCAGTCTTTTGGTAGCGGCGGCCCTGATCGCCGCCAGCCACGCGCTCGGCGGGCGAACCGACAAAGCCGGGCAGGCCATGGAACGGCTGCGTCAGCTGGACCCGACATTGCGGGTGTCCAGCCTGAGCGCGTGGCTGCCCATTCAACGGCCTGAAGACGTCGCCCGGTTTGCCGAAGGTTTGCGGTTGGCGGGTTTGCCGGAGTAAGGGCTCAGCCAGCCAGCGTCGAGTTATCGATCACAAAACGATATTTCACATCACCCTGCAGCATCCGCTCGTAGGACGCGTTGATTTGGTCCGCGCGAATCAGCTCGATGTCGGAAACGATGCCGTGTTCGGCACAGAAATCCAGCATCTCCTGGGTCTCGGCAATGCCACCGATCATTGAACCGGCAATGGTCCGGCGCTTCATGATCAGGTTGAACACGTTCGGTGACGTATGCGGTGAGGCGGGCGCACCGACCAGCGTCAGGGCGCCGTCACGCTTGAGCAGCACCAGAAACGCGTCGAGATCGTGAGGCGCGGCGACGGTGTTGAGGATCAAGTCGAAGCTCTTGGTGTGCGCGGCCATTTCTTCGGCATTGCGCGATACCACGACCTCATCGGCGCCCAGTGCTTTTGCGGCTTCGCGCTTGGACTCGGAGGTGGTGAACGCCACGACGTGCGCGCCCATCGCATGGGCCAGTTTGATGCCCATGTGGCCCAGGCCACCGATACCGACCACACCGACCTTTTTGCCCGGCCCGGCGTTCCAGTGACGCAGCGGCGAGTACGTAGTGATGCCCGCACACAGCAGCGGCGCGACGGCGGCCAACTGCGCCTCAGGGTGACGGATACGCAGGACATAACGCTCATGCACCACGATGTTTTGCGAGTAGCCGCCGAGGGTCCAGCCCGGTGCGTCCGGGGTCGGGAAGTTGTAGGTGCCGATCATGCCGTCGCAGTAGTTTTCCAGACCGGTCTCGCAATCCTCGCAGTGTTTGCAGCTGTCGACGATGCAGCCGACACCCACCAGATCACCGACTTTGTAGTCGGACACATGGGCGCCGACTGCCGAAACGCGGCCGACAATCTCGTGCCCCGGCACGCAGGGGAATTGCGTCCCGGCCCATTCGGCGCGCACCTGGTGCAGGTCGGAGTGGCAGATGCCGCAGAAGGCGATGTCGATCTGCACATCATGGGCCGCCGGCGCGCGGCGATTGATCTGCATCGGCTCAAGGGGTTTATCGCCGGCGTGGGCACCGTAGGCGTGTACAAGCATGGGAACGTCCTCGAAGGATCAGTCGGACAGCCATCTTCACGTTCCGTGTCCCCATTCTGTTAGCGCATTTCTCCGGATTGCTTGCCTGATTCTGTTCGCAGTCGTGCGCATTTGCCCGACCTGCTGCACGAGCAGATCGGGCATGAGCAGGCTAGCGCAGCGGCACGTAGATATCCGTTTGCCACTGATCTTTCGGGGTCTCGGGGCTGATGCTCAAGTATTCGAAAAACAGTGGGTGATCACGCAATTCTTCGCCGCTGGCCGGTAACCAGTCACGGTAGATCGGGTAGATGGTTTCGCCGATGTGATCGGTGGAGCCCACATGACGGACGACGGCGCAGCGACCGGCGGGAATGATCAGTTCGCCGACATTGAATGCATTGGGCGCCACGGTGTCGTGAATCTCACCGCAAATCGCGAAATGAAAGTCTTGCGCTGGTGTCGTGTCGGGATTGCCATAGGGAATCCCGAACGTGCGGCTCGACGCCACGGGTGACTGGCCACTTTGCTGGCGCCACCGGATGAACGTTTGCACGCTTTGATTGAGAAGCCCTGGCGGGCCGCGGTGTTCGAGTGCGGCGACGCGAACTTCGGGGAAGTCGACAATTCGTACCTGCATGGCAATGCTCCTTGAGAAATGCGGAATGGCAAAGACCGAATGCCAGACCTTCCAGTCCGGTGCCTTGCGAAAGGCCCCGGGCGAGAGGCCGAGGGCTCGCTTGAATGCCCTCGAAAACGCCTCGGGACTCTCGAAGCCCGTATCCAGCGCGGCGTCCATCACCGAGAGGTGAGGCAGGGCGATCAAGCGGTGCGCCGCACGACGCAGGCGCATCAACTGCACATAACGAGAAACGGGCACGCCGACGAATACCGTAAATTGCCTGTGAAAGTGGAACTCGGAAAAGTTCGCAACCTGACTTAACGCCTTCACCGACAGGTCGCCTTCAAGGTTGGCGTCGATGTAGGCGAGTACCGCCGTGAAGCGTCTCGCGTAGGCCATTTGAGTCGGAGTGTCGGGCACGGTGTGGAAGTCCTGGAAATTCGGTCGGCCTTAGCATCGACGATCGCGGCCTGAATGCGCCTAGCCGTATTTGCTCAAGGCAGAAAGTCGGTGCTGACACACTGCACCGACTGGCCGAATCATTACACTCGCACGGTGCGTTGTGAATCAGTCGCGCGCCCGCGCAACAATCGCAAAATTCCCCGGCGCCTTTTCCAGCAGCCCCAGAAACCTCACGAGATCGACCTTGCTGCCTTCCACCTTCAGATCATCGGAGGTAAGCGTTTCCTTCAGCCCGGCGGTGCCCCCCAGCAACTGGACGAACAGGTCCTTGGTGACAGTCAGCGTTGCGTTGGCATTCTCTGCCGTCGGGCCTTTTCGATAGTGCAGCACGGCGTTCTCGATCCACAGCACGAACGATTCATTCGTATCGGTCAGCACCAGATTGAACGTCCAGTTCTTGCCATCCGCCGCCGGCCCGTCGAGGCTTGCGGCCATGGCTTCGAGGAAGCGCTCAGTGGGCGTCTGCTTCATCAGTTCGATCAGGTCGGAGCGTTTGACGCCCTTGGCTGGCGGGCCGTTGCGCAGCTCCATGGCCGCGGTCAGGTAGCTGTTGCGCCAGGTCGCCGATTCCGCCTGATAGCCCATCTGTTCGTACGCGCGGGCCAGCAGTTCTTTGGCGGCCGTGTCGTCGGGGTTGGCGAGCACGGCCTGATCCAGCAGCTCGGCGACCCAGCGGTATTCGCCCTTGTCATAGGCCTCGCGCGCGGCCTCGACCACCTTGGCATTGCCTCCCATCAATTCGACGTAGCGCTTTGCCGATTCCTTGGGCACCAGCGGATTCAAGTGCGCGGGGTTGCCATCGTAGGCGCCCAGGTACAGCTGGTAGATCGCCTTGACGTTATGGCGCAGGTCGCCGTAATAACCACGGGTGCCGAAGTACGACGCCAGCGAATCCGGCAGCTGGATCTTGTCGGCGATCTCGTTGGGGGTGTAGCCGGCGTTCATCAGGCGCACGGTCTGGTCGTGCAGGTATTTGTAGACGTCGCGGTGTTTGGTGATGAATTCGCGGATCCGCTCGTTGCCCCAGATCGGCCAGTTGTGCTGACCGAAATAGAACTCAGTGTCGCCCAATTCGTCGAGGGCGATTTGCGTGTATTCGGACCAGCGCAGCGCATCGCGCACCTTGGCGCCACGGATCGGCAAGAGGTTGTGCATGGTCTGCGCCAGCAGCTCCGCACCGCCATACGCCTTGAGCGCGGGGATCGAAAAGGTCAGCTCGGCCGGGGCTTCCGCGCCGGGCATGTTGTGGAACACGAAGCTGACGCCGTCGAGCACCAGCGGCTGGATCGGCTGGTCGATGATCTGCGTCGGCGGCAGGATGCCCATGCTGCCGTAGGCGACGTTTTTGCCCAGACCGGTGTCGACGATGCCGGTGGCGCCCGGCGTCAGGTTCTTGCCGAACTGATACATCGAACGCCGCGCCATCGCCGGGCCCGCCAGGATGTTTTCGCTGGTGGCTTCCTCCATGAACCCGGCAGGCGCGACGATGGGAATATTGCGCTGGGCGACTTCGCTGCTTGAGGTGATGCCCAGCACACCGCCGAAATGGTCGGCATGGTCGTGGGTGAAAATGATCGCGGTGACGGGCTTGTTGCCCAGATGCTCGCGCGCAAATGCCAACGCCGCTGCGGCAGATTCACGGGAGGTCAGCGGGTCGACCACGATCCAGCCGGTCTGCCCGTCGATCAGCGTCATGTTGGCGATGTCAAAACCGCGCAACTGGTAAATCCCGTCGCGGACCTTGAACAGACCGATCTGTGCGTTGAGCATCGCGTGGCGCCACAGGCTCGGGTTGACGGTGGCCGGCGCCTGGCCTTCGACGAAGCGGTACGCGTCGAAATCGATCAGGACATTGCCGTCGGAGCCGAGGATCTTGCCGGTGGGTCGGGCGATGAAACCGCGTTGGGCATCTTCCATGTCGCGGTTGTCGCTGAGGTCCAGGCCCTTGATCGACGCCTGGATCACCGCTGCCGTGGCGGGCGTGGCGTCGCCGGCCACGACGTTGGGTTTGTTGTCGCAGCCGCCGAGGGACACCAGCGTGAGGGCGATGATCGTGTAGAGGGTCGGTTTCATTCTTGTTGTTCTCCGAGGGTCGAATGCGCTCCAGCCTAGGGGCAGGGCGGTGATGTATCCAATGCATTGTTTACATCCGGATAATGCGTCGCTAGCATCGGGTGAATGGACCTCAAACGACTGTCACACCTTCTCGCGCTGGCCGATGAACGCCATTTCGGTCGCGCCGCCGAGCGCGTTCACCTCAGCCAACCGGCCCTGAGCCGCAGCATTCAGGCGCTGGAAAGCGAAACCGGGCAGCGCCTGTTCGATCGCGACACCGGCGACGTCCGCCCGACGCCGGCGGGGGAGTTTCTGATCGAGCGAGCGCGGCGGCTCCTGTTCGATGCCCGGTCGCTGGAGCGGGACATGGCGCTCTACAGCGATCGCCAACTGGGCAGCCTCGCCTTTGGCGTCGGCCCGTTCCCGGCGGCCATGTTGATGCATCAAGTCGTGCCGCGACTGCGCCTGGATCACCCGGCGGTCACCCTGCGTGTTGAAGTGAACAACTGGCAGATTCTCGAAGCGCGGCTGCGCGCTGAAGGGATCGAATTCTTTGTTGCCGATATCCGTAACTTCACCGCGGAATCCGATCTTTTGATCCGCTCGCTGGGCCAGGTTTCGGCAGGCTTCTTCGTGCGTCCGGAGCATCCGCTGGCCGGGCGTAAAGTGGCGATGGGCGAGCTGGAAGGCTATGGCATCGCCACGACGCGCTTGCCCGAAGTCGTGAAACTCGAGACCGCCCGAACCCTCGGCATCTCCACCCGCCATGCGCTGCCCATCGTGCTGGAGTGCGACGACGTGGCCCTGCTCAAAACCGTCGCTGGTTCAACCGACACCATCCTCGGCGTCATTCATGGCGCCGTGGCTGAAGACATTCGGGTGGGGCGTTTGATCGAGCTTCATGTTGTGGACAGGCCGGAATTTCATTCTGAAATCGGGGTGGTGAGTTTGCAGGGTAGAAGCCTGTCACCGACGGCTTTGTGTGTGATCGAGGCGGTTGTTGCCGAGATGCAATCCGTTCACGTCGAACAATCCCCACCTCTTTAGAGATACGTCCTACAGCCACGATTTTCCTGCTTCGTTAACGTCGTGCGGCCTCTTGCGAGGGGATGCCGATGCATGAACGAAAGGACAATCAGTGGCTGGTCAAAAGGACATTCCCCGGGTTCCCAACCTCAAATTTCGTTTGATTACAGTTAGTACCGACAGACAACCTGATTGAATTAGCCCGGCTCCCGCATTTTTGCCTGAGCGCGGCTTTCAGCGGATTGTTTTCTATCGCCTGATCCGCTTCACTGTGGCTCTTTTGCCTGAGCGGAAATCAATCATGGAACGATGCGAAGCACTGGTCATCGGCCTCGGCGCCATGGGCGCGGCCACGGTGTATCAACTGGCGAAGGCCGGGGTCAACGTGGTCGGCATCGACCGTCACCATCCGCCGCACACATTCGGCTCCAGCCATGGCGACACCCGCATCACCCGGCTGTCCGTGGGCGAGGGCGCGCAGTACGTGCCCATCGTGCGCAACTCCCACCGCATCTGGCGCGAGCTGGAAGCGCTGTCGGGCGAGTCCCTGTTCGAACAGTCCGGCCTGCTGGTGCTGACCTCGAGCCCCGACTTCGACCCCACCGACGAAACCGACTTCACCCTGCGCACCATCGCCCTGGCACAGACCTACGGCATCGAACACGAAGTCCTCGACGCTGCCCAGATCCGCCAGCGCTTTCCGCAGTTTGCCCAGGTGCGCGACGACGCCATTGGCTACTTCGAGCCCGAAGGCGGTTTTGTTCGGCCCGAACGCTGCATCGACGTGCAACTCAGATTGGCCGAACAACACGGCGCCACGCTGTACAAGGGCGAGACCGTGACCCACATCAGCTCGGACGAGCAGGGCGTCACAGTCACCACCGACCAGCGCACCGTGCGGGCGAACAAACTGGTGGTCACCGCCGGCAACTGGGCGGGCGGTTTGCTGGGCGCGCCGTTCGACAAACTGCTCAGCGTCTATCGGCAAAAACTGTTCTGGTTCGAAACCGAGCCTGACGCCGGACTGGTCGGCCACTCGCCCACGTTCATCTTCACCCACGGCCCGGACGACGATTTCTACGGCTTTCCCGCATTGCCGGAGGAGGGCAGTTTGAAGGTGGCGACGGCGCAATATCACAGCACGTCCACGCCTGAAACTCTGGATCGCACAGTCTCGGCCGAGGAAGAGCGCGAGATGTACGAACAGCAGGTGCAGGGGCGGATCGCCGGGCTGACGGATCGGGTAGTGAAGTCAGCGGTTTGCGCCTACACCGTTACGCCGGATCGGCATTTCATCATTGATGAGCATCCACGGTTGCAGCATACGTTGGTGGTGTCGGCGTGCTCCGGGCACGGGTTCAAACACTCGGCGGCGCTGGGGGAGGCGTTTGCGCAGTGGTGTTTGCGGGGGGAGAGTGAGCTGGATCTTTCGTTGTTTTGGGTGGGGCGGTTTGAGTGGGAGTGACGGTGCTTGCGCGTGAATGCTATCGGCCAAAAGCCCCCGGCCGCGTCTGACCACTATCGAGCCAAACCTATCGGTCGCGGACAGCGAGTGCTTTGAGGAGAATTGTCCCTGCATTGACTACTCCAATTCAGCATCTACAGTGATGGCTATACGATTTCACGGTAGGGACATCATGCAGATCGAGCGCGTTGAGATTCAAAATTTCAGACTGCTTCAGAACGTCGGCCTTGGCCTAGAAGACGGCACGACGCTGATCGTAGGACGCAACAACTGCGGCAAAACCTCCATCGCTGAGGTGTTCCGCCGGCTCCTTTCAGACCGGACTCCCTCATTCAGACTTGAGGATTTCTCCCTAGGTAGTCACGAAGAGTTTTGGACGGCATTCAATGCGTTTCACGACGGAATAGCTCGCTCCGACGTTGCTGCCATGCTTCCCGTTGTCAGGGTCACATTGGACATTTCCTATGACGTAGATGACCCAGACCTGGGGCCGCTCAGCGAATGCATAGTAGACCTAGATCCAGATTGTTGTTGTGCGCGCATCGTCTTGACGTATGGACCGCGTGCGACAGGCCTTGATTCGCTTTTCGCGGAAATGAATGTCCCAGACGCTGAGCAGGAGGATCTACGTCCTAGCTTCTTCAGCCTGATCAAGAAACGTTTGGCGTCGGCCTACGAGCCCCGTCTGGAAGCGGTTGACCCCAACGATCCTACGAACCGAAAGGACCTCGATCTAAAATCACTCACTACGTTAATCCGCGGCGGATTCATCAATGCACAACGGGGCCTAGATGACGATACACACAGAGAGCGCGATGTTCTTGGGAAGGTGGTGGAGGTGCTGTTCCAATCGGCATTGACTGACCCCACAGATCCCGAGAAACGAACCACAGCCGAACAGCTCCATGGAGCGGTGGAGAAAATTCAAAAGGAATTGCATGACGGTTTCAACGCGGGACTGACTTCACTGCTCCCAACATTCGAGCTTTTCGGTTACCCCGGGCTAGATGACCCAGGCCTCACCACTGTGACGACCTTCGATGTCGAGCGCCTGCTCAAAGATCACACGCAGGTTAGATACCGGGGTGTAAACGGCCTGACTCTTCCGGAAAGCTACAATGGACTCGGCGTCCGCAACCTGGTGTACATACTTCTGCAATTACTGAAATTCTTCAGGGAATTCCAAGCTACACCGGCAGCAGCAAGCGTACACCTCATCTTCATTGAAGAGCCTGAAGCTCATTTGCATCCGCAAATGCAGGAGGTCTTCATCCGACAATTGCATCTGATCAAGGGCGCGTTCGAGCAGCAACTGAATGACAGCCGTCCTTGGCCAGTGCAGTTTGTAATTTCCACCCACTCGCCACACATGGCCAACGAAGCGCGCTTCGAAACCATGCGTTACTTTCTCTCGGTGACCGACGAAAACGGGATCCGGCAGTCCAAGATCAAAGACCTGAGGCAGGGTATGGGCGGGGCTCCCGCACCGGATAGAGATTTTCTATATCAGTACCTGACGCTCACCCGCTGCGACCTATTCTTTGCAGACAAAGCCATCTTGATCGAGGGGACATCAGAGCGCTTGCTGCTGCCAACCATGATCGCCAAAACTGACGCAGCGGCGGTCGGTGAACCTCAGCTGGCAAGTCAGTACTTGACGGTTATGGAAGTTGGCGGCGCGTATGCACACCGGTTCCATGATCTGCTTACTTTCTTGGAACTGCGTACGCTGATCGTAACTGACATTGATTCCGTTAAGCCGAACGCAGATAGAAAACGAAAAGCTTGTCCTGTTGCAGAGGGGCTGTACACGAGCAATGCCTGCCTCAAAGACTGGTTTGAGGCCGAAGTCACTCCTGCCCAACTGCTGGCGAAAACACCAGCAGAGAAGACCAGAGGGTTAACGCGTCTCGCCTACCAAATTCCGGAAGGGGTTGATCCAGGGCCATCAGGCAGAAGCTTTGAGGACGCATTTATTCTGGCGAACCTGAATCGCTTTGAGCTAGGACAGGGTGATGTTGCCACCCTAGCTTACGAGCACGCAGCAGATCAGAAAAAGTCAGCCTTCGCATTGAACTACGCAATCGATGATACGAACTGGAGCGTACCTAAATACATTGCTGAGGGATTGCGTTGGCTCGCAGTTGGGGCGCCGGACGTCGATGCCAAAATGGTTGCTCGGGCCATGGCAGCAGTGGTTGAAGCTGCTGGCGAGGCAGTGGTCGCTGAAGGGGAGCAAGGCGATGCCTAACAATCACGAAAGCCCGGCGGACAGAGCCGGGCGGGAAGCGTTGGAGCGTATGTTCGCCTGTTTGGAAGAAGGTCAAAGCTTTCGCCTGGAAGCAGGTGCTGGAGCTGGTAAGACGTACTCACTCGAGAAGGCTCTGAGCCGATTGATTGAGCAAAGAGGTCAGGCATTGATCCGGGAGCGTCAGCAAATCGCGTGTATCACTTACACCAATGTGGCAAAAGACGAGATCATCTCTCGGTTCCAGGCGCACCCTGCGATCCGCGCCGAGACCGTGCATGGTTTCTGTTGGTCATTGCTCCGAGATTTTCAAACATCACTGAGAGAATTCCTTGGTGCTGAATCTTTTTGGCGAGAGCGTCTTGAAACAGTTGGTGGCGTAGGCAATAGGCGCATCCATTACGAAATGGGTATTCCACGCGTATCCGAGGACGAGGTCTCGATTCGACATGAAGATGTCCTGACCTTGATGGTTAAGGCGCTTCCGTCTCCGAAGTTCAGAGCCGTATTGACCTCCCGATATCCGATCCTGTTTGTCGACGAGTATCAGGACACGGATGAACACTTTGTCGGAGCACTGAAATCGTGGTTTTTAGATCGTGGTGAGGGGCCGATGATTGGTCTATTTGGTGACCATTGGCAAAAGATTTACGATGAGGGCTGCGGGCTGGTAGAGCATGAGGCACTCCAGCCGATCGAAAAAAATGCGAATTTTCGCTCAGCATCGCGGATTGTCGATGTGTTGAATCAGATGCGACCAGGTTTGCGGCAGGAAGTTAGAGATCCGGACTTGATCGGTGAAGCTCGGGTGTTCCATACCAATCGCTGGCCTGGAGCAAGGCGCACAGGAGTCGGGGGGGGGGCACTGGACTGGCGACACCAGTCCTGAAGCAGCTCGTGCTTACTTCGAATGCTTGAAAGCTCAGCTAAACGTCGAAGGATGGGACCTCTCTCCCCAGAAGACCAAGATTCTGATTTTGAACCACAAGGGTATTGCTCGTGAGCAGGGGTATTCCTCGATCCCTCCAATTTTTGGACAGTTCAACGATCAGTGGCTGAAGAAGGAAGATCCGCACATCAAGTATCTTGCAGATCAGCTTGAGCCAGCATGTGCCGCATATCAACAGCGTAGATACGGCGCCATGTTTGGGCACCTGGCAAGTGATCGACCAACGATTCGAAGGCACAGCGACAAAGTCGCTTGGACTGAGGCAATGGATACGCTCCTCGAACTGAGGTTGTCGGGTACCATCGGCGAGGTGATTGACCACATCATAGCCGTACCGCAGATGCAACTTCCCAATGCGGTGCTACGAAATGAGCAAGGGTTACAGGCCGCCGGTGTTGAACCATGTGAGGACGAGCCACGCAGGATTACTCAGCTTCGAAAGCTAAGGGGCGTTCCTTATTCGGAGCTGATAGCGCTAGACCAATTCATTGATGGGCATACGCCGTTCGCGACAAAACACGGGGTAAAGGGAGCCGAATTCGAAAACGTGATCGTTGTACTGGGCCGCGGCTGGAACCAATATAATTTTGCTGAAATGCTCGAGTGGTTTCAGCCGGGGCCACCGGCGAATAGGCGCGAAAAATTCGAAAGCAATCGGAATCTCTTCTACGTTGCGTGCTCTCGTCCCAAGGTCCGTTTGGCTCTGCTTTTCACTCAACTGTTGAGCCAGGCAGCTCTAGCTCAGATCACCGCGTGGTTCGGCGCTGAGCATGTACTTGAGTTGCCTGCTGACCCTGGGTGAGAATTTTCGTGCTGCTCTTATGGTGTAGGTTGGTCGGTGCATGTCAAATCCAAAAATGGGGATAAAGCGCCACGATGGAAGGTATCAAAAAAGATAACCACTATGTACCTCAGGCCTACCTAAGGCAGTGGGTGGTCAATGGAAAAATTCTCACGTATAGGCTCCTAGTGCCACATGAGAAGTGCGAGCATTGGAAGTCTCATTCCCCCAAAGGTATTGCTAAGCACCAGCACCTTTATACCTATTTCTCAGGCTCTAAGGACAGCGATGAGATTGAGCGTTGGCTTGATCGCGAATTTGAGCAACCTGCATCGGTTTCGATAACAAAGGTAGTGAAAGAAACGCAATTGAGTGTCGAAGATTGGAACAATTTGTTCCGTTTCGCGGTAGCGCAGTCGATTAGGACGCCTACAGGCATGCACAGCTTCATGAAGCGCCAGAACGAAACGCTTGAGGCTCTTTTGTCTGAATCGATGGTGGAGTCGGTTGCCAAAGTTGAAGCAGCTTTGGCTTCTGGTATCAAAATTGAGCCCGCACCAGCTGTAGACCCATATAGCAAGCTCCCCCTTAAGCTCCATCGCGTGAAAAATGAGGATGGCTCAGAAGGTATCGAAGCACGGGTACTGAACGGGCGGAAGTTTTGGATTTGGCAACTCGAACACATCCTCAAAAACACAATCCATCGTATGCCAACTCATCGATGGACCATTCTCCACGCCCCCACTGGAGTCACTTGGCCAACAACTGATAATCCGTTCACAAGGATGGGAGTAGGGGCGAATGGAGAGCTGAGCCTAGAAGGCGGCTGGGGGGTAAAAGGAACAAGACTTTTTCTTCCTCTAAGCCCCAAGCACCTCCTATTTGCTTGTGTCGGCCAGCGCCCCCCTCCACGAGGCAGTACGGTTAGTCTCTCCGACGCCGCATTTTTTCGTACGATGATCATCAATGGCGCCAGCCGCTACATATTTGCGACGGATACACAGGATATCGTTGAGTTCAGGCCACGCATCGTCTCGCGTGAGCTATTTGATGCAGAGGCTAAGCAGTGGTCGGATTGGCACGCAATCCAATCAGAAGAGGAAGCACAGTATCCCAACCTTTAACTTATTTTGCCTTCGAGGCGGTTGATAGCAGGGAGGGAGTTCCCGAATATGGTCGCGGGATTGCACTTCGCCAACGAAAAGCTATGGATTGTGAATTACGGCCTTTTGTGAAAAGCATCAATTGGCCGATAGCTGCCATTCCCTATGGCAGCTTCGGCTGACATCGTTTTCTCAAGCCCCCTACTAATCAGTCATGACAGAGTGCTGGCGTCTAGGTCTTCACCTCAACATGATCCAACGCCTGATTCACCGCCAACTCGCTCAACATCACCAACTGCGCAATCCCGATCGCAGTCTTGCGGTGGGCAGGCTCCAGCGTGGCAGCAAAGTTGTTGAGCATTTCACTCGCCGATCCCAATGATTCGCTGGCGTTGGCCAAGAGGGATTCAGTGTTGTAGGCCGGGTTGGCCATGTACATGGGGTCGTGTTTGTGGTGGCTGCCCATGATCCGTTGCTGCGGGGTGAGGTAGTGATCGAGCGCGCGTTCTGCCGCTTCGTTGAGCGTTCGGGAATCGGGAAATTTGTAGGGAGAAACCGGATCGGTTTCCGGTGGGTTTGGTGTTGGTTTGAACATAGATGAATCTCCAGCACTTATTAAATGGGAGTCATCCACTCTCGCTACCAAACGAGGGGTGGCGACCATACGCAGGTTGGTAGACCGGAGCACTGGAACCGGCGCTTCCGAAGAAGCCCTGAGCATGGCCACCATAAATCCAGTCGCATGAATGCAACTGCATGAGGTGACGCGATGCGTCAGCGCTGCGGGCTACCAAACCCGATCACTGTTTTTCAGTGACCCGGAAACGATAAAACCCGCACCCCAGACGCACAAGCCGGCGGATTCTGGCGTAGTCGTAGGCAATGACGCAAGACGCTGTAGCCGTGGGGAAGTAATGCCGGGCGTTTCTAAACACAAATCAAAAAAGGCTTTAAACACGGCGGCTTTCTGCCCGGTTTACTCGTTTCTGGAAACCAGCCGTAATCTGTTGTGTGAAGCATCGGCTGCGCTGCAGAGGTCTGATCGCGGCTCGCGATGTCGAAATCAGCCACACCTCTGAGCGCTGAGGCAGGCAAAAAAAGGCGCCGGATTGGCGCCTTAAGGTTATCAAGCGATTTTGATCACAACCTTCCCAAATGCTCCCCTTGCGAGATGCTCATAAGCCTCACGTGCTTTCTCGAACGGATACACCTGATCGATCACGGGGCGGATCTTGTGCTGGTTGAGGAATGTGTTCATTCGATCGAATGATGAGCGCGGCGCCACGGCGATTCCGCGAATGGTCGTCTGGCGGAAAATGAGTGGCATCAGATTGAGTTCTACGGTTTGCCCCGTTAAAAATCCGATCTGCGCAATGCGCCCCGATGCCTTGGTTGCGGCGACCGATTGATTGATGCCGCTGCCGCCGGCCACATCGAGTAGTAAATCCACGCCTTTGCCTTCGGTCAGCTTCAGCACTTCGTCCGCCCAGTTCGGCGTCGTTCTGTAGTTGATGCCTGCCACGGCCCCCAGCCCCTTGACGGTTTGCAGATTCTGATCGCTACTCGACGTTGCGATGACCTTCGCGCCAAGCGCAGTTGCGATCTGCACGGCAAATATCGACACACCTCCCGTGCCTTGAACCAATACGGTCTGGCCTGGTTGGATCTGTCCAAAGTCCACCAGCGAATACCAGGCTGTGAGCGCAGCAATCGGAAGTGTGGCCGCCTCTTCGTCGCTCATGTTGTCCGGGGCACCGACGGCGCTGTCTTCATGGATGATCATGTATTCGGCCAAGCCGCCGGGTAGCGGTGAACCGAAGCAGTAATCGGGTTCGTTCGGGCCTGGCTCGCCATCCAGCCAACGTGAGTAGAGATGTGAGTTGACGCGATCACCGACTTTGAAGCGCGTGACGTTGTCACCGATAGCTACCACCGTGCCGGCGGCATCGCTCACCGGGATCAGTGGTTTGGGCACCATGTGCGGTTCATAAATGCCGTCGACGATTGCCTTGTCGCGAAAGTTGAGCGAGACAGCACCGACCTTCACCAGTAATTCGCCAGCCTTGGGCTGCGGAGTCGCGACCTCTCCCAATTGCAGGTTGTCGAGTCCGAAATCTTTCAATAACCACGCTTTCATTGCGAATCTCCAAATACACGTCAATGGCCTCGAACCAGACAGGTTCTGCCTTGGGTGCATTTTTCGCTTTTGACGATGCGCAATAAATGCGTGGCAAAAGACATGATTGTTCTATCCTTGAGCAACAATCATGTTCAACTCGCGGTCAAGCGGGTTCATAGGGTAGCGACATGGAACTGCTTCAATCGATGCGACTGTTTGCCAGGCTTGCGGAACTCGGCAGTTTTACCAAAGCCGCTGAATCGCTGGACATCGGGCGGCCCCAGGTCACCCGGTATATCCAGGAGCTGGAAACGTCATTGGGCGTGCGCCTGTTTCAGCGCACCACGAGAAAGGTGGCCCTTACCGCCGAGGGCGAGAGGTTCTATGAGCGGGTGCAGGAGATTTTGGCGGATATTTCTGCTGCGACCTCAATGTTTGACCGATCCGGAGCAACGCTCACGGGCCGACTTCGTGTCGATATCCCGACCGCTTTCGCGCAGTTGGAATTCATCAAAAGCCTTAAAGAATTCACCGCCTCCTACCCAGGTATCAACATGGTTCTGGGCGTGACTGACCGGGCTGTCGACTTGATCGGCGAGGGCGTCGACTGTGCGTTGCGTATTGGTGATCTACCGGATTCGACCTTGATCGCTCGCCCAATCGCAATGGCGACCATGGTGACCTGTGCCGCGCCCGAGTATCTGCACCAGTACGGGGAACCCGCGACACTCGACGATCTGGTCTCCCATCGAGGCGTCAACTTCTTGTCCGGTCAGAACAACAGGACATTGCCTTGGCATTTCACGTTAAAAGGTCAGGATCGATCCTTTGTGAGTAACGCCGGCATCACCGTCACCGAGTCGAATGCGTATGTCCAGTGTGGTGTGTCGGGTTTCGGAATAATCCAGGCGCCTGGGATTACCGTTGCCGAGCATTTGGCCAGTCGCGGGTTGGTGGAAATTCTAAAGCCCTATCGGCCAGCTCCTCGCCCTGTTTCGTTGCTCTACCCAAGTCGGACGCATTTGGCACCCCAGGTTCAGGTTTTTATCGAATGGCTGCAAAAGCGTTTTCCGCAGCTTCATTCTGACTGGCTGGAAACATAGCTTGATGAAACGTTTCAGCAGGTTTATAAAAACGGCACAACTCCAAGAAAAGGCTGCTCCCATGACCCCGCTCAAACTCGTTGTTGCCCTCAGCGCACTGTCCGCTGCCTCCCACGCCATGGCCTGGGATTACGTTCTGCTCGACACCGACAAAGCCGCTCAGAACTGGCAGATCACCAGCCAGCAACTAGGCCTGAAAACCGTCAAACCCTTCAGCGTCAGCCTGCGCACTTTGCATGGCGGTCGGCAGGAGGGCGTCAGCATTGTCGACATCGATAACGGCACGATGAAACTCTCGGTGGTGCCGACGCGCGGAATGAACGTCTTGCAGGCCTCGGTCGGCGATGTGCGCATGGGTTGGGATTCGCCGGTCAAGGAGGTGGTCAATCCGTCCTTCATCGAACTCAATGGCCGCGATGGTCTTGGCTGGCTGGAGGGTTTCAACGAGCTGGTGACCCGCTGCGGATACGAATGGGTCGGCCACCCCGGCGTCGACAACGGCGAACTGCTGACCCTGCACGGCCGGGCCGCCAACATTCCTGCGAACAAAGTCACCCTGCACATCGATGAAACGCCACCGTACGCCATCACCCTGCGCGGTGAGCTGAAAGAGCAGGCGTTCAAGAAAGTCGACTTCTCCGTCGCCACCGAACTGGTCACCGAACCCGGCAGCGTTGTGTTCGCCCTTAACGACACCCTGACCAACAACGGTGACTATCCGAAGGAGTACCAGGCGCTGTACCACAGTAACTTCAGCACCCCGTTCTTGGAGCAGGGCGCTCGTTTCGCCGCGCCGGTGAAACAGGTGTCGCCGTTCAACGACAAGGCCAAGGGCGATTTGGCTGAATGGCAAACCTACCGCGCACCGACCAAGGACTACGACGAAACGGTTTACAACGTCGTGCCGTACGCCGATGCCAAGGGCGATACGTTAACCGTATTGCATAACAAGGCTGGCAGCCTGGGCGTTTCGGTTGGCTTCAATACGCAGACATTGCCGGTGTTTTCCCTGTGGAAGAATACCGATACCCAAGGTCAGGGTTATGTCACCGGGCTGGAGCCGGGGACGAGTTTTTCCTACAACCGCCGTTATCAGCGGCCACTGAACCTGGTACCCACCATCGGGCCGAAGGAACACAAACAGTTCCGCATCAGCTACAGCTTGTTGGCGGATAAGGCGGCGGTGGATAAGGCCTTGAAGCAGGTGAGCGACATTCAGGGCGGGCGGGAGACCGAGGTGCGGCAGACACCGTTGGTTGATCTGACCAAGGGCTGACACCGGCCAGAAAAAGGGGGACTGATTTATTTTTCCTGAATAAATCAGCGCCCCTTTTTTATTCTGTGATGGCGCTCTCGAACGGGCCCGAATGCCATTCACCATGTCGAAATCAGACACCGTCGTGCCGCTCCCAGGCTATTTGCGATCAACTCCAGGCACGTAAGGTGACGCATCATTTCATCGCCCTGCGTCGTCGTCCGACCGATTTGTAACGCAGCAGCGCTTGAGGTGCGCCGCTCTGGAGCAGGGCAACAGGAAGAAATGATGATCGCCTGACACGTCGTCAGTACGCCCAAACGTCGATCACCAGAGAACAACAAAAACAATGAATAGTCTGAACTCGAAGGACTCGAACGGTCAGTTGGCGCAGGGCTTCAAGCCGCGTCATGTCACCATGCTTTCCATTGCCGGCATCATCGGTGCGGGGCTGTTTGTCGGCTCCGGCCACGCCATTGCCGCCGCCGGCCCGGCAGTCTTGCTTGCTTATCTCTTCTCCGGTCTGCTGGTCGTGCTGGTCATGCGCATGCTCGGTGAAATGGCCGTGGCCCATCCGGACACGGGATCGTTTTCCACCTATGCCGATCAGGCCATCGGCCGTTGGGCGGGGTTCACCATTGGTTGGTTGTATTGGTGGTTCTGGGTGCTGGTCATTCCGATCGAAGCGCTGGCCGCCGGGCATGTCTTGAATCAGTGGTTTCCCCAGGTCGATGCGTGGTTGTTCGCGTTGCTGTCGATCATTTTGCTGGTGGTGACCAACCTGTTCAGCGTGTCCAAGTACGGCGAGTTCGAGTTCTGGTTTGCGATGGCCAAAGTGGTGGCGATCATCGGGTTCATCGGGCTGGGTTTTGCGGTGTTGATGGGCTGGATTCCGGAGCGTGAGGCCAGCGGTTTGAGCCGTTTGATGGAAGAGCACGGCGGGTTCGCCCCGAATGGTTTGTCGGCGGTGGTCGGGGCTTTCATCACCATCATGTTCAGCTTTATCGGGACGGAAGCGGTGACCATCGCGGCCGCCGAATCGAGCAACCCGGCGCAGAACATCGCCAAGGCCACGCGTTCGGTGATCTGGCGCATCGGCGTGTTTTATCTGCTGTCGATTTTCGTGGTGATTTCCGTGGTGCCCTGGAACGATCCGCTGCTGGCGTCCGTCGGCTCTTACCAGCGCGCGCTGGAGCTGATGAACGTTCCCAATGCCAAATTCCTGGTCGATGTGGTCGTGCTGATCGCGGTGGCCAGTTGCATGAATTCCTCGATCTACATTTCCTCGCGGATGCTGTTCTCGCTGGGCCGACGCGGCGATGCTCCGCAACCGCTGAAAGTGACCTCCGCTGCGGGCGTGCCGAGAGCTGCGGTGATTGCCAGCACCGTGATCGGCGCCGGGGTGACGCTGTTCAGTTATTTCATGCCGGCCGGGCTGTTCCAGTTTCTGCTTGCCAGCTCCGGTGCGATTGCGTTGCTGGTGTATCTGGTGATCGCAGTCTCGCAATTGCGCATGCGCCGGATGCTGCGTCGGCAGAATGTCGAGCTGACGTTTCGCATGTGGCTGTTTCCATGGCTGACGTGGCTGGTGATCGCGTTCATCTGCGCTGCGCTGGCGGTGATGATGGTGACGCCCGAGCATCGTCTGGAAGTGACGTCGACCATTGGGCTGGCGCTGGCGATTTCGTTTATCGGGCTGGTGACCACGCGGCAACATGGGCAGGCGAGGGCGGCGGTTTCGGCGGGCGAGGCCTAGGGTTTTTCTGGTGCTTGAACGGTGGGGTTGGCCCCGGCATGGACGCAGGGGATGTCCGATCATCGGGCTTCGGCTCGCAGCCAACGTCTGACCTCGCTCTGTATCGCATACGCCGGAGCCTCGACCGCATTGAAATCCTGCGAATACCGCTGCGCAAACCCTTCGACTCCCCATTCCTGAAACTGCTGCACATGCTTCAGTTCGTGCGCCCAGAGAGTGACGTTGTGTTCTGCGGTTTCAGCGTCGCGGAACAGGATGATGTCGATCAGCGTCACTGCACCGACATCCGGATTTTGCAGGATGGCCGTGGCGGCGTTGTATTGGCCGTCGTTGGTGACTTTGTAGTGCACGGCATCGAGGACGCCGGGTTCATACCAGCGCAGCAGTTGCTCCCGGATGTGCGGGGGAATCGGTTTGATGTCGGTACTGGCGGCTTCGGCGCGGGCCTGAGTCAAGCCCTGCGCCAGGACCGGTGCCGCCATCCGGAAAAGGTCTTCAGACAGACGTTCCGGGTCCGGCAGGCAAATGCAGCTGTCGAGGCATACTTGTTTTTCGCCGGCAGGGCAGGTGTCAGCCTGGGCTGGTGCTGCAAGCGTCAAGCAAAGGACCAAGGACAAAAAGGAGGACGCGCCAAAGGCCCCTCGGTGTACGACCCTTTCATTTTGCGTTGCCCCATACATAGTCATTCCATCTACGGGTTGTCAGCGCGAGTGGCTCGGGGAGGGACATGGTGGTTTTCTCCCGCGTGGTTTCACTTAAGGCTAGATCAAGCCCGGCAGTTTCACCGACCTGTTTCGCCCCAAGGCCTTGGCACTGTACAGCGCCTGATCGGCGGCTTCGATCAAACCTTGCACGGGGGTGAGTCGGGAACCGGCGGCAGTGGCAATCCCGATGCTGACACTCACTCGTCCCAACGGGCTGGATTCGTGGGAAATGTTCGCTTGCTGCAACCGGTCGAGGATCAGTTGCGCCACGATCTGCGCACCTTCGCTGTCGGTATTGGGCATGATGACGCCCATCTCTTCACCGCCATACCGCGCCACAAGATCCGAGGGACGGCGCACGCACGTCTCCACGACGTTGCCAACGCGTTGCAGGCAATCGTCGCCGGCAACATGCCCGTAGGAATCGTTGAACAGTTTGAAGTAGTCGATATCAATCATCAGCAGTGCCAAGGACGTGCCGTCGCGCTGCGCTCGTCGCGCCTCCAGGTCCAGCGTCACATCGAAGCAGCGTCGATTGGCCAGACCGGTCAAGGCGTCCTTCATCGCCAACAACTCGAGTTGCCTGTTTGACGAAAGCAACTGCTGCTGAGTGCCCATCAACTCCGCTTCTACTTGGGTTCTGCGTCGGATATCCAGTATCAAAAACCAACCGATGAGACCGGTAAGCGCGAGCAGGCCCGTTACCACCACGGCCGATAGCAGCGCCTCCGTTCGCCACGCGGCGAGGGCTTCGCGTTTCCCGAGTGCGACGGTCGTGATCAGCGGCAGCCGGTCACTTTTGCGAAAGGCGTAGAGCCTTTCCACACCGTCCAGGCTGGAGGTGAACGAGGCGGTGCCGACAGAGCGATCCACCAGATACTTGGCGTAGATCGGTGATTTTGAAAAATTGCGCCCCATGTCCTGCTCGCGGAAGGGGTAGCGAACCAACAACGTACCATCGGTATAAGACAACCCGATGGCACCCTCCTGGCCGACATCGATCTTTCCAAACAGCCGCAGAAAGTTTTCGATGCCCAAGGTCACCGCGACCACTCCGGCAAACTCACCGCGAGCATCATTGAAGCGTCGACTGACGGTGATGACCCATTCCTGATTGGTGCGGCTCTGAATGGGCGGACCGATAAAGGTCTCGGGGGAGGGATCATCGCGGTGATGAATGAAATAGGCCCGATCACTGCTATTTGCCCCGGCCGGAATCGGCCGGTTGGAGGACATCAGCCAGCGTCCCTGACTGTCGTAGATGGTGATGCCGCTGAGCTGTGGCATCAGCGGCTCCTGCCGGTCGATCAGCGATCTGATCCGCTGGATCTGAACGGGGCCACTGCCTTCGGTTTCCAGGCGTTCGACGAGCCCGAGCAAAAGCGCCGAACTTTGGCGGACAATGCCTTCGGAATAGGTGACAAGCGCCTGGGTCAGGTTCAACCCGTGAACGTCTACTTCCTCCAGCGCTCGCTCTCGAGAGGCCAGCACCTTCCAGACAGTCAGTGAGGCCAGGGAACAGCCGATAACCAACAGCAAAAGCACAACCAGGTGCGTATCTCGCTTCACGTCACTACCTTATGGAAAGTCCGTTTTTCCGTTCCAGAGGCTATTGGATCAAGGCAATAACGGCAGCCGTTCGTCCTCATCGCGCGCAAGGATACAAGCAGTCAGGTGTCGCTGCAGCAATAGATGAACGGGTTACAGCACCGAGCCCCTCTCGACCTCAACCGCGTTTGGGCAGCTTCCAGTTCGGGCGAATGAAGTGGCAGGTGTAGCCATTCGGAATGCGCTCGAGGTAGTCCTGATGCTCTGGCTCCGCTTCCCAGAACGGCCCCGCCGGTTCGATTTCAGTGACCACCCGGCCTGGCCACAGGCCCGATGCATCGACATCAGCCGCAGTGTCTTCGGCGATATCGCGTTGCTGCTCGTTCAGGTAATAGATCGCCGAACGATAGCTCGGACCGAGGTCGTTACCCTGACGGTTGGGTGTGCTCGGGTCGTGGATCTGAAAGAAAAACTCAAGGATCTGCCGATAGCTGATCACGGCGGGGTCGAAGACGATTTCGATGGCTTCGGCGTGGTTACCATGATTGCGGTAGGTGGCGTTCGGCACATCGCCGCCGGTGTAACCGACCCGCGTCTGCAGCACGCCGGGGTAGCGGCGCAACAGATCCTGCATGCCCCAGAAGCAGCCGCCGGCGAGAATCGCAGTTTCGGTTTGAGTGGTCATGGCATGTCCTTCCTCTCGAATGGGTCGCAGATGTTCCTTGATATGAGGGAGTGTGGGCCGATTCCAAGGTTGAACCGGTAAATAAACCATGAAGTGCGGGCTTTCGGAATTCTCCTGCTTTTGCTTCACGTCACTGTCTTTGGAGCGCCCGGCGCGGGGCACGCCAATATTGAAGCGAAAAAAAACCGCCAATCAGGCGGTTTTTTCAAAGCGGGATTCAGGTTCTGCCACCGGCGAGCCAACCATCAGGCTCCATTTCTTTGCCACAGGCTGCGGCTACTTTCAAAAAATGCCGCTGACTGGCGGAGACCTTGATGGGCAAACAGGGTTCTTCGGCACGAAGTCTGGAAGCAGGCGCTGATTGGGCTTTTGGCTTCTTGTGTTTCATGGACACCTCTCGTGCCGGGTTGCTTGAGTCGATCTTATGGGTGGACCAGTGGAAAGACAAGGCGGTCAGTCGTGTCAAAATAAAATCCAAGCGTTTGGTAGTAGGAGATAGCACCTGAGTCAGGTTCTTGTACTTCAATTTCGGTACATCCCAGCTTTCGGGCATAGAACTCTGTTGTCAGTAGTGCCATTGGTGCGATCCAGCCTCGCAGGGTATGGGCCTTGTAGGTGTGACCCTGCAAAAGAACGATTTTTATGCAGATTGTGCTTTTTCGTGGCGTTGCATAGCACAAACCGCACAGCTCATCTTCGTACCAGAAAGCCAAGTCCAGACCTTTTGCATCTTTTGTTTTCCACTCAAGTACATCATCCCATGGGTATCCAATGGGCCCGCTCCACTGATGGTATGCGTTGATTGCCAAGGGCGTGATCGGGTCGATCCTGAGCAACTGAGCATCAATCCCGGCTGCCAGAGCTCCTGGATCCATGGAAAGCGTTTCGTGCGCAAGTTTGCGGGCTTCTGATTTGAGCGTTTGGTTTCGGAGTTCGGTACCTTTGCCTTTTCTTCGCATCGTCTGTGTTCTGTCCGGTTCAGGCAGAAGACGGTATCGAAGGCGAGGGTGCCCACGTAATCAGGCGTGAGGGACGGCTGCTGTAGGACGCTGCTTATGTGCGTGAAGGACGCAGGAATTGGCTGGTTTTAGTCACATTCAGCGATCCGTCCGCGGCATCGCCGCAATCGGCTGGATCTGCCGCGATGCCTGCGCCGAACACCAGCGATTCCGCCCTTGCTGCTTGGCCTGATACAGACAGGTATCGGCGGACTTGAGCAAAGTGGCCGGGGTCACCGCATCGTCAACCGGATAGCGCGTGGTAATCCCCGCACTCGCAGTGACATACCCCAGCGGATGCCCGGCATGTTCAAGTTCCAGCGAGCGAATGGTCTGCAAAATATCTTCGGCGACCTGAATCGCCCCGGCGCTGTCGGTGTTGGGCAGCAGCACGGTGAACTCCTCGCCGCCATAGCGCACGGCCAGATCCGAAGGCCGCTTGACTGCTTTGCGGATGCCGTCGCCGACCGCGATCAGGCAGTCATCGCCGGCGGCGTGGCCGTACTGGTCGTTGTAGCGCTTGAAGTAGTCGACATCGAGCATGATCAATGACAGCGGCGAACCCTGACGTCGGGCCAGGCGAATCTCATCCGTCAGCGCCGCGTCCAGGCGCCGACGGTTGCCGAGGCCGGTGAGGCTGTCAGTCAGCGCCATGTCGCGCATCGTTTTGTGCGCCGAGCGAATCTCCCGTTCCATCGCCATCCGCTGGTGCAACTGGCTCAGGACGATGAGCCCGAAACAGGCGAGCACCAGAATCAGGAACACCAGCACAAACCCGTTTTTCAGCAGGTCCTGGCGCCACGGCGCAACGATGGAATCCCGGGACAAACCAGCCTCGACCACCAGTGGGTAGGTGGTCAGGGCGCGATAGCCGTAAAGGCGTTCGGTGTCGTCGACCACCGCCCGGATCTGGACAATGCCCTGATTGGCGTTGGGCAGGTAGGTCTTGAAGATCTCGCTGTTCGCCAGGCTTTTGCCGACCACCGAGGCAATGAACGGCCGGCGCACGAGGATCGTGCCGTCGCGCATCGCCAGCACCAGCGCGCCTTTGTCATCGATGCGGAAGTCACCGTAATAATCGACGAAATAACTGACCTTGACCGTCCCCAGCAGCACGCCGGCGAACGATCCGTCGGGGTTATTCAAACGCCGCGAGATCGGAATGATCAGGTCATGGGTGGAACGGCTTTCCACCACCTGGCCGATACGCACGCGCCGGTCTTCATGGGTGCGGTGATACTGGAAATAATCGCGGTCGGCATTGTTGGCCGTCTCAGGCGTGACCTCCTTGTCGGTCACGATCCACTGGCCGTCCGGGCCGTAGATGAACAGGCCATGCAGCTGCGGCATGATTTTCGATTGCTGGATGAGCAGCTTGTGAATCCGCGCCACATCCAGGTTCTGCAAACCATCGCCTTCGACCCGCTCGGCCAGCCCCGCAGTCAGCACATCGACCTGACGGATGGTGTCCTCGGCGTGTTGCGCCGTGGCGCGGGCGAGGTTGGTCACCGAATCGCGTGCGGAAGCAAACACCGAACGGTAATCGCGCCACGTCCTCCAGCTCTCGACGGTCAGAAAAGCCACGACCACCATCAGCATGAAACTGACGGTCAGGCGAAAGGTCGAGCCGGCCTTCACGCCTTGGCGAGGCGCGCGCGGTGTTTCATCTGGGGTGGGCGCTTGCGTCTTGCGTCCGGGCATCAACATTCCCTGGCTGTCGTTGTGAGCGAGTGAACAGTATGACAAGGATCGGAGGGAAGGTTGGGCTGGCTGTGTGATCTGCTCGGCAGTTAGAGCGAATTGTCCGTTTTGAGTTGACGGTGAAACGCTTTTCAGACGATTTATCGCTTTCAGGCGAGTCAGTAATCTGTGCCCATCTTGAACGCAAACGCACTTCCACAACTAAAAAGGGATTCACACATGAGCACTCCAACCTACAACCGCCTGAACAAAGACGACGCCGTGGTTCTGCTGGTCGACCACCAGACCGGCCTGATTTCTCTGGTTCAGGACTTCTCGCCAAACGAGTTCAAGAACAACGTGCTGGCGCTGGCCGATCTGGCCAAATTCTTCGAGTTGCCGACCATCCTCACCACCAGCTTCGAACAAGGCCCGAACGGCCCACTGGTGCCGGAACTCAAGGAAATGTTCCCGGACGCGCCGTACATCGCTCGCCCAGGCCAGATCAACGCCTGGGACAACGAAGACTTCGTCAAGGCGATCAAGGCCACCGGCCGCAAGCAGATCATCATTGCCGGGGTCGTGACCGATGTGTGCGTAGCGTTCCCGACCCTGTCGGCGCTGGCAGAAGGGTTTGACGTGTTCGTGGTGACCGACGCTTCCGGCACCTTCAACACCACCGTGCAGCAAGCCGCGTGGAATCGCATGACCCAGGCCGGCGCGCAGATGATGAACTGGTTCTCGGTGGCCTGCGAACTGCACCGCGACTGGCGCAACGACATCGAAGGCCTGGGCAACCTGCTGTCCCAGCGCATCCCGAACTACCGCAACTTGATGAACGGCTATGCCGCACTGACGGCGCATCAGAAATAACCGGATGCCGGATAGACGAAAGCCTGCTTTGAAAAAAGCAGGCTTTCGTCGTTTCTACCCCAAACAGCAGAGCAGGGGACTCGTCACCTCAAACCGTGACGACAATCTTCCCGACCTGCTGATTGGCCTCAAGAAAACGATGCGCTTCCTGAATGTCATCCAGGGCAAATGTCCTGGCAATGATCGGTTGCAGCGCACCCGATGCCAGCCCGTCGCCGATGAAAGCCTTGGCGCGTGCCAGGATGGCCGGGTCGGAGACGATCTCTGTGTAGAGGTAACCCTTGAGCGTCAAGCATTTGCCCAGCACGGTGAACAGCGGGAACGGCGTCGGTTCCGGGCTCAGGGCACCGTACTCCAGCAGGATGCCGCCGCGCGCCATGCTTTGGGTCAGCGGTTCGAACAACGGGCCGCCCACCGGATCGAACACCACCCGCGCGCCTTTGCCGTCGGTCAGCGCCATGACGGCTGCAACCATGTCTTCTTCGTCGCTGACGATCACGTGTGCGGCGCCAGCGTCGAGCAAAGCTTGTTTCTTGGCGCGGGTGCGGGTGACGGCAATCGAGGTGGCGCCGACCATTTTCGCGATCTGGAAGGCTGCCAGGCCGACGCTGCTGGAGGCGGCGGTGACGATCACGAAGTCGTCTTTTTGCAGTTTGGCCTGTTCGACCAGCGCGCCCCACGCGGTGACGTATTGCATCCAGGACGCCGCCGCTTGTTCAAACGACAGGTTCTGCGGGTGTTTGACGGTGAGGTGGGCGGGCACGTTGGCCAGTTCGCCGTAAGTGCCCCAGCGCGCGATGTCCAGCGGCGGAATCAGGCTGACGGCATCACCGATCTTGAACTCGCTGACGTTGGCGCCAACCGCGACCACCACGCCGGCAGCTTCGTAGCCGAGACGGCTGGGAAACTCCGCTTCCTGCAGATAGGCGTGGTTGCGGAACATCACTTCGGCGCGATTCAGGCCAAAGGCTTTGACCTCGATCTGCACTTCGTCCGCAGCGGGCGCCGGGATGTCGACGTTTTCCAGTTTGAGGACGCTCGCGTCACCGTATTCATGAATCCTGACAATGCGTGCCATCTGTACTTCCTCGGTTATCGATGAAATTGCACCGGCGTTATCCGGTGCCATGGACGCCAATTTAGGCTTTGGCCTGCTCCGGATAAAGGCCTAGGATGGCGCAACACTAGAAACAACGAGTTTCCAATGGATCGCCTCACACTCATGGCCACCTTCGTCAAAGCGGTGGAGCTGGGCTCCTTCAGCGCGGTGGCGGACGAGCTCAACCTGTCCCCGCAAATGGTCGGCAAGCAAGTGAAAATGCTCGAGCAGCATCTGGGCGTTTCGCTGCTCAACCGCACCACCCGCAAGCAAAGCCTGACTGATTTCGGACGCACCTTCTATCAGCGGGCGAAGCTGATTCTGGCTGACATGGACGCCGCCGAAGAAATGGCCGCCGTGACCCGGGGCGTGCCCAGCGGCCGGTTGCGGATCAATGCGCCCGTCACGTTCGGCGTCAGCACGCTGTCGCCGAAGCTGCTGGAGTACATGGTTCGTTATCCGCAAGTGTCGGTGGACCTGACGCTGTCGAACGAACTGGTCGACCTGGTGGACGGCGGATACGACGCTGTATTTCGCATCGGCGAACTCGCCGACAGCGGCCTGAAGGCACTGCCGCTGATGCCCTATCAAATGGTGTTGTGCGCGGCACCGTCCTACCTCGCACGCCGCCCAACCATCACCACGCCTTGGGACCTTCAGGAGCATGAATGTCTGGCGTTCGCCTATTCGGACGGCCGCTCACACCTGCGATTCGAAGGCCCGGAAGGCTGTATCGATGTACCGATTAAAAGCCGATTGACGATTAATCAGGGCGATCCGTTACTGTCCGGGGCCGTCGCGGGGCTGGGGGTGGTGATGCTGCCGCTGGAGCTGGTCAAGGATTCGCTGAGAAGCGGGACGCTGGTAAGTCTGCTGCCGCAGTACAAGGTGCCGGTTTCGCCGATGAATCTGTTGTATGCGCCGGATCCGAGGCTGACCCCCAAACTGCGGAGCTTTATCGATTTCGTGAGAGGGGCGTTCGGATAAGCGCTGCATTGAGTGATGAAGGCTTAACGATCAGAGATTTGTCGCAACAAAATCCCTGAATCCGAGCTTCACATACTTTCGCGACTCATCGACAATGCGCGCTCTGTTCCGGGGTAGTTCAGCGGTAGAACACTCGGCTCTTAACCGGGTGGGCGCTGGTTCGAATCCAGCCCCCGGACCCACTACATAGTAGGTCACAAGGAAGTATGTCCAGGCCTGAGGGTGAATCGGGTGCGTTCGGCGAAATAAACGCCGGTTATGCGCACTTTCAACTGTCTCGCGCGCTTACTGCACGCGACAATGACGCCAGTCCGAAAGCACTTGCCAGGATCGAACGCTGGCAAAAGGTTCTCGAAAACCTGATGCATGGCCGTACACTGTATGGCTCGCGGACGCCGTTTGCCGACCTGCCAGAATGGATCACGCTGGAAGTGGCCACTGGCGGCTTTGCAACGGGCAACCTTCTGGCCGGTGGCGAGTTGACCGCTCATGAGCGCCTGTTGGCGTCATCGATTCCCGGCATTCGAGCGGGTTACGAACGGCTCGATTTGAATAGGTGGCATCTTTCAGACGAAGGCGTAAGAACGCTGCAAGAGCGATTGACGAACGAAGACTATCGGATCGATGTACCGGAAGAGGCCGCGTTGCTGACAGTGGCCTGGTTTCTGGGGCAACAGCGCGTCGAAGAAGCCAGGACGTTGATCGAGCAGATCGCGCCTTTCTTCGAACGAGTGCGTTTCTTTCCCGCGGCAGCCAACGAACGCCCACTCTCGATGGCTGAAGTTGAAGTTTTCAATGCTGGTCAAATCAGCCTGCGGCTGTCCGACCTCTTACCCCAGCCTCGTCTTACCGTCCAAAAGCATGTTGTTGAACGCAGGTTGCCCCTCTACGACACGGCGGTCTCGCTGTTCCTGCTGACGTACAACGATGGTTGGCCTTGCAGGCATTACCCTGAAGGCTGGTTCGAGCGCGCTTCGGTGCTCGGTAAAGAATTTGATATCGCCACTGAGGCTGATCCCCGCCGCGCGGGTAACTCCAGTGATCGGGCGGCGGAGTTGCTGGCATTGCTCAAGCAATGCTCTATCGATCCTGCATCGCTAACGGGGCGCCAGGTTGGGCGCATTCGCAGAATCGTCGACGACTTTGTAGCCAAGCATGGACACCCTGAGTCCGAAGAACATTCCAGCGAGCGCGCACAGCAGCGTCATCACGTATCAGCTTCGGCACACCATCTGATTGCCAAGGCTGCTTCCGCGCGACTGGCGAGATATCCAGTCTCGGAAGGCATCTCTGATTTCGCGCCGTTACTGACGCCCATCACCAACGAAGAGGCGAAGGCTTATTCATTGAAGGAGGGGGAGACCATTCCTCCTTCGATTCGTCGACGCCTCGAACGCTGCCGAAAGGGAACGGTTGCAGAGTTGATTGAACATGGGGTCATTACATCCGCAGATACAGTGGCGAAAGTGCTGCCAGCGATGACGGCGCAAATCTGTAGCGCCGGATATCGAGACGTAGCGCTGCGGGCACTGTCTGTCGCAACTTATTGTGCGTTCAGGCGTCGACGCTCTCTATTGCTGCTGAACATGCAGCGTCAGGTGAGAGTCGATGATCTGCCTTGGGTGAAAGCCCTGGAGACCGAGTACGAGGCTGGCGCTCTCGCGATTGAAGGTGCCAGACAGGCTTTGGTCGAGGCGTCCGCATTGACCCTTGTTGCATTTCCTCAGGCCATTCTGCCAAACAAGTTGCTTCAGGAATTTTCCTCGCTTGCCGAATCGGCCAAGCTGGATCTTCCCTTCGTAGAGGAGATCGCGGCTGACATTTTCATGGGCGCTTTCTCCGGCAAGTTCGTGAAGGCTGCCAAGCGTTCAGTCCGGCTGATGGCCGGATCTCTTTACGCACGCTATTACGATATCGATATGGATCAGTTGGCTGCACTACCCAAGCAGCGGAATTCACGAAGCAACAGTGGTGTGCTGGCAGGTTTGTGCGCGCGGCGGGCGAATGCCGATATCGGTAGATGGAGTCCAGCGAACAACGGCACGATCATCGAACAGCAACAGATATTGACCACGCAAAATCTGGCAATCCTGTTTGATGATCTGGACCTGAAGACGCTGTTACATGATCGCTTGGGTTCAATGGCCGAGGCATGTTTCAAATGGATATGCAGCCGGCAGCAGATGCAGATCAAGTTCTACCATGCACGTCTGGTCATGTTGAAAAACACCGCGTATGCGTGGCGCCAGATGATGTTTTATCTGTCGATGCTGGATCAGTCTCGATTGGAGAGCGTGCTTGGAAACATTGAAGTGCACTTCGCCGCTCAATCCGGCGCATTTCAGGGACGATTTCTTCCCGCCATGATCGGGTTGCGCATGGCGGTATCTGGGTGTCGGTTGACTTCGGCTCACCAAGAGCGGGAGGGTTGTAAGGTTTTTCTCGGGTGGACCACTGAGCGGCACTGGCTGATGCCTTCCTAGATATCGAAAAGCTCCAGGCGTAACGAAAAGCCTGCCTTCAAAAGGAGGCTTTTCGCATTTTCAGAGATGCCTTCATTTCAACGCCGCCCGGTCCGCGTACTCACATCCACCCAAACCGCCAACACCAGAATGCTGCCCTTGACGATCATCTGCCAGTAACTGTCGACGTCGAGCATGGACATGCCGTTGTCCAGGCTGGTGATGACCAGCGCGCCGAGGAGGGCGCCGTAGACTGTGCCGGAACCGCCGCGCATCGAGGTGCCACCGATGAAGCAGGCGGCGATGGCGTCGAGTTCGCCCATGCTGCCGGCCGAGGGGGAGCCGGCGGCCAGGCGCGCAGTGTTGACCACGCCGGCGAGGGCGCACATCACGCCCATGATCCCGAAAATCCAGAGTTTCACGGCCTGCACATTGATACCGGACAGGCGCGTCGCTTCCATGTTGCTGCCCACCGAATAGACGCGTCGGCCGAACACGGTCTGGCTGGTCACGTAGCTGAATCCGCCCAACAGAATCAACAGAAGCAGGACCGGCACGGGAATGCCGTCGTAGCTGTTGAGGGTCTGGACAAACCCGGCCAGCACCGCGCCGATCAACAACACGCGTGCCACGTCACGCACCAGTGAGTGTGCCGCGAGGCCGTGAAGGGCGCGATTGCGCCGTTGTTTCCAGGTCAGGAACAACGTCAGTGCGAACAGCAGGACGCCCAGGCCGGCGCCGATTGCATGTGGCAAATAACCTTGGCCAATGTAAACAAGCTCCGGAGACACCGGCGCAATGGTCGTGCCTCCGGTGATTCCCAGCAAAATCCCCCGGAACGCCAGCATCCCGCCCAGCCCCACGATAAATGACGGAATGCGCAGGTACGCCGCCATGTAACCGTTGGCGAGGCCGATCAGCAATCCGCACACCACCACAAGGCTCAGGTTCGCCAGCAGTGGTACGTGATAGACAACGTCGAGAATGGCTGCCACGCCACCGAGCAGGCCCAGCAATGAGCCGACCGACAGATCGATCTCGCCGCTGATGATGACCAGCACCATGCCGCAGGCGAGGATCCCGGTGATGGACATCTGGCGCAGCAGGTTGGAGAGGTTGCGCGGTGTCAGGAATCCGCCCTCGGTCTGCCAGCTGAAGAACAGCCAGATCAGCGCCACGGCGAACACCAGTGCGAGCATCTTGTAGCGGGTGAAGAGTTGTTTGACCTGATTCATTTACGCGGATTTCCGATCTTTATTGTTATGGCTGTCAGGCTGGCTGAGTGCTGCGGCGAGCACCTGTTCCTGAGTGAGTTCGCGGTTGATGAAATCGCCCTGCAACCGGCCTTCGCCGATCACCAGTACGCGGTCGGAAACGCCGAGCACCTCGGCCAGTTCCGAAGACACCATGATGATCGACACGCCTTCGGCGGCCAGCATCCCCATCAACTTGTAGATCTCGTACTTCGCGCCGACATCCACCCCTCGGGTCGGCTCGTCGAGGATCAGCACCCGGGGCCTGGTCAGCAGCATCTTCGCCAACACGGCTTTTTGTTGATTGCCTCCGGACAGGCTGGTGATCGGCAGGAACGGGCTCGCGGTCTTCAGGTGCAGGCGCGAAATTTCCCGATCGATGCTGCCCAGTTCGGCTTCGGCGTCGATGCGGGTCAGTTTCGAGAAACTGTCCAGCACGGCCAGGGTGATGTTCTGGCCGACACCCAGGTCGGGAATGATCCCCTGACGCTTGCGGTCTTCGGGCACCAGGCACACGCCGGCGCGAATTGATTTGAGCGGCGTGCGGGTGTCAATGGGCTGACCGTCCAGCCAGACTTCGCCTTCATGGCGACCGGGGTAGGCGCCAAACAGCGCGGTCACAAGCTCCGTGCGGCCGGCACCGACCAGCCCGGCGATGCCGAGGATTTCCCCGCGTTTGAGGCTGAACGAAACGTCGTCGACCCGTTTGCGTTTGGGGTTGTCGACGTCGTAGCAGGTGATGTGGCGCGCCTCGAAAATCACCTCGCCGATGTCGTGGGGTTCGGTGGGGTAGAGGCTGCTCATTTCCCGGCCGACCATCTGGGTGATGATCTGTGGAATATCCATGTTTTCCATGGCGGTCGTGGCGATGTGTTTACCGTCCCGGATGACCGAAATGGTGTCACACACTGCGGCCACTTCATCGAGCTTGTGGGAGATGTAGACGCAGGCGACACCCTTGGCCTTGAGGTCGCGGATGATGTCCAGCAACACCTCGATTTCCGAACGGGTCAGGGCGGAAGAAGGCTCGTCGAGGATCAGCAGGCGCGCCTGTTTGTTCAGGGCCTTGGCGATTTCCACCAGTTGCTGATAACCGCCGCCGTACTGCGAAACCGGCAGCGACACGTTCATGTCCGGCACTTTCAGTTCACGCATCAGGGCTTCGGCGCGGTGGATCATCGCCGGGTAATTCATCCGCCCACCCGGCAGCGTCAGCTCATGGCCCATGAAAATGTTTTCGGCCACCGAGAGGTCGGGAACCAGCGTCAGCTCCTGATGAATGATGACGATGCCAGCGGCTTCCGTTTCGCTGATCGATTGCGCCTTGAGCGGTTGACCGTCCCAGAGGATTTCACCGTCCCAGGTGCCATGGGGATAGACCGCAGACAGGATTTTCATCAGCGTCGACTTGCCGGCGCCATTCTCGCCGCACAGCCCGACGCACTCGCCCGGCCGGACCTTGAGGTCGATGCCGTTGAGCGCTTTGACACCGCCGAAGGTTTTGACGATGCCGTTCATTTGCAGCAGAAAGTCGGACATGGCAGAGACTCATAAGCGACAGATACTGGACTGATCCCGCAGGCGCAAAACGCCTGCGGGGGCATCACTCACTGAGTGTCACTTTCCGGCGAGCTGCGCCTTGGTATAGAAGCCGTCCTGTTCCAGCAGGTCGATGTTGTCCTTGGTCAACGGAGTCGGGGTGAGCAAGATGGTGTCGACTTTTTTGCTGCCGTTGTCGTACTGCGAGCTGTAGGCGGGCTTCTCGTTGCGCGCCAGTTGCACCGAGAGTTTGGCGGCTTCGGAGGCAATCAGTTTCAGCGGTTTGTAAACGGTCATGGTTTGAGTGCCGGAGATCACCCGCTTGACCGCTGCCAGGTCCGCGTCCTGTCCGGAGATCGGCACCTTGCCGGCCAGTTGCTGAGCGGCCAGGGCCTGAATGGCGCCACCGGCCGTGGCGTCGTTGGAGGCGACGATGCCGTCGATTTTGTTGTCGTTGCGGGTCAAGGCGTTTTCAACAATGCTCAGCGCCTCGGTCGGGTTCCATTCCTTCACCCATTGCTGGCCGACGATCTTGATATCGCCCTTGTCGATGGCCGGTTGCAGCACTTTCATCTGACCTTCGCGCAGGACTTTCGCGTTGTTGTCGGTGGGCGCACCGCCCAGCAGGAAGTAATTGCCCTTGGGCGCTGCGTGCAGCACGCCGCTGGCCTGCATTTCGCCGACCTTTTCGTTATCGAAGGAGATGTAGGCGTCGATATCGGCGTTGAGTATCAGACGGTCATAGGACACGACCTTGATCCCGGCCTTCTTCGCTTCGGCCACCGCATTGGTCAGCACGGTAGCGTTGAACGGCACGATGACGATGACATCGACGCCGCGGGAAATGAGGTTTTCGATTTGCGAAATTTGCTTTTGCTCGTTGGCATCGGCCGACTGCACGAAGACCTTGGCGTCCATTTTCTCTGCTGCCGCAACGAAGTAATCCCGGTCACGGGACCAGCGTTCCAGCCGCAGGTCATCAATGGAGAAACCGATTTTCGGATGGGCCGCGTCGGCCATCACCGGCAGCGACAACAGGGCCAGGGCGCTGGCCAGCAGCGTGCGTTTTACATTCTTCATGGTGGTGCGTCCTTTTATTTTTGTTTGAAAGACACGGCCTGACGATGAATATCGGGCTGATGGAACTGTAGAGAATCAGCTGACGCAACGGACTACAGATTTGTCGCGCAAATGTCACAGCGCCCGCAGTCCCCTTTGGCGATCAGCGATAGATGAAACGGTTGACGACGTTTTCGAGCATTTCCTGCCGGCCGCTGACGGCCTGCGGGTTCAGTTCGTTGGCGAAGGCGTGCTCGGCCAGTGACTGGAGATTGAAGTCGCCTGCCAGAACCGCCTGGCCGAACGGCTGCTGCCAGCCGGCGTAGCGTTGGTCCTTGAGCCGCTGAAGCTGATCGTTCTGGACCATGGCGGCGGCCCGCTCGAGCGACAGGGCGAGGACGTCCATGGCGCCGACGTGACCGTGAAACAGATCGGTCTCATCGAGGCTCTGGCGGCGCACCTTGGAGTCGAAGTTGAACCCGCCATTGCCGAACCCGCCGGCCTTGAGGATTTCATAAGTGACGAGGGTCATTTCCTCGACGCTGTTGGGGAATTGATCGGTGTCCCAGCCGTTTTGCGGGTCGCCGCGGTTGGCGTCGATGCTGCCGAAAATCCCCAGCGAGACGGCCGTCGCCACTTCGTGATGAAAACTATGACCGGCCAGGGTCGCGTGGTTCGCCTCGATGTTGACCTTGATTTCCTTTTCCAGACCGAACTGCTGGAGAAAACCGAACACCGTGGCGCTGTCGTAATCGTACTGGTGCTTGGTCGGCTCCTGCGGTTTGGGCTCGATCAGCAGATCACCTTTGAAGCCGATCTTGTACTTGTGCTCGACCACCATGCGCATGAAGCGACCCAGTTGTTCGCGCTCGCGTTTCAAGTCGGTGTTGAGCAGGGTTTCGTAACCTTCGCGACCGCCCCACAACACATAGTTGGAGCCCTTGAGGCGTTGAGTCGCGTTCATGGCGCTGAAGACCTGGGCGGCGGCGCAGGCGAACACTTCAGGATCCGGGTTGCTGGCGGCGCCGGCGGCAAAGCGCGGATTGCTGAAGCAGTTGGCGGTGCCCCACAGCAGCTTGATTCCGCTTTCTTCCTGATGGCGTTCCAGGTGATCGACCATTTGGGCGAAGTGGTTGCGGTACTCCTTCAGCGAGTGGCCTTCGGGGGCGACATCCGTGTCGTGAAAGCAGTAGTAGTCGATACCCAGCTTGGAGAAAAACTCGAACGCGGCCTGCGCCTTGCCAATGGCCAGTTCCATCGGGTCGCCGGCGTGTTGCCATGGGCGCTTGAACGTCCCTGCGCCGAACACGTCGGAGCCCGGCCAGACAAAGGTGTGCCAATAACAGGCGGCCATGCGCAGGTGTTCGCGCATCGGCTTGCCGAGGATGATCTTGTCGGCGTCGTAGTGACGGAAGGCAAGGGGAGAATCGCTGGCAGGACCTTCGTAGCGAATCCGGTCGACATCGGGGAAGTACGGCATTGGCAATGTCCTTGTTGTTCTTGGTTGTTGTTCTTGGGCGTGTCCCGATACTAGCAACGGCCCTGTGCCTGCCGATTACGAAAATCACCAACACGGAGTGCGATTTTGCGTATTGAGATTCGCCCTCTGCGCGCCTAGTCTGTGCAGACCGCCTCTACGGCAAGGGGCCCGGAACAAGCCTGAAAACAATGAAAACCGTACCGCCTGTTCACCGCATCGCCCTGTTGTTCAACGGGAGCAAGATCTATGACCGCGGCATCATCAGCGGCATCGGCAACTACCTGAGCAGCACGCGCGCGTCTTGGGATCTGTTTCTGGAGGAGGATTTTCTCTGCCGCTTGAAAGGCATCGAGCGTTGGCAAGGTGACGGCATCATCGCCGACTTCGACGATCCGCTGATTGGCGAGGCGCTGGCCGACATCAAGTTGCCCGTGGTGGCGGTGGGTGGTTCTTACCAGGATGAGCGCGCCTATCCCAAAGGCATCCCGTACGTCGCGACCGACAATAACGCGCTGATCACCATGGCTTACGAGCACTTGATCGAGGCCGGGCTGCAACGGTTCGCCTGCTTCAGCCTGCCCGAAGCGCAGGCGAACCGATGGGCCCAGGAGCGCGAAAAGGCTTTTCTAAAATTGATGCAGCGGGACGGCTTGCACGCCGAGGTCTATCGCGGCATGGGCACCAGCGCACCGCTGTGGGACAGCGCCGTCGAACAACTGATCGCCTGGCTGCAAAGCCTGCCCAAGCCGATTGGCATCATCGCTGTGAGTGACGCTCGCGCCCGGCAGTTGCTGCAAGCCTGCCTGACCGCCGGCATCGCCGTTCCGGAGCAAGTGGCGTTGATCGGCATCGACAACGACCCGCTGACCCGCAGCCTGACCCGGGTCCCGCTGAGTTCGGTGATCCAGGGCACCGAAACCATGGGCCGCACCGCGGCGCAACTGCTGCACCAGATGTTGCACGGCAAGCCGTCAACGGGCGCGCATGTCCTGATCCCGCCTGAAGCGATCAACGTGCAGGTGTCGAGCTTGCATCAACCGTTGGGCAACCCCTACGTGATGCAGGCGCTGCTGTTCATCCGCCAATATGCCTGCCAGGGCATCAAGACCGCGCAAGTGGCGGCTTATGTCGGCGTGTCGCGTTCCTCGCTGGAATCGCACTTTCGCGCGGTGCGTGGTTGCAGCGTGCATGACGAGATTCTGCGTTTCAAACTGGCGGCGGCCACTCGCGGACTGGAAAAAACCGACACGCCGATTGCGGATGTTGCCCGCACCTGCGGTTTCAAATCCGCACAGTACCTGCACACGGTGTTCCGTCGAGAGTTCGGGTGTACGCCCCGGGAATATCAGCAGGGCGCCCGATAGCCGGCCACTCAAAAACGATCCAGCCGGTAGCGCTCGCTCGACGGGAGAATACGCGCCGTGTCCTGCGCCGACGGCAATACCATCCCCCCAACCATCTCCGCCGTCACCGCCGCCTGCGTCAGCCCCAAATGCTGATGCCCGAACGCAAGGAACACCCTCCCGTCACACACCCGATCAATCACCGGCAACGAATCCGGCAGCGACGGCCGAAATCCCATCCATGGCGTGGCTGCCTCGACACTCAACTCATCACGAAACAACCCTTTGCTCAACCGATGCAACTGCCAGGCGCGGGCCATGGTCGGTGGGGCTTCGAGGCCGGCGAATTCGACGGTGCCGGCCAGGCGCAGCCCGTCGGACATCGGTGTCATGATGAATTTACGTTCCAGCGAGGTGACGGGGAAGGGCAGTCGGTTGTGTTCGTGAGGCAGCATCAGGTGATAGCCGCGCTCGGTATCCAGCGGGACGTTTTTGCCGGTCAGTGCGGCGGTGAGTTTTGCCGAGTGGGCGCCGCAGGCGATCAGCACCTGGCGAGCTGACAGGGTGCCGGTTCCGGTCATCAGATTGACGCCATGCTCATGCAGTTGCCCGCCCTGAACCGCCTGTTTCACAAACTGCACGCCGCTGGCTTTCGCCGCGTCCACCAACTCACGCACGACGCGGTAGGGATCGATGAAGTGCCCGGTGTTCGGGAAAAACAGTCCGCCTTGAATCTGTTCGCTCAGTTGCGGCGCGGTCTCGCGTACCGCACCGGCCTGCCACCAATCGACCGGCACCTGCTGCTGTTGCATGCGTCGCTGTAATGCTTCGAGGGCCGGACGCGAGTCGGGGCGTTCGAACACCAGCAGCGAACCTTCCATCTTCAGCAGGTCGGGGCGCTGAATGTCATGAAGCAAGCGCTGCCAGGCGTCGAGCGAGCTTTCATTCAGCGCCCTCAACCCGGCGACGGTACGCTGGAACGGCGCCGAGCGCAGGTTCAGCAAAAGCCGCGCAAACCAGGGCAAGGCGCGGGGCAGGTATTTCCAGTCCAGGCGCAGCGGCCCCATCGGGTTCATGAGCATGGCGGGCAGGCGTTTGAGGATCGAGCTGTCGGCAATCGGAAATACTTGCTCGGTCGCCAGGTGCCCGGCGTTGCCGAACGAGGCGCCGTGGCCCGGTTCCTGCGGATCGATCACCACCACCCGCAAACCCTGACGGGCCAGGCGCAGGGCACTGGCGACGCCGATGATGCCGGCGCCGACCACGGCGATGTCGTGCGGGTTATTCGGCATTTTTCGCGGTTTCCCTTTGGCCATCGAGCAAGCGGCGCAGCGACAGTGGATTGGCGTGTTTGAGCGCGGTCGGCAGCAGGCTGTCGGGGAAATCCTGATAGCAGACCGGGCGCAGGAAACGCAGGATCGCCGCGGTGCCCACCGACGTGGTGCGCGAATCGGAAGTTGCCGGGAACGGCCCGCCGTGCACCATCGCATCGCAGACTTCAACGCCGGTCGGCCAGCCGTTGACCAGCAGGCGCCCGGCCTTGCGCTCCAGGGTTGGCAGCAATGCGCGGGCCTGTTGCAGATCTTCGTCATCCAGGTGCAGCGTGGCGGTCAGCTGGCCTTCCAGCTGTTCGAGCACCTGACGGATTTCAGCGTCGCTGGCGCATTGCACGATCAAGGACGCGGCGCCGAAGGCTTCGGCCTGCAACGAATGATCAGCAAGGAAATCGGCGGCGTTGGTGACGAACACATGAGCCTGGCCCTGATTCGGTTCCGTCGCGCGCTGGCCGACGGCGGCAATGCGCGCCCGGGTATTTCCCGCGAGAGCATTCACGCTGGACTCATAGGCATTGAAAATCCCCGGCGTCAGCATGGTCTGCGCGGGGCTGCGTTGAACGAATTCAGTGGTGGCGCCAATGAAGGCGTCCAGCGCCGGCCCCTTGTGGGCGATGACCAGACCGGGATTGGTGCAGAACTGACCGGCGCCCAAGGTCAGCGAAGACACAAACCCTTGGGCCAACGCCTCGGCGCGATTCTGCAGCGCTGCCGGAAACAGCAGCACCGGGTTGATCGAACTCATTTCAGCGTATACCGGAATCGGCTCGGGCCGGGCTTGTGCCGCTTTGATCAGCGCGAGCCCGCCACTGCGCGAACCGGTGAAGCCGACTGCCTTGATCCGTGGATCACTGACTAGCGCAATGCCTACTTCACGGCCGGAGCCGTACAACAACGAGAACACACCTTCCGGCAAATCACAGACCTTCACCGCCCGCGCTACGGCGCGGCCAACCAGTTCGCTGGTACCGGGATGGGCGCCGTGGGCCTTGACGATCACCGGGCAACCGGCGGCCAGCGCTGAAGCGGTATCGCCGCCCGCCACCGAGAACGCCAGTGGAAAGTTGCTTGCACCAAACACCGCCACCGGGCCCAGTGGAATCTGCCGCTGACGCAGATCCGAACGCGGCAGCGGCTGGCGCTGCGGTTGCGCGCTGTCGACTCGCACATCCAGCCATTCACCGGCCCGCACGGTGCGGGCAAACAAACGCAGTTGCTGGCAGGTGCGGCCCCGTTCACCCAACAGGCGCGGGCGCGGCAGGCCGGTTTCGGCCATGGCGCGGTCGATCAGTTCGTCGCCCAGTGCTTCGATTTCACGGGCGATGGTTTCAATGAATTCCGCCCGTGCCTCGAGCGATGTCTCGCGATAACGGTCGAGCGCCGCCCAGGCCAGTGTGCAGGCCTGCTCGACATGCTCGGCAGAACCGCCGGCGTAGGCCGGTTGCAAAGGCGAGTTGGTGGCGGGGTTGATCCCGTGGATGACATCGCGGTCGCCGGTGAGGGTTTGCTGACCGATCAGCAGTTGGCCCGTCAGAGTCATGGCGCATTCCTTATCAATAAAGCAGGTCACGAAAAGGCCCGTCGCCGCGGGTGGCGGCGGGCTTGAGCGCAGCGGCAGGTCAGGCGAAGTTCTGTTCCGCCGACCAGTTTTCGTACCAGTGACGGAACAGCGTGTACTGGGCTTCTGCGTAACGGCGTTGCGAGTCGCTGAGCGCATCGGTTTCGTTGAAATGCAGGGTGTATTCCTTGTCGCCGTTGAGCACCATCAGGTGTTTGTAATACAGCACCAGATCCGTGCCTTCGTCGAAGGACGACAGCACTGCCAGCGCCGATTCCAGCTCACGGGCCTGACGTCGGGCCTTGGCGTCACCCTTGGCCGCCTGCTTGCTCAGGGCCACCAGTTGCAGCACTTCGCGGGGCAGGGCGTTGCCGATGCCGGTGATGGCGCCGGTGGCGTTGCAGTTGACGAAGCCGTGCACGACCTGGGTGTCGACACCCACCATCAGGGTCACGGCATCGTCCTTGGAGGTGATGTTTTCCGCGGCGTAGCGCAGATCGGCGCCACCGCCGAATTCCTTGAAGCCGATCAGGTTCGGGTATTCACGGCGCAGTTCGAAGAACAGGTCGGCGCGGGTGGCGAAGCCGTAGTAAGGACTGTTGTAGATCACCGCCGGCAGGTTTGGCGCGGCTTGCAGAATCGCCGCGAAGTGGGCTTTTTGCGCCGCCGCCGAAGCGCCACGGGACAACACTCGAGGAATTACCATCAAACCTTGTGCGCCGACTTTCGCCGCGTGGGCAGCGTGGGACACCGCTTCACGGGTGTTGACCGCGCCGGTGCCGACGATGGTCGGAATCCCGGCGGCCACCAGCCGCGCCACGCCTTCCTGACGCTCGGCTTCGGTGAGCAGCGGCCAGTCACCCATGGAGCCGCAATACACGACCGCGCTCATGCCGATGTCGATCAGCTCGCGACCCTTGGACACCAAGGCGTCGAAGTCCGGTTTGCGCGCGGCGGTGCACGGGGTCATCAGGGCGGGCATGCAGCCGGTGAAGATGTTGTCGCTCATTATTGTTCTCCTTGGAACGGTCATTCAGAGGGGGTTGAAAATGCAGCGCAGCGGCTCAGATGCCCCACGCGAACGGATCGGTTTCGTCGATCAGCAACGTGCTGTCGGCGGTCATGTAGGCGCGGCCGGTGATGAAAGGGCGCACGCGTTCGCCTTCCCATTCGAAGCGGCCTTCGAACTGGCTGCCAGTGATGCTCGCCTGCACCCAGCGCTCGCCCGGCGCGAGTTTTTCGTCGGCGGCCAGGCAAGCCAGTTTGGCGCTGGTGCCGGTGCCGCAAGGGGAGCGGTCGTAGGCTTTGCCGGGGCACATCACGAAGTTGCGGCTGTCGGCCTCGGCGTCATCGGCGAACAGTTCGATGTGGTCGATGAGCGCGCCGTCCTCGCCATGGATGCCTTGCTCTTCGAGGGCCTTGAGCATTTTCCAGGTGAGGTCAGTCAGGGTGTCGACGTTGTCCATCGTCAGGGTCTGGCCGTGTTCGGAGACCAGGAAAAACCAGTTGCCGCCGTAGGCCACGTCGCCGAGGAAACGACCGTATCCCGGCACTTCCACCGCCACCTGCTTACGAAATCGATAAGCCGGCACGTTGCCCAGAGTCACGGCGCCGTCTTCATGCAGCGTTGCACTGACCGGGCCGACCGGGGTGTCGATCTTGTGCACCCCCGGCGCGATCAGCCCCAGGTGCTGCAGCGATGCGACCAGACCGATGGTGCCGTGGCCGCACATGCCGAGGTAACCGGCGTTGTTGAAGAAGATCACCCCGCAGGTGGCGTCCGGCGACACCGGCTCGCAATACAGCGCGCCCACCAGCACATCGTTGCCACGCGGTTCCAGCAGGCAGGCGCGGCGCCATTGGTCATGCTGGTTGCGCAGGGCGTCGCGCTTCTCGGCCATGGTGCGGCCGGGCAGATCAGGAAAACCCTTCATCACCAGACGCGTGGGTTCGCCGCCGGTGTGAGAATCAATGACGTGTACTCGTTTCATGGACAGGTCCCGTTGAGTGATTTCAGTAAGCGCCGGCAGCGCGCGGGTTGGCGGCGGAGGCAAGGGACGGCGAAGCGACCTCGCTTTCATCCTCTTCCGATTCCAGGCGCAGCAGGTGTGCCGGTACGCCGGTGGCCGCGCCCCAGTAATAAATTCCCATCGCACAGGCGGCGACGACCAGGGTGTCGAACGGATGGGTGAGGATGCCCAGACCGCCGAAAGTGCCGAGTTTCGACAGGACGATGGTCACCGCGTAGAAGGCGATCAGCCACGCGGACGAGCGCACCTGCCGGGACAGGCTGAGGTGGGCGGTCGGCACGAAGCGGCCGCAGAGCAGGTAGACGACGAACATCAGGATTTGCAGGCCCAGCAGCCAGGACACGGTGTTCCAGCCCGACCAGTAAACGATCAGCGCAGCGATGATGAACGACACCGGCCCCAGCACGCCCATGCACTTGACCCGGAACGGGCGCGGCATGTCGGGTGCATTGCGACGCAGCGCGGCGACGGTCACCGGGGCGACGGCATAGCTCAGCACCAGTGCGGCGGACACCACGTTGATCAGTGCTTCCCACGATGGGAACGGCAGGGTCCAGAACACCGACAGGGCGAAGGTCAGCCACAACGCCGGACGCGGGATGCCGGACTTCGCGTCGATGTGGGTGAAGACCTTGAAGAACGTGCCGGTCTGTGCCCAACCGTAAATCACCCGAGGTGTGGCGTTCATGTAGATGTTGCCGCAGCCACTGGGCGAGATCACCGCGTCCGCGACCACCAGATACGCCAGCCAGCCCACGCCCAGTGCCAGGGCGATGTCGCGGTACGGCAGGGCGAATTCCTTGGAAACCCCGGCCCAGCCATTGGCGAGCAATTCGGTCGGGATGCCGCCGAGGAAGGCGGTTTGCAGCAACACGTAAATCGCGGTGGAGAGCAGCACCGACAGGATTAGCGCAATCGGAATCGTGCGCTGGGGATTTTTCACTTCGCTGGCCACCGAGATGATCGGGGTCAGGCCGAGGTAGGCGAAGATCACGCCGCCGGCGGAGACGGCCATCTCGATGCCCGAAAGCCCGAAAGGCGCGAAGCCCTGAACTTGAAAGTTTTCTGGTTTGAAGAAGGTGAACAGCACGCCGATCACCAGCAGCGGCACGATGAACTTGAACACGCTGACCAGATTGTTGGCCTTGGCGAAGGTCTTCACGCTGCGGTAGTTGAGCAGGAAGAACACGCACAGCAGGCCGAACTGCACCAGCCAGCCGAGCAGGGTCGGATCACCGCTGCCAGCCTTGGTCAGGCTCGGAAACCAGGCCGCCGCGTATTGGCGGGAGGCAACTACCTCGATCGCCACCAGACTGGAAAACGCGATCAGCGTAATAAAACCCATCAGGTAACCGAGCAGCGGCCCGTGGCTGTAAACCGGGTAACGCACCACACCGCCAGCGCGGGGCAATGCCGCGCCCAGTTCGCAGTAGACGATGCCCAGCAGCAACACCGCGAACCCGCCCAGCAACCAGGAAAAAATCCCCGCCGGCCCGGCAATCGCCGACACGTGACTAGCCGCGAACAACCAGCCGGAACCGAAGATCGCGCCCAGCCCGATAAAGGTGAGGTCGATCAATGAAAGTTGTTTTTTGAACTTGCCTTGGCCTGACATGGCATCGCCTTCTTGTGAGTTATTGGATAGGCAGGTGTGAGTCACTGGAACGGCTAAACAGTGAACTCATCGGGCGTCGGGCGATTGATGTTTTGCGCAGCTGCGGATGACGAAATCGGCACAGTTGCGAAGAAAGACAGCGGCGCTCGACACGCCGCAAACGTTGCTGCAATCTGCACGCGAACGCCTCAGGGCGGGCACGTTTTCAGGCCGATCCACTCACCGGGGAAGACCTTCACATGCAGAACGCGTTTGCGATCCTCTGTCAGGGCGATGAGCGCCATCGGCCGCATACTCTCGACGCACTGCTGGGCGGCGTGGCACCGTTGTTGCCGATGCTGGACGCTATTCCGAACGCGGCGATCTTCATCAAGGACGTGCAGGCGCGGTACGTCCTGGCCAACCGCACGCTGGTGCAGCGCTGTGGGCTGAAAGACCTGAAACCATTGCTTGGGAAAACCAGTGCGCAGGTGTTTCCGGCGCAACTCGGGCCCGGTTATACCGAGCAGGATCGGCGGGTGCTGGAAGAGGGTTTCGTGCTGGAGGATCAGCTGGAACTGCACCTGTACGGCAGTCGTGAACCGGGCTGGTGCCTGACGCACAAGCGTCCGCTGTACAACCGTGACGGCGAGATCATCGGCCTCGCGGGGATTTCGGTGGACCTGCAATCGGCCAGCGAAAAACATCCAGCGTTCCAGCGCCTGGCGGCGGTCGACGAACACATCCGCGCGCATTTCAATCGGCGTGTCACCTTGGGCGAATTGACCCGGATCGCCGGTATCTCGGTGGCGCAACTGGAGCGCTACTGCAAACGGGTCTTCCACCTGACGCCGAGGCAGATGATCCAGAAAGTGCGGCTGGAACATGCCCATCGCTTGCTTCACACCGAGCTGCCGATCACCGAGGTGGCGCTGCAATGCGGCTACACCGATCACAGCGCTTTCACTCGCCAGTTCAAGGCGTCGACCGGGTTCACCCCGCGTCAGTACCGGCAGGCGACCACCCAGTGAATGTCCGGCGGTAGCGACTAGACTCCATGGATCACGGTTGTCTTTCGAGGGGTGAAACGGGATGAGCAGACCAGTCGCGCTTCACTGCTCGTCGTGGCTCTTGATCGCCTTCAGCGTGATGCTGGCTTCGGGATGCTCAAACAGAACGCATTACCCGCCATCAGGCGTTGGCGACAGCTGTTACGCCAAGGCCTTGCCGACGGTTGGGGAGGGCGGTCTGGCCTGGGGTTCCAGCCTGAACATGGCCCGGCAAAAATCCATGGCCAACTGCATGCGTTACGCCGGGCGCTCCGGAGGAACGCCGGACACCTGCCAGGTGGTGCTGGCCAAGTGCAAGAATTGACGGGGTGATCCAGGCGCCACCCCAACGACCGGTGGCGCTGTTGTCTTGCGACAAAACTACCGCGAACGTCTCAATGATTGCGAAAGGGCCTGTTTGGCTATCAGTGAGGCAATGTCCTTGGCACCATAGCAACGGAATTTGACACTGTACGCATCGGTATCGAGCCGGACGATCTTCGTCACGAAACCGCCTTCGACGGTGACCTTGCGGATCGCCGGCATTGGTATCTCGACATCCAGTGTCCCGTCCTGAACCATGCGGTTCATGGCATTGGCATTCAAGAAAACGGCGTTTTCGGTGACGGTGACTCTGCCGCCCACCCACAATCCGCCATAGTGATTTCTGAATCCCTCGAGCACCCCGGCCAGTACGCCGACATTGCCGCTTCCCACGACCTCGTAGAACTCGCCTACATCTTCGTAGTTCAGTTCAGCATCGGTCACCAGAAAGTTGACCATCTTTGACTTCAGAACCTTTTCGGCCATCCCTGCATCTCCCTTGTTCAAATCAATGTCCCGAATTTCAGCCGCCTGTTTACCTGACAAAAAACAAAATCGCCATGTGTTTCCTTCGTTCTTTCATACGTCGCAGTTGTCACTGTCCGTTCCCGCCTGTCTGGAGTTCACCCGATGCCTTCGCTCAAAACCCTGCCCGCTGCCTTGCTGGGACTGGCCCTTGTCTGTCCGCTCAAGGCGCAATCCCAGGGGCTGGAACTGGGGCAAGTGCTGATCGGGGCCGAGGATCAGAGCGGTGAAGATGCGTCGGTGGAAGAGGCGAAGGCTCGTCTGGCCGAGGTGCCGGGTGGCAGCAACGTGGTGGATATGCGCCAGCCTTTGCAGGGCAGGGTCGCCAGCAATCAGGACGTGCTGGCGTATCAGCCCGGTGTCTATGCCCAGTCGGCGGGTAACGAAGGGACGAAAATCTCGATCCGTGGCTCGGGCATCAACCGCGCTCCCGGCGCCCACGCATCAGGGCTGTACACGATGCTCGACGGCCTGCCGCTGACCGGCCCCGGCGGCACGCCTTACGAATTGCTGGAGCCGCTGTGGCTCGACCATGTGGAGGTGCTGCGCGGTGCCAACGGTTTTGATCGCGGTGCGCTGGCCCTCGGCGGCGCCGTCGATTACGTCAGCCACACCGGCTATAACGAGCCACTGCTGAATGTGCGCTATGTCATGGGCAGCCACGGTTATGCCCAGCGGCAAGTCAGCTCCGGTCAGGTGCTGGGCGACTTCGATTACTACCTGTCGATGACCGACGCGCATTCCGACGGTTATCAGGATCACACCGCCAGCAAGAGCCAGGGCGTGATCGCCAACTTCGGTTATCGCTTCAATCCGAATCTGGAAACCCGCTTCTACATCCGTCACCGCGAGACCGACAACGACCTCGCCGGCCGGGTGACCAAACATTCCATCGAGCACGATCCGCGCGCGGCCAACCCGGCCTACGTGACGCGCAACGACAGCCGCGATCAGCCCGGCAGCACCTTCATCGGCAACAAGACCACGTACTACATCGATGACGATTCGAGCATCCAGACCGGTCTGGTCTATCACGATTACCCGATGGACCTGCGCGAAGGCCCCAATCGCCTGAAGGTCGCCTACACCGATGTCAGCGGCACGTTCGACTACAAGCGCCGCGACACGCTCTGGGGAATGGAGAGCAACAGCACCGTGGGCCTGCGAGTGACCAAACACCTGCCCAACGACGGTGCCAGCGAACGGGTACGGATTCCCACTGGCAATACCGCCGGTTATGCGCCGGGCACTCACATGCGCAACTTCACTTATCAGGGTTCGGATTCTGTCCTGCACGTGGGCAACGACCTGGAAATCGCCGATGACCTGTGGCTGACCACCGGCCTCGCCGCGATCTACACCCGTCGCGAAAGCGCCGTGACCTACCCGAAAGGTGGCGGCAAGACCAGCCTCGGCGACTGGGATTACGCGCCACGTCTGGGCCTGCGCTATCAGGTGACGCCGGACCTGCAACTGTTCGGCAACCTGAGCCGTTCGGTCGAAGCGCCGCATCCGTGGTCGCTGATCTACAGCTCCAACGTACGCTTCCCGGCCGGCAGCGGCGCCGCCACCGGCACCCAGCGCGATCCGGTCAAGCTGCAAAACCAGACCGCGACCACCCTGGAACTCGGCGGCCGCGGCGACAGTGCGCTCGGTGAATGGAGCCTGGCCTGGTACTACGCTCAGGTGCGCCACGAATTGCTCTCGGTATTGCCGGACGCCAACGCGACCACGCCTTACGAACTCAACGCCAGCCCGACCGTGCACCAAGGTGTCGAAGCCAGCCTGAACAGCAACCTGTGGTCAGCAAACGATGGCGGCAAGTTGAGCCTGCGTCAGGCCTACACCTTCAGCGATTTCCACTATCGCGACGACGACCGCTTCGGCGACAACCGCCTGCCGGGCCTGCCGATGCATTACTACCAGGGCGAGCTGCGCTACGACTTTCCACAAGGTTTCTTCGCGGCAGTCAACACGCAACTGGTCTCGAAAACCGCAGTGGATTACGCCAACAGCTATTACGCCGATCCTTACGCCACCTTCGGCGCCACGTTGGGCTACAACGCACCGAAAGGCGACTGGCAGACCTGGCTGGACATGCGCAACCTGACCGACAAACACTACGCCGCTACCGTTACGCCGGGCTATGACGATAAAGGCCTGGACGCGGCACGCTCCACACCGGGTGAGGGCATGGCGATGTATGTCGGGGTGTCGTGGAGTTTGCTCTGACGCTGGTGTGTGAGTGTCGAACCCTATGGATCAGTTTCCTCTGGTGCATGGAACCAATAAATGAAATTGCGATTCTCCTGGGAAGAAGCGTTCGGCGACTTGTTTCCGCACTGTAGTTCAGACGTCGTGAACGAGGATGGCACGAGCCTTTTGTCCTGCATCCTGACCGATGATGGCGGCTGCCAGCTCATACATTCGCTGAAGTGGATAGACGTGGGTTTGGCGCGGATCAAATCGGTGAAGGAGTCAAAGGTCGAATTCGATCACTGGGATCGTGAAGATTGGGCTGCAGATTTTTCAAAGGAAATGGAGCCCTATGACCATAGCCAAACAATGAGTCACGGCCACCAGGGTAATCCCGGAAAAGCCTATCGAGCTCAGGTTCAGTCAAAAATCGAAGTGGGAGACATGAGAGGTGCAATGGCGATGGAGATCAGAGATGTGCGCCGTGTAGCCACTCAGGTCGGACAACCCAGAAAGTACAATGAAGCAATGCAAGAAATGCTGGCGTATGCCAAGTGCCGTAAATTTCTGGATAAGTGAGAGAAACCATGAATGATCAAGCGTTCAAAGTGTGGCGAGATAAACTGGTTTCATTGGATCGCTACGAGAACCAGGAAGATGCTCGTGAGTTCTCGGCGCTCGTGAGCAGTGTCCGCGACGAACTCGATGCAAAAACCATTGATGTACTACTGTCGACCTTTTGCGATGAAGACGACTACGGTGTGCAAGAGCGCGTGGTGGGTGTTCTTGATCATGCTGAAGCGGGCGTTTTTGCTGAAAGGCTTGCGGTGAACTTCTCAACGTTGCAAAGACAGGCAAGTGGCAAGGAATGGCCTCTTGTTCTGATCGGTCGTGTCGTGAACTCGGACAACGCAGAGAAGATCAAGGCGATTGTCGCGGCTGCGAAGAAGTCCCCGGATCTTGACGCCTTTATTCGAAGTGATGAGTTCCTGGATGAGTATCCGGAGATCGAAAGCTACTTCCCCTGATACGACTCAAGGCCCGCCGTTTTCACGTTTGATGGGTTCCACGGCCCCATTTGGCATGCCAGAAGTCAGGTCAAAGGAGTGACAACATGAAAGACGCAATCCGCCTCGGCGACTCCACCACCCACGGTGGCAAGGTCCTCGAAGCCTTCTCCCGGACTGACCTTAACGGCAAGCCGATTGCCGGGCTCGGTCACAAGGTCAGTTGCCCATTGTGCAAGGGGATTTTCCCGATTGCCGAGGGCAGCAGCACCTACACCGTCGATGGGGTACCCATCGCGCTCGACGGCATGAAAACTGCGTGTGGGGCGGCGCTTATTGCCAGCGGCCCGAAGGGCGCGGTGGTCAGCTGAGTCCTGTAGTAATACAGACCTAAGCTAATGCAAAAAAGATATTTGTTCGGTGTTTTTAATATCGTTTAGTTTTGTTTCATAGACGAATCAAAAGCATCAAACCGATAGACCTCCCGATTGCCATGACGGCACACGCTGAATCGATCACGGACTCTTCAGGTTTGATTCACACGGGAGTGAATCATGCCGCACACCTCAGACATCACCGCATTACCCATCCTTGACCTGTCCCTGCTCGACGGTACGCCGTCGCAACGCCAGGCCTTTCTCGATGACTTGCGCCATGCCGCCCGCGATGTGGGTTTTTTCTACCTGACCGGCCATGGCATCGACGCCAACCTGCTCGAACAAGTGCAGGACCACGCCCGCCAGTTCTTCGCCTTGCCCGACAGCGAGAAAACCGCCGTCGGCATGATCAATTCGCCGCACTTTCGCGGTTATAACCGCGCCGCGTCCGAGATCACTCGAGGCCAGCCCGATCAACGAGAACAGTTCGATCTGGGCGCCGAGCGCGACGTCTTGCCGTTGAACGCCGACAGTCCGTTGTGGGCGCGGCTGCAAGGGCCGAATCAATGGCCCGAAGCGTTGCCGCAACTCAAGCCGCTGCTGCTCGACTGGCAACAGGCGATGACCCAAATGTCGCTGCGCCTGCTGCGCGCATTCGCCCAGGCATTGTCGTTGCCGGAAGACGCTTTTGACCGGTTGTACGGCGACAAACCCAACGAACACATCAAGCTGATGCGCTATCCGGGGCAAGCCTCGACGGCGAGCAATCAGGGCGTCGGCGCGCACAAGGATTCGGGTTTTCTCAGCTTCCTGCTGCAAGACCGGCAGGCCGGTCTGCAAGTGGAGATCGAAGAGGGGCGCTGGATCGATGCGCTGCCTCGGGACAATACCTTGGTGGTAAACATCGGCGAGTTGCTGGAGCTGGCCACCAACGGTTATCTGCGTGCCACGGTGCATCGGGTGGTGTCGCCACCGGTGGGCAGCGAGCGCTTGTCCATCGCGTTTTTCCTCGGCGCGCAACTGGATGCAGTGGTGCCGCTTTATCCCTTGCCGACGGCGTTGCTGCGTGAGGCGCGTGGCCCGGCGAGTGATCCGCTCAACCCGCTGTTTCGTGATGTCGGCTGGAATTACCTGAAGGGCCGACTGCGCTCCCATCCCGATGTCGCGCAGCGCTTTTACGCCGATGCGTCGAATACCCAGACACCGCTTCGCAGGACCGCCAACGCCTGATCCATCACTCGCTTAAGGACTCTTCTCATGTTGAAAAAAGCAGGTTTGACCCTGGCCGTCCTCGGCGCGCTGGTGACTTCGTTCAGTGCTCGAGCGCTGGAACCATTGCGCGTTGCCGCCGACCCGGTGCCCCATGCGCAGATTCTGGCGTACATCCAGAAGCTCGATCCGCAGCTCAACCTCAAGGTGATCGAAATCCCGCAGGGCGTGAACTCCAACGAGCTGCTGGTGCACGGCGATGTGGACGCCAACTACTTTCAGCATCTGCCGTACCTGCAATCCCAGGAAAAAGCCCTCGGCGAAAAACTCGCAGTGGCGGCCACGGTGCACATCGAACCGCTGGGGATTTATTCCCATCGCCACAAAACCTTCGCCCAGGTGCCGGACAAAGGCACGGTCGCCGTGCCGAACAACGTCACCAACCTGAGCCGTGCGCTGTACCTGTTGCAGGACAACGGCCTGATCAAGCTCAAAGCCGGCTTCAATGACCCGGCGGCCGATCAGGCGACGCCCAAGGACATCGCCGAAAACCCTAAACACCTGAAGATCCTCGAAATCGAATCGCCGCAACTGCCCCGTGCGCTGGATGACGTGGACCTGGCGGTAATCAACGGCAACTACGCGCTGGAAGCCGGGCTGGTGCCGGCCAAGGATGCGCTGGGGCTGGAGAAGGCCGAGCACAACCCCTACGCCAACATTCTGGTGACCACGCCGAAACTGGAAAACGATCCGCGCATCCAGCAATTGGCTAAGGACCTGACCTCGCCGCAAGTCGCCAAATATATCGCCGAGAACTTCAAGGGCTCGGTGATCCCGGTGGCGGATGCCAAGCCATGATCGTCGTCGAGCAGTTGAGCAAGACCTATCCGTCAGCGTCGACCCCGGCGCTGGATCAGGTGTCGCTGAGCATTCCCGATGGCGCGATCTACGGGATTCTCGGGCGCAGCGGCGCGGGTAAATCAACGTTGCTGCGTTGCCTCAATCTGCTCGAACGCCCGGATGCCGGACGAATTCTGCTGGACGGCGAAGACCTCACGGCGCTGTCCGACCGTGAGTTGCGCCGCCAGCGTCAGCGCATCGGCATGATCTTTCAGGGCTTCAACCTGCTGCATTCGCGCAACGTGTTCGACAACGTCGCGGTGCCGCTGGAAATCGCCAAGGTTACCAAGCCACAGCGTCATGAACGGGTTCGCGAGCTGCTGGATCTGGTGGGCCTGGGCGACAAGGCCGAAGCCTTTCCTTCGCAACTGTCCGGTGGGCAAAAGCAGCGGGTGGGCATCGCTCGGGCCCTGGCGGCGCGCCCGGCGTATCTGCTTTCGGACGAAGCCACCAGCGCCCTCGACCCGGAAACCACCGCGTCGATTCTGGAGCTGTTGCGCGACATCAACCGCCAGCTCGGTTTGACCATCGTGCTGATCACCCACGAGCTGGACGTGGTCAAGTCGATCTGCGATCACGCCGCGTCCATGGCCAATGGAAAACTGGTGGAGGCGGGGCCGGTGGCCCGATTGCTCGCCGATCCGCAGTCCGCCCTCGGTGCTTCACTGCGCCCCAGTTGCGGCTTGCCGCTGGGGCATGACGCGCCCGGTTTGAGTTTTCTGCGGCAATACGGCGTACGGGCGGCCCACTCATGAACCGCGTGATCGACTGGAATGAAATCCTGCAACTGGTGCTCAACGCCACTGGCGAAACCCTGTACATGGTGCTGCTCGCCGGGCTGTTCACGTTACTGATCGGTTTGCCGCTGGGGGTGTTGCTGTTCATCAGCCGCCGTCAGGGTCTGTACCCGTTGCCGAGGCTCAATCAGGCCTTGGGCGCGGTGATCAACCTCGGCCGTTCGCTGCCGTTCGTGGTGATGCTGATTGCCCTGATCCCGCTGACCCGGCTGGTGGTCGGCACCACGCTGGGCAGCACCGCCGCCGTGGTGCCGATCACCATCGGCGCCTTCCCGTTTTTTGCGCGGATCGTCGAGAACGCTTTGGACGAAGTCGAAAAGGGCCGGATCGAAGCGATCCTCGCCATGGGCGGTGACATCCGCCATGTGATTTTCAAAGTGTTGTTGCCCGAAGCGCTGCCGGCCTTGCTGGCGGGCATCACCCTGACGCTGGTGATGCTGATCGGCTTTTCTTCCATGGCCGGGGTCATCGGTGGCGGCGGATTGGGCGATCTGGCGATCCGCTACGGCTATCAACGGTTCAACAATGAAGTGATGGTCGCCACCGTCGTGGTGTTGGTCATCCTCGTTCAGGGCGTGCAAAGCCTGGGCGATCGACTGGTGCGTTCGCTGGCTCATCGACGTTAAGGAATTTTATGGGTGCGCCTGTCGCCGTGGTCTCCGAACCACTGATTCGTGTACGTGAACTGAGCAAGACCTTTGGCTCGAACCGGGCGCTGGACCGGGTCAGCCTGGATATTTTTCCCGCTGAAGTGGTGGCACTGCTCGGCGCCAACGGTGCGGGCAAATCGACGCTGGTGAAGATCCTCGCCGGCAGCCAGACCCACGACGGCGGCGAGATCCGGATTGATGGCCAGCCCCGGCATTTCAGTTCGCCGCTGTCGGCGCGCCGCTTCGGCATCGTCGCGGTTCATCAACAGATCAATGAAGGCATCGCGCCCGGATTGAGCGTGGCGGAAAACCTGCTGCTCGATGAACTGTGCCGCCCCGACGCCGACTTCTGGCTCAATCGCAAACGCCTGCTGGAACGCGCCGCGAGCATCGCCGCCGGCCTCGGTCTGGTGCTGCCGCTGGAGCAACCGATCGAGCATTTGGGCCAAGCCGAACGGCAACTGGTGGTGCTGGCCCGTGCCTTCGCCCTGCAACCGCGACTGCTGATTCTCGACGAGCCGACAGCGGCCCTGTCGGATGCCGAGGCGCAGCGCCTGTTCGGGCTGATCGACACCTTGCGCAGTCGTGGTGTGGCGATTCTGTACATCTCTCATCGTTTGTCCGATCTGCAACGGGTGGCCGACCGCGCCGTGGTGTTGCGTGACGGGCAACTGGCGGGTGAGTTCAGTGCCCGGCAATTGCCCGAGGCACTGGAAGCGATGCTTGGTCAGGCGCTGGAAGCTCACGTCTACACACCGCGAGCGGCGGGGCGTGAAGTGCTGAAACTGCGCGACATAAAAGTCCTGCCGCGCACCCGCGCCTTTGATTTGTCCTTGCACGAAAACGAAGTGGTGGTGCTGACCGGATTGCTTGGCGCCGGCAAAAGCGAGATCGCCGAAGTGCTGTTCGGGCTGCGCAAACCGGTGTCCGGCTCTCTGCAACTGGACGGCATCGAGTGGCAACCGGGCTCGCCCCGCCAGGCGATCCAGAGCGGCGTGTTCTTCGCCGCCGAAGATCGCGCGAGCCAATCACTGGTGCCGGATTTTTCTTTGCGCCGAACCCTGACCTTACCCTTCCTCGAACGCTTTACCCGTGGCGGTTTCATCCGCAACCGTGCCGAAGCAGCAGCGGTGGAGGCGCAAGTCGCCGCGCTGGGAATCAAGACCACCGGCATCGATGTGCCGATGAGTGCGTTGTCCGGCGGCAATCAGCAGAAAGTCGTGCTCGGTCGCTGGCTGCTTGGCGAGGGCCGGGTGCTGATCCTCGACGAGCCATTTCAGGGCGTTGATGTGCGTGCCCGGCGCGAGATCGGCCAGTTGTTGCGCGACAGCGCCGCTGGCCGCGCCACGCTGGTGATCTGCTCGGACGTCGATGAAGCGCTGGAGATCGCCGACCGGATCCTTCTGGTGCGCGATCACGCGGTGGTGGCCGAGTACCCGCGTGCCGGGCTGGATCGCGCCACCCTGGTCGCCGCGCTGGCCGGCAGCGATCCGCAAAATTCTATTGTTCACGCCGCGCCAAGGAGTAGAGCGAGTGCCTGATTCGAGTTCCCTGTTGTCATCCGCCCCGGCGCCGACCGAGCGCTTCGTGCAAGCGCTGATCCGATATGGCCTGCTGTGGGTGCTGGCGTTGATCGTGGTGTTTTTCAGTGTGGCGGAACCGGCGTTCCTGCGCGTTGGCAACCTGTTCAGCATTCTGCAATCGGTGTCGATTGTCGCGCTGCTGGCTTTGGGCGTGACGCTGACCATGGCCGTGGGCGGGCTGGATCTGTCGATCGGCGCGGTGGCCGCCATGAGCCTGATGATCGCCAGTTACGTGATGGTGGTGCTCGGCTGGGGCGCGGTGCCGGCAGTGCTGATCAGCCTGGCCGGTGGCGCGCTGGTCGGGCTGCTCAACGGCTGGCTGATCGTGAAGATGCGTGTGCCGGACATTCTCGCGACGCTCGGCAGCATGTTCCTGGTGATCGGCGTGCAACTGATTCCCACGGGCGGACGCTCGATTGCGGTGGGCATGACTTTACCCAACGGCGATGAAGCCGAGGGTTCGTTCAGCGCAGTGTTTCTGGCATTGGGTCGAGTACGACTGTGGGACATCGTGCCGGTTCCGGTGTTGATCACGGCGGTGGTCGCGGTGGCGGTGTGGCTGTTTCTCGAACGCACGCGCATCGGCCGGTTGTTCTATGCGATTGGCGGCAACGAGCAGGCGGCGCGTCTGGCCGGTGCGCCGGTACAGCGCTTCAAGTTGCTGGCTTACGTGCTCTCGGCGCTGCTGGCCTCGCTCGGCGGTTTGTTACTGGCGGCGCGATTGGGGCGCGGTGATGTCAGCTCCGGCAATGGCCTGGTGCTGGATGCACTGGGCGCTGCGCTGATCGGTTTTGCCGTGCTCGGGGCGAAGAAGCCCAACGCGTTCGGCACGCTGGTCGGCGCATTGCTGGTGGCTTCGTTGCTCAATGGCCTGACCATGCTCAACGCGCCGTATTACGCGCAGGATTTCGTCAAGGGACTGGTGCTGGTGCTGGCCCTGATGTTCACCTTCGGCCTCGCGCATCGGGCGCGCTGAGCCGTTTCATTGATGCTTCAAGGAAAGATCCATGCACGGTTCAATCAAGCAGTTCGCACGTCATTGCCTCGCCGGGGCGCTGCTCTCGGCGCTGGCCCTCAATGCGCAGGCCAAGGCCCTGCCCGGCGCACCGGCGCCGTTCGATAAAGGTCAGGTACAGATTGCGCTGGTCGGCTATCTGTTTTCCGGGGATTTCCCTGAAGCCTATCTGCGCGGCGTGGAGAAACAGACCGAAGCGCTGGGCGCCAACCTGCGGGTGTTCGACGCGCGGCAACAGGCGGCGAGCCAGGGCGAGATGATCGATCAGGCCGCCGACCTCGGCGTCGACGGCATCATCGTGCAACTGGGGCTCGCGGAAACCCTCAAAGGCCCGATTGACCGGGCGCTCGCCAAAGGCATCAAGGTCGTCGCGTTCGACGTCGATCTGAACACGCCGCAAGTAACCCAGGTCGAGCAGGATCACCACGCACTGGCGCGTCTGGCACTCGATCAAGCGGTCAAGGACAACGGCACCCGCTTCGACGCCGGGTATGTCTACATCAGCGGCTTCACGCCGATGGAGCGCCGCGACGAGATCTGGAGCCAGGTCAAGGCGAGCAATCCGGGGATCGTCGAGAAGGCGCGCTTCGGCACGCTCAATCCGCCGATTGCCAACTCGGTGGCGGATCAGGCCAGCGCCGTGTTGCGGGCCAATCCGGGGATCAGCGTGATTTTTGCGCCGTTCGACGAGTTCGCAAAAGGCGCGAAGATCGCGGTGGACGAGGCCGGTCTGAGCCGCAAGGTGAAGATCTACAGCGCCGACATTTCCACTGCCGACATCCAGATCATGAAAGAACCGGACAGCGCCTGGGCCGCCACCGCTGCGGTCAATCCGCAAGTGGCCGGGGCGATCAGCGTGCGCAGTCTGGCGATGCTGATTGCCGGGGAAAATCCGGGGCACAAGGTGCTGGTGCCGCCGACTCTCATTACCCGTCAGCAACTGCTGGATCTGGACGTGAAAAACGTACGGGATCTGGGGCAGAAACTGCCGGCCTTCGGTGACACCGCCAATGTCGCGCGGGCACCGTGGATTCCCGTGGCGAACTGAGGAACCGACATGCACGACAAGGCTGCGCGCCTGCGCAAGAGCCGTTCGCCGAAAGCCGATGTGGCGCTGGGCGAACGGCTGCCACCGGGGCAGGTGCTGACGGAGCGCTTCCCGATCCTGCACGAGGGCGAGGTGCCGGCGTATGACCTGGCGACGTGGTCGCTGCGCCTGTTCGGCACCTTGGCCAAGCCGGTCGAGCTGACCTACGCCGATCTGCAAGCGCTGCCGCAACGCTCGTTGCAATGCGACATTCATTGCGTGACACGCTGGTCGAAATTCGACACCCGCTGGAGCGGCGTGCACCTGCAAGATCTGTTGCAGGCCCTGGACATCCGGCCGACGTCGTCCTTCGTCATGGCCCACGCCGATCACGATTACCAGACCAACCTGCATCTCGATGACTTGCTGCACCCGGACAGCCTGCTGGCCACCCATTACGACGGTCAGCCGCTGACCGCGCAGCATGGCTGGCCGCTGCGGCTGGTGGTGGCGGGGCGGTACTTCTGGAAGAGCGCGAAATGGCTGCGCGGGCTCGAATTCACCGATCAGGAACAACCGGGCTTCTGGGAGCGCAACGGCTTTCATTTGCACGCCGATCCGTTCATTGAGCAGCGCTTCAGCGGCGATGCGCTGGACATTGCCGAAGATGCCTGGCGGGAAAAGGACTTCGACTGACGGCATCTAACTTCGCACCGAAAAAACACTGATTAATAACGCTCTCTACAACAACGTGGATTGCGTTTTTGTGCGTGATTAGTTGTTGGTTAGTTGGGTGTTCATGTTGTTTCGCAAACACAAGTGTTGCTCAGGCAACACTCCGTTCGTCGGGCATAACCTAAGCGTTATTGGTTCTTTTGCGGCGTGCGACCGCTCGTCTAGGATCGGTAAACAGGGGGTTCTACTAACTTTGGGGTTCTTGCGCTCTAACAGCCGATAGTTGCTCAGCACACTTGGCTGCCTTTCTGAATATCAAAACTACAGCAGAAATTGCCGTGCACTGATTGCCGACACTTCATGATTCGGCAGCGGCCGGTTATTAACTGCGATTCAAGGAGCTGTCGCATGATTTACCGTTCGCGTTCATTACTCGCCATCGCTGTTGTCAGTGCAATCTGGCAACTTCCTGCGCAAGCCGAAGAGACTTCCGCGCGCGTCGACGATGACACACGGCTGGGTACCGTGCTGGTCACCGGCACTCGCGGCACCGCTCGCACGGTGCTGGATTCGCCGGTGCCGGTGGATGTGCTGACCGCCGAGGACCTGAAGACCGCCGGCGCCAGTGGCGGCGAGCTGGGCCAGGCGTTGCAGACGCTGTTGCCGTCGTTCAGTTTTCCGCGCCAGTCCAACTCCGGTGGCGCCGACCACGTGCGCGCCGCGCAGCTTCGCGGCATGAGCCCGGATCAGGTGCTGGTGCTGGTCAACGGCAAGCGCCGGCACACCTCGGCGGTGGTCAACGACTCGTCGAAAATCGGTCGCGGCACGGCGCCGGTGGACTTCAACTCGATCCCGATCAGCGCGATCAAACGCATCGAAGTGCTGCGTGACGGCGCGGGCGCGCAGTACGGCTCGGACGCGATTGCCGGGGTGATCAACATCATCCTCGACGACGCCCCTGAAGGCGGCGAAGTGTCCACCAGCTACGGCGCCTACCACACCCACCAGGACGCCATCGGCAAAACCACCACCGACGGCCAGAACAGCGTGACCACCGCCAAGATCGGTACGCGGCTGGGCGAGGAGGGCGGGTTCATTCGCGGCGGCACCGAGTACAAGGATCGCAACCCGACCAACCGCGCCGGCTACGACGGTTTCGCCGACACCCCGGGCCAGCGCAACTATGTGATGGGCGACGGTGTGGCGCGGGACGTCAACGCCTGGTTCAACGGCGAATTGCCGCTGGCCGGCGGCAAGGCCTACAGCTTCGGCACCTACAACGAACGCCACACCACGGGCGCCGAGTTCTATCGCTACCCGTCCGAGCAGCCGCAGTTCTACCCTAACGGCTACTTGCCGCAATCGCTGGGCGACAACACCGACATCTCCGCCACCGCCGGTTACAAAGGCCTGATCGGCGACGACTGGGATTTCGACAGCAGCGTCACCCACGGTCGCAACCGCTTCGAATCGGCGACCCGTCGCACCCTCAACGTCAGCCTCGGCGCGGACTCGCCGACCCGCTTCGACACTGGCGACTATGAGTTGCGCCAGACCACCACCAACCTGGATTTCAGCCGCGAATTGCGCCTCGGTGGGCGCTCGTTCGTGCTGGCGGTGGGCGGTGAATATCGCTACGAAAACTACCTGACGTTTGCCGGAGACGAAGCCTCTTACATCGGTTCCGGGGCCGATGGCGCCAACGGTCTGCGCCCGAGTGAAGAGTCGGACCTGGATCGCAACGTGTTCGGCACCTACGCCGAATTGTCCGGTGATCTCACCGACCGTTTCTTAGTCGATGCCGCCACGCGCTGGGAACATTACGACGACGCCGGCAGCAAACTCACCGGCAAGCTCAGCGGTCGCTACAAGCTGACCGATCAATGGGCGTTGCGCGGTGCGGTGTCGAACAACTTCCGCGCGCCGTCGCTGGCCCAGAGCGGTTTCCAGAACACCACCAGCAACTTCGGCGACGGCGGCACGCTCACCGATATCCGCGTGCTGTCGGTCAACGATCCGATTGCCCGTGCCCTGGGCGCAGAAAAACTCGATCCGGAAACCTCGAAGAACTTCAGCCTCGGCCTGACGTTCCAGTTGAACGAACGCTTCGATGCGTCGCTCGACGTGTTCCGCATCGACGTCAAAGACCGCATCACCCTGTCGCAGCGAATCGGCAGCGACGCGCTGGAAAGCTACATCAACGACAACTTCGGCGTGGCGGACGTGCACGATGTCAACTTCTTCACCAACGCCGCCGACACCAGCACCGACGGCGCCGAACTGGTGCTCAACTACCATCAGCCGTTCTACGACGGGCAACTGGGGCTGACCACCGCGTACACCTACAACCACACCAAGGTCACCAGCACCAAGGGCACGCCGTCGCAGCTGACCGCCTTAGGGATAGGCAATGACGCGCTGGTCGGCGTCGAGGAACGCAACACCCTGACCGACGCCGCGCCCAAGGATCGTTTCGTGTTTTCCGCCAACTGGACCAGCGAACACTGGGGCCTGCTCGGGCGTCTGACCCGTCAGGGCGAGACCACCCGCGTGTTCGATTTCGGCGACTCGCAGCCTGAGCAAACCTACGGCGCGGTGTGGCAACTGGACGCCGAGGTGACCTACAAATTCACCCCGAAATTCAGCATCGCCCTGGGTGGCAACAACCTGACCGACAACTACCCGGAACGCTCCGGCTCGGCCATCAACTACGGCGGCAACCTGCCGTACGACGTGCTGTCGCCGATCGGCACCAACGGCGCTTATTACTACGCCACCGCCACCTACGGCTTCTGAGTCTTTTCCGCCATGGATGGCGGATCATCAGCGGGAACCTTCATGACTCAAACCAATGGCCCCAAGCGGCACCTGCCGGTGTTCCAGGCATTGCTGATCACGCTGGGCATGGTCATCACCACCGACATTCTCAAAACCGCGCCGACCGTTGCCTTGAACGTCGGGCCGGAACATTTCTATTGGGTCTGGGTGCTCGGCGGACTGGCGTCCATGGCCGGGGCCTTGTGCTTTGCCGAGATGGCCACCGCGTTCCCGCATCCGGGCGGTGACTATCATTTCCTGCGCACCGCTTATGGCGAGCGCATGGGGTTCCTGTTTGCCTGGTCGCGATTCTCGGTGATGCACACCGGGTGGATCGCGTTGTCGGCGTTCATGTTTGCCGACTACTTCAACGCAGTCGTGCCGTTGGGGCATTACGGGTCGGGGCTGTTTGCCGGTGCGATCATCGCTGCGTTGGTGCTGTTGAATCTGACGGACAAGCACATTGGTTTCATGACTCAGACGGTGCTGGTCGGGCTGCTTGCTCTCGGGTTCCTGAGCATTGCCAGCGCCGGGGTCTGGCTGGCGTGGCAAGGGATCGAACCAACGCTGCCCAGCGATCCGGTGGTGCCTGAGCACACTGGCGCGGCAGGGTTTTCTGCGGCGATGATCTTCGTGTTTCTGGCCTTCGGCGGCTGGAGCGATGCGGCGACGTTATCGGCGGAAGTGCGCGACGGTCGACGTGGCATCTTCATCGCCATGCTCGGTGCGCTGACGGTGTTGATGGCGATCTATCTGGCGCTGAACTGGGCGTTCGTCCAAGGGCTGGGATTCGAAGGCCTGGCGGCGAGCAACGCGCCGGCGGTGGAATTGTTGAACCGCGCCTTCGGTGCCCCGGGCGTGCTGCTGATCCTGCTGATGGTTGGCATCGCGGCCATCGCCACTATCAACTCAACCTTGCTGGTCGGCGCCCGCACCACCTACGCCGCCGCCCGCGATGTGCCGCAACTGCGACGATTTGGCGAATGGGACGAGCGTGACGGTGTACCGCGCAAGGCGTTGCTGGCGGAGGGGGCGGTGGCGTTGGTGTTGGTGGTGTTTGGCAGTTTTACCCAGAGCGGTTTCAGCACCATGGTCGAGTATCTGACGTCGGTGTACTGGTTGTTTTTGAGTTTGAGCAGTCTCGCGTTGATCATTCTGCGCAGGCGCTTTCCTGAGGTGCCCCGGCCGGTGAGGGTGCCGCTTTATCCGGTTTTGCCGCTGGTGTTTTTTGGGTTGTGCGTTTACATGCTGTATTCCAGCGTGACGGTGGTTGGTTTCGGCGCTTTTCTGGGGATTGGGGTGTTGCTGGTGGGGGCTCTGCTTTTGGCAGTGGTAGGGCGACTGACGCCAGGCCCTCACCCCAGCCCTCCCGAAACGTCGGACCGCCCGGAGGGAGAGGGGGCCGACCGGGTTGTCTGACGCTATCCATCGACCTGAAACACTGAGTCGATTATGGATTCAGAAGGGCAGGTTCAGGTCGGCGTAGTTCTGAAGCATCCCACGGTCAGTTCCCTCTCCCTCCGGGAGAGGGCTAGGGTGAGGGCAGGCGATCAGAAGGACACCGCGGCGGGCTGCGACAACCGCAACACCGATAAATCCCCCGTAATCCGCTTGTACGCCAAACGAATCGCCTCGATGTCACTCTCACGTTTCGCGCTGCTTTCGTGCAGGATCACAATCACCTTGGTCGCCAGCCGCTCGGGCACTTTCGCGTCGTGGTCCTTCCACTGCCCATACGCATCCAACACACTGAACCCGTCCGGGAACCGCGTCGTCACTTCCTGATCGAGAAACTCGCGCCAGCGCGCAGGGCTCACCACACCTTCCTGGCCTTCCAGCGGCCCCACCGAGAAGTACAACTCGGTGCGCACCCATTGCGCCTGCGCGGGTCGTGTGGCATCGCCTTGCAGGGTCGAACTGGCGGGATCCTTGGTATGCACGGAAACCGGAGGAGAGCTGGCACATCCGGTGACTGCCAGGAACAGTGCTGCCAGTAGTAAACGTTGCGGCATGGAACTTCCTTATTGTTAAGAACTGTCCCGAATTATAGAGGGGAGGGTTAATAGCAATAAAAGATTAAAAAGTGGATCGTTGCTGAACTAATGGAATAAGCAAACACAGTGAAAATAATGCCCGCTGGTTAGAACGATTATTTCTTTAAGTTATTTACTTGGTGTTGGATCGCATATCCATGACATTTAAAAACCTGCTCCCGCATTTGCCGGATCTGTCATGGCGTCTACTCTGCTGCTGCAACGGTTCAAGTCGCATGGAACGCGGCACTTGAAGCGTTTGAACAGCAGTTTTTGCTGCTCGATGGACAGCTTGTTGCGTATTTCCCAATCCTTAGAATCCGCTCCATCAACTTCTCATCCAGTTCTTAATCCTCAGGGAGCTACACCATGATGAACGCCATGCAGATGCAAATGCCGATGAACGCCAACATGCCGATGATGCCGATGACGGGCATGCCGATGATGATGGCGACCATGAGCTGCGACATGATGGACGACGGCATGATGTGCAAGATGATGCCGGCCGCTGGCATGGACATGGCCATGTTCAAGAACAGCGCTGAAATGATGCAGATGATGATGGACTGCGGCATGCCGATGATGATGCATTGCGGCAACATGAGCATGATGTGCATGTCTCCGGCGGCCATGGCCATGCCGATGATGAACATGATGATGCCAATGCCGATGATGGGCATGCCGATGCCATCGATGAAGTGCGTGATGGAATGCACCATGATGGCCGACTGCATGATGTGCAAAATCATGCCGATGCCGGGCATGAACATGGACATGATGAAGAACTGCTGCGCCCTGATGATGAAAATGATGAACGACTGCAGCATGCCGATGATGATGAGCTGCAACGGCATGCCGATGATGTGCTGCACCTGCTGATTTGCGGCAACGCATGAAAAAGCCCGACCGGGAAATTCCCGGTCGGGCTTTTTGTTGTCTGTCAGTCAGTCCAGGCGTTCGGGGTAGGTCACCACCAGGTACGCCACGGCTTCGCTGTCGGCGGGGTTGCGGTATCGATGGGGCTGGTCGGCGTAAAACAGAATCGAGTCGCCCGTCGACAGCAGATAGCGCTCGTCGTTGACGCTGATCTCCAGCACGCCCTGAGCCACCACCAGGTTTTCCTGCACGCCCGGGCCATGACCCTCGGATTGATCTTCGCCCAGCGGGCTCAGGCGCAGTTCGTAGAATTCCGACTGGCGCGCCACATCAAAGGGAAACAGCGCGCGGCTGACAAAGGCACCGCTGGCGCTGACCAGCCGCTTGCTCTGGCTCGCCGACAACACGGCCACGCCTTCAAACGCGCGATGTTCGAGAAACGCCGCCACCGACACCTTCAAACCCTTGGCGATTTTGCACAGCACCTTGATCGACGGCACGCTGCGCCCGGATTCGATCTGCGCCAGCATCGCCCGGCTCACGCCACACTGGCGGGCGAGGGCATCGAGCGACAGATGCCGCTTGCCGCGCAGACGTTGCAGGTTCTGCGCGACACGTTCACAGATCGGGTCTTCTTCCAGGGAATCGAGGTTGTTCAGGTCCACCACAGGTTCATCGGCGCTCGCCAGAAAGCGCGAGGGTTCACGCGCGTTCACGCTTGACGCGTCTCGCCGGAACGAGCGGCCTGCACCCACTGCCAAGCCTGATAACCGGCATTGCGCGCATACATTTCCCACATCAGCCGGGCCTGTTGCTGGGCGTGACGGCGTTTGCGGTAGACGGCGAAGTCGATCAGGTTGTCAGTCGGTTTCATGGCGCACTTCACTGTGTTCAATGACGGGATGAGGTGAGAGTACGCCGAGATTTTTATAACGATAAATACTGATTGTTTATTTATTAATTCTTTCTGGTTATTTGCTGGTTTGTCACATCGGGGAGAATGCATTCAACAGAAAGTCCCGCACATACACCCGGCTCGGACTCTGCAACGCGCTCTTGCGCCACACCAGGTACAGCACGTTGACCGGCGCTTCAGCCGATACGGTCGGGGAAATCAGGCGGCCATCGGCAATCGCATCGGCACATTGATAATCCGGCAGGACCGTCCAGCCGTGGCCACCGATGGCGAGGTCTTTGATGATCCGCAGATCCGGAATGGTCAGCGACGCTTGCAGTTGCGGGGCGATCTGGAACATCGACGACCACAGCGGGCGCACCAGGGCGAGGTCTTCGTCGAAGGCAATCAACGGCACCTGGGTCAGTTGCTCCTGAGTCGGGTGTTGGCCCAAGCGATCCAGCAGGCTCGGCGCGTAGACCAGCAGCATGCGTTCGGTCAGCAGATGGGCGAACCCATGGGGCTGTTCGTCGGGCAGGGAAGCGGTGATTGCGAAATCGATCTGTTTTGATTCGAGCATTTCGTAGATGCGCTTTTTCGTGCCGGTGTGAAAACGCAGCAGGAATCCTTCATCCATCAACGGTGCGAGGCGGGCGGCGACTTGCGAGTGAATGAAATCCGAAGGGCCGACCAGATGAATCGTGCCGCCCTTGAGCAGGCCGGGGCGCAGCGAGGCGATCTTGTTTTCCAGACCGTCCAGGTAAGGCGCGACCGAGCGGGCCAGCTCATCGGCGGCTTCGGTCGGCTCGACACCTCGTGGCAGTCGATGGAACAGCGGTTTGCCCACCAGCGCTTCCACAGCCTGGACGTGCATCGAAGCCGCCGGCTGGGTGATGCCCAGATGCTCGGCAGCTTTGGAAAACGACCTGGCGCGGTAGGCTTCGAGGAAGGTTCGCAGGTGCGTGAGATGGCTCATGGGTTGGCGATGTCCGGGGGCTGAATCTGGTTTTTACCATGGCGGGCGGCAGGCGTGCTCGCCTCGGGAAAACGCCGTTGCAGCGTTTCCCGAAGCAAGGTTCGTCAGGCGTTGTCAGCCGGACGATAACGCGGCGCGGAGCTCGCGGACATCTGCCCGAGAATCAGCAGCAGGCCCAGTGCCGAAACCACGGCGCCGGTGAGGCCGACATAGCTCAGGCCTATCTGGCTGATTGTCACGCCACCGGCCACCGAACCGAGGGCAATGCCGGAGTTGAACCCGGCAATGTTCAGGCCGGCAGCGACGCCGTGGGCGTGAGGCGCATGCTGTTCGGCAATCCCGATCAGTCTCGCCTGCAAGGCCGGTACGGCCGCGAAGCTGAACATTCCGAGCAACGCCACCAGCACACCCATCAACACCGACGATCCGGAAAACGCCCACATGCCCGCGGTGACCAGCGCAATGCCGGCAATCAGCGTGGCGCTCGCGCGGTCGACGCCCCAGGCGTCGGTGAGTTTGCCGCCGAGCACGTTGCCGATCGCAGCCATCACGCCGTACAGCAACATGAACACGCCGACGGTGGCGGCGGTGGTGCCGGTGACATCCGTCAGCACCGGAGCGATGTAGGTGTAGGCCACAAACGAGCCGGCGTAACCGAGCACCGTGACCAGCGCACCGGCCAGCAGCTTGCGATTGAACAATGCCTTGAGACTGTCGAGGGCCGAACCGCTGTCGGCGGCGGTCGGCAGTGGATCGCGCATGCCGAACAGCAAGCCGAAGAAGCCGATCGCACCGAACAGCGCAATGGCGGCCAACACCAGACGCCACGACATCACGCCGCCCAGATAGGTGCTGATCGGCACGCCGATGGCCATGGCCAGCGTAAAACCACCAAACACCACGGCGACCGCGCTGCCTGCTCGGCCGGGACCCGCCAGGCGCGCGGCGGTGCTCGACGCCACGGCGAGGAACAAACCGTGGCCCATACCGGCGATAAAACGGGCGATCAGCATCAGCGTCAGGGTGCTGGAAAACGCCGCCGCCAGACTGCCGGCGCTGAACACCAATGCGGTGGCGAGCATTACGTTCTTGCGTGACCAACTGGCGGTCAGTGCGCTGAAGATCGGTGCGGCAACGGTAGCGCCCAAGGCATAGGCAGTGATGGTCGCGCCGGTGGCCTCGACGTTAACGCCGAGACTTTGCGCCATGACCTCGGTCAGGCCGATCGGCACGAATTCAGCGAGCCCGAGGGCGAAGGCGCTGAGGGTGAAGATGTAAATGACAAATGGCATGGGAGCCTCTCGCAAGTGGACGATGGCGAGAGGCTAGGGATTGCGTATCTATAAATGAAATTCTGTTTTTGGCGTGCAGGTATAAAAATATTGATGGGTCTTCAGCAAGCGCAAAAAAAGGCGCGTGAGTTTTTGACTCACGCGCCTTTGGGTTCATTTGCTGGCGTTCAACACAATCCGGTACCGCGCCTTGCCGCTGCGCAGATGATCAACCGCTTCATTGACCTTGCTCATCGGAAATTCCTCGACCTGCGGCAGGATCTGATGCCGCGCGCAGAACTCCAGCATGGTCGCCGCCGTGGCAGGCGAGCCGACCGGGGAGGCTGACAGGGATTTCTGTTGCGGGATCAGGTTGAACACGTGCACCGGAATCGCGTCGGGCACGATGCCGACGAAGTGCAGCCGGCCCTTGCCGCGCAGGGTGGCGAGCATGGCCGTCCAGTCGAGGTTGGCGTTGGCGGTGATCAGCAGAAAGTCCAGGGTGCCGGCAATCGCTTTCAGCGCTTCGCTGTCGGTGGATGCGACGACTTTGTGGGCGCCCAGGCGTTTGGCTTCGTCCTGTTTGTTCAGGGAAGAGGTGAACGCGGTAACGTCGCAACCCCAGGCATTGAGAAAGCGCAGCGCCAGGTGACCGAGCCCGCCGATGCCCACCACGCCGACCCGGTCGGTCGGCTTGATGTCGAATTCCACCAGCGGATTGAAGACCGTGGAGCCGGCGCAGAACAACGGGCCGGCGAGGGCCGGGTCGAGGTTGTCCGGGAGCTTCAGCGCCCAGGCCCAATGGGTGCGCAGCCGATCGGCGAATCCGCCATGGCTGCCGATGATCGTCGGTCTGGCGGTGGCGCAAAGGTGATGGGAACCGCCGATGCAGGACGAGCAATGCATGCAACTGCCCTTGTACCAGCCGATCCCCACGCGCTGACCGACTTCCAGGCCACGCACCTGCGGGCCTGTGCGCACGATGCGGCCGACCACTTCATGGCCGGGAATGAACGGGTATTGGCTGATGCCCCAGTCGTTGTCGATCAGCGACTGGTCGGAGTGACAGACGCCGCAGTATTCCACGGCGACTTCGACTTCCTCATCCCCCAGCGGGCCGGGGTCGTAACTGAAGCGCTCCAGCGGCGCGCCGGCCGAGGTGGCGGCCCAGCCGGTGAATGTCGTGGGTTCGGTGTTATTGCTCATGGGACACCTCCAGGTCTGGCGCTGCGGGCGCAGCCTGAAGAGTCTAGCGTGTCATCGAGCGGGCGCTAGCCAGGTGTTAAGCACGCGCCGGTCGAGTTCTTCCCAATCCGCCATGCCCAGCACTCGGGTGGTATTGAGGCCGCGCAGATAACCGCGCAACTGATTGGCCACGGCCCGCACCGACTCTGAATCGTTCGCTGACTGGCCCAGCACGGTTTCGTATTCGACCAGGTATTCGGCCACCCGGTCGCGGAATTCGGGCAGGACGGCATCGCGGATCAGATCAAAGGTTCGCACGGGTAATCCTCATCTGTTTTCGTTGTGATTGAGTGTGCAGCAGTCTGCACGCCGCGCAACTATTGGTTCAAGTAATAGTGACCATCAAGAAACGCAAGTTCTGCTTTGGCGCCGATCGGCGGAAAATCGCCTCCATCGAACACGCCGCTGAAGGAATTGCGCGATGAAGACTTTGACCCGACTGGCTGTAGTCGCCCTGCTGATGGGCGGGGTGGCCGCCACCGTAGCCCCGGCTTACGCAGACGACGCCAAATCGTGCCATTTTCTGCCCGTCGCCGGCAGCAGCGCCGCGCTGCAGCACTCGCAAACCGTCGGTGTGCTGTACAGCGAAAACACCCTGGACAACCTGCAATACCTCGAGCGTTACCACGATGTGGCGGTGAACGGTGCCAAGGATGCGCTCGATGCGCGGATCCGTGACGCCTTCGTCGACAGCTCCGATCCGGAACTGGCCATCGACTGGCTGATGAGTTCGCTGCAACAACAGTTTCTCTCGGTGACCGTCTACGACAGCCTCGATGCGCTGGTGCAGGCTCATCCGGACGTGGTGGTGATGCTCGACACTCACAACCGTCTGCTGACCCAACGCAACAGTCAGGTCGAAGCGCGGTTCGCCGCACGCTTCTACGACGCCAACCTGCAATACATCGGCAAGGCCGAAGGCGCGGTGGAGAAGCAACTGCCGTCAGTGTGGGTACACAACAAGGCAGCGCCCGAAATCGCTGCCGGGATCGAACAGCAGCGCGACCTGCAACTGAGTGCCTTGAAGCAGTTCGATGACTCGCTCAAAGCCTTGGTAAGTGCAGGCTGAACACCTAAAGCAAAACGGCAACGGCAGTGCCCGTGACACTGAACGTTGCCGAAGAACCGAACTTTTTATTTTCAGGATTTTATCCATGCGTGCCTTTTTTATCCCTGCCATGGCTTCTGCCAGTTTGTTGCTGACCGCCTGCGCTTCTGCGCCAAACGACCCGACGCTGACCCTGCAGACGCACAAGACGCCCGCCCAGTACGCCGAATGCGTGGTGCCGAAACTGCAGGGCAGCGCGCTGAACCCGACGGTTTCGCAGACCCAGCGCAGCTACCGGATCGTGGTGCCGAGCAAGGTGGCGGCGGACAACGTCCTGGAAGCCTACAAGGCACAGGACGGCGGCAAGGTGTTTTTATATGAGCGCCACTTGCTGGCGTCGAGTTTCCTGCCGTCGAGTTTTGAACGGGCTGCCCAGGAGTGCCTGTAACGCCTGACGGTTAACGCTTTTGACGATGCTCCTTTGGTTGGCCGCAACCAACCAATTCTTTGCCCCGCACCTTGCGGGGCTTTTTTTTGCCCGGCGTTTGGCGCAGTCGGCGCTACGCTGGATAGCGGAAAAGGTTTTCGGGAGAACAAGGATATGAAGAAGGACAGCAGCGGCGCGGCGACTGAGAATCCCTCTGCGCTGATCGATGCAAGAATCAAGGAACTGAATGACTGGCGTGGCCAGAAGCTGGCCGAGATCCGCGCGATCATTCATGAGGCTGACCCGGAGGTCGTCGAGGAGTGGAAGTGGCGCGGCGTTCCGGTCTGGTCACACAACGGCATCATCTGCACCGGGGAAACCTACAAGGCCGTGGTGAAAATGACTTTTGCCAAAGGCGCGGCGATGGAGGATCCGTCAGGACTGTTCAATGCCAGTCTGGAAGGCAATACCCGGCGGGCGATTGATGTTCACGAAGACGACAAGATCGATGCCAAGGCTCTGAAAGCGCTGGTGCGTTCGGCGATTACGTTGAATTCAAAGAAGTGATTTGCCGTTGAGGCGGAGGTGACGCGGAGGAGGGTTAAACGAGGAAAAAATGGCAGGGGCGGCTGGATTCGAACCAACGCATGGCAGGATCAAAACCTGCTGCCTTACCGCTTGGCGACGCCCCTGTAGCTATTGGTTTCAGTCCCGGGAGGACCTCTGCAACAGTGGGCGGCACTTTACCAGCGCTCTTGCGATCTGTGAACCCCTGAAGCCAATAAATTTCAGGCAAAACAGCTACTTATTTCCCGGACGGTATCGCCGGTCAGGTTTTTCGGGCTTTTCAGCGATCGTCATGAAAACCGGCGCGACCGATGTAGCCCGAAAACCTGGCAAAGACCTGCCTCGACGAACCGATCAATTACCGTCCGCAACCTTGCGTTCGATTTCGTCGACCTTGCGTTGCAACTCCTCAGCGTCCTGCTCCTTGGTGCGGGTCGACGAGGGCGTGATGACCTCATCCACGCCGCGCGTGTCGTCGTCCGGGTCTTCAAGATCGCGTTTCACCACATCGACCGGTTTGCCGGACGTATCGGTAGGTGGGGCTTTACTGTCGTTGTTCATGGCGCTGACCTCCGTTGGCTTAAACGTTGGATGCAGCGCTTTGGCGCGAGTTCTAGTTTTTTAGCGGCAACCGTGCGGAAAACTGCGGAGCCGGGTTGATGAACCGCCGGAAGCTCACCGGCAACAAGCCGATTTTGTTCAGGCAACGAACCCCAGCAACAGCGTCGTTAGGATCACCGTCGAAGCGCCGCCGATACGGGTAGAGATCTGGGCAAAGGGCATCAGTGACATCCGGTTCGACGCCGACAGGATCGCGACGTCGCCGGTGCCGCCCAGACCGCTGTGGCAGCAAGTCACGATGGCCGATTCGATGGGGTACATCTTCATCAGGTTGCCGATGAAAAAACCGGCGACGGTCATCGACACCACCACGCTGAGGCACACCAGCACATAGCCGATCGAAAACACTTTCACCACGCTGTCGAGCGGCACATACAACATTCCAAGGCCAATCATCACCGGCCAGATGAAGGCGGCGGAAACCAGTTTGTAGAAAGACTGCGCGCCTTTTTCCAGTTTCTCCGGCAGCACGCGCACGTATTTGAACAGCACCGCCGCGAGGATCATCATCACCGGACCCGGAATCCCGACGACCTTTTCCAGCAGGCCGCCGAGGACGAAGAACGCACAAATGACCAGCACGCCAGCGCCCATGAGTCGCAGGTCGATGGCGGTGGCGGACTCATCCTTGACCTTGAATTTATCGTTTTCGGCTTTCGCCCGGATCAGCGCCCCTTCACCGTTGATGGCCGGGCGTTCCAGCGCCAGCCGTGCCAGGTAACCCGCGCAGATGATCGCTGCAATGTTGCCGACAACGGCCGCCGGGACCAGTTGCGCGACGTAGATGTCCGGCGTGCCGCCGAGGATCGCCGAGTAGGCCAGCGACAGCGGCAGTATTCCTTCGCCGATGCCGCCGCCGATGATCGGCACGATGATGAAAAAGAACGTGTGGTAGACGCTGTAGCCGGCAAGCTTGCCGACGATCAGCCCGCTCGCGACGGCGGCCAGGGTGCCGGCCAGCAAGGGGATGAACATGCGGATCATGCCCTGGACCAGAATGAACCGGCTCATGCCCAGGATGCTGCCGACTACCAGGCTGGCGATCACGAAGTACAGGAAGTTGGCCTCCTTCATCAGCATTTTGGTCGCGTCGATCGTCGGCGCGCCGAAGAAGCCGTAGAACACCAGCACCGACGGCAGCATCAGGCACAGGATGGCGCCGCCACCGATTTCCCGCAGGATCGGCAGACGCGAGCCCATCTGGCCGAAGAACACGCCCATGGTCATGATCACGGCCAGTCCGCCGATCATGTTCTTCGGCAGAAAACCGAGGTGGGCCGACAGAAACACGATCACGGCGATGCCGAGGAAGATCGGCAGCGGAATCACGCCGATCTCGTAGGTACGCAGGCGCTGGATGAAGCCGCCGGCGTGTGGGCCGTCGACGTTCAGGGATTGCTCAAGGGAGTCGCTCATGACGCATGTCCTCATGTTTGTTTTTATCGAGGATTGACGGGAAACCACGGTGCACCGGGCTCGGGTGGCGAGGCGGTGATTCGATGGTATCCTTCGCAAAATGCGTGATAAACAGCGGAAGCATGCGGCCTATGAACACGAATCGTGACCAATTTCCCTTGCCCGAAGACCTCAAGGTCTTCCTCACCGTCATCCGCAAGAACAGTTTTGCCAGCGCCGCTGACGAGTTGGGCTTCTCACCGGCCTATGTCAGCAAACGCATCTCGGTGCTGGAAACCACGCTGGCGACCAAGCTGCTGCACCGCACCACCCGGCGCATCGCGTTGACCGACGATGGCGAGCGGGTGCGGATCTGGGCGGAGAAGCTGCTGGGGGATTTCGATCAGTTTCTCGGCGAGATTTCCCAGGCCCGGCACCAGCCGGCGGGCTCGCTGCACATTTGCAGCAGCTTCGGTTTCGGCCGCAATCATGTGGCGCCGGCGATCAGTCAGTTGTCGCGGGCGTGTCCGAAACTCGACATCCGGCTGGACGTGTTCGACCGGGTGGTCGATCTGGTGGGCGAGGGCTTCGACCTGGAAATCCTCGTCGGCGATGACCTGCCGGGCCAGCATCTGGCGCGCAAACTGGTGAGCAACCGGCGCGTGCTGTGCGCCACGCCGGGATACCTCGAACGCCGAGGCACGCCGCAGTCTCTTGAAGACCTGAAAGACCACGATTGTCTGGTGCTCAAGGAGCGCAACAACGCGTTCGGTATCTGGACCCTGAGCAAGGACGGACAGGAAGAAACGGTGCGAGTGAATGGCCCGTTGTCCTCCAACAGTGGCGAGATCGTGCTGGAGTGGGCCTTGAGCGGCGGCGGAATCCTGTTGCGCTCGATGTGGGACGTCAAACCGATGCTTGAGCAGGGCAGGCTGGTGCAGGTGCTGGACGGCTACACCCAGAGCGCCAACGTCTGGGCGGTCTATCCGACCCGGCTCAGCGAGTCGGCGAAATTGCGGGTGTGCGTGGAATTTCTGGAAGAGTACTTCCGCGATTTGTCTGTGGAATGAAAACGGGCGGTTCAATGAACCGCCCGTTTTTTTTGCCATCAACCCAGCCAGGGATTGTCCGCCAGATGCCGCGCTTCAAAGGCGCGGATCTGCTCGGTGCGTTGCAGCGTGGTGCCGATGGCATCCAGCCCCAGCAGCAGCGACTGTTTGCGCAACTGATCGATCTCGAACGCGATCCGCGTGCCGTCTGCCAGCTCGAGGGTCTGCTGCGCCAGGTTCACGCTGATCCGCGCGGTTGCCGGGACGCTGATCGCCTCGGCCACGCGCTTGAACTGCGCGTCATCCAGTTGAATCGCCAGCACGCCATTGCGCTGGCAGTTGTCGTAGAAAATCCCGGCGAACGTGGTGCCGATCAAGGCCCGGATCCCCACTTGCTTCAAGCCCCACACCGCGTGTTCGCGGCTGGAGCCGCAGCCGAAATTGGGGCCGGTCACCAGAAACGCCGCGTCCTGCCAGGCCGGCTGATTGAGCACGAATTCAGGGTTGGGTTCGCCGGACGCGAGAAAGCGCAGATCGAAGAACAGCCCGCGATCCAGCCCCTGACGATCGATGCCCTTGAGAAACTGCTTGGGCATGATCACGTCGGTGTCGATGTTGGATGCAAGAAACGGCGCGGCGCTGCCGCTGACGGTGTCGAAAGGTTGCATGGTTCAAGCCTCCAGCGCGACGGTGCGCACGTCAGTCAAATGGCCGCTGATGGCCGCCGCTGCGACCATCGCCGGGCTCATCAGGTGGGTGCGCGCACCGGCGCCCTGACGGCCTTCGAAGTTGCGATTGGTGCTCGACGCACAGCGATCACCCGGCGCGAGCACGTCGTCGTTCATCGCCAGGCACATCGAACAACCCGATTGCCGCCACTCGAAACCGGCGTCGAGAAAAATCTGCGCCAGGCCTTCGTCCTCGGCCTGATTGCGCACCAACGTCGAGCCGGGAACGATCATCGCCCGCACATGGGCCGCCACACGCTTGCCGCGCACCACGCGGGCAACGTCGCGCAAATCTTCGATCCGCGCATTGGTGCAGGAACCGATGAAGGCATGGCTGATCGTCACTTCGTTCAGCGGCATGCCGGGTGTCAGGCCCATGTAGTCGAGGGCGCGCTGCAGGCCCTGACGCAGGATCGGATCGGGCTGGGCGGCCGGGTCCGGCACGTGCCCTTTGATCGGCGCGGCCTGATCGGGGCTGGTGCCCCAGGTCACCATCGGCTCCAGCGCGGCGACATCGAGGATGACTTCGCGATCGAACACCGCGCCCTCGTCGCTGTGCAGGGTTTTCCAGCGCTCGATTGCCTGCTCCCAGACCTTGCCCTTGGGCGCACGCGGCTTGCGTTGCAGGTAAGCGAACACCTTGTCGTCCGGCGCCATGAACGCACCCCGGGCGCCGGCCTCGACGGCCATGTTGCAGATGGTCATGCGCGCCTCGACGCTGAGGGCGCTGATGGCCGGGCCGGTGAATTCGATGGCGTAACCGGTGGCGCCGGACGCGCCGATCTTCTCGATCAGCGCCATGATGATGTCCTTGGAGGTGACGCCTGCGCCGAGCTCACCGTTGACCGTCACCCGCAGGGTTTTCAGACGTTTGTAGACCAGCGTCTGGGTTGCCAGCAGGTGCTCGATTTCCGAAGTGCCGATGCCGAAACCGAACGCGCCCAGTGCGCCGTAAGTGGTGGTGTGGCTGTCACCGGCCGCGACCACCATGCCCGGCAAAATGAAGCCCTGTTCCGGCGCCACGACGTGTTCGATGCCTTGACGCTTGTCCAGCACATCGAACAGCTCGATGCCGAAGTCACGGCAGTTCTCTTCGAAGTACGACACCTGACGCGCGCCCCCGGCGTCGGGCATGGTCGCGATGCGTTTCGGTGCGGTCGGGTTCACATGATCGACCACCGCCAGCGTCGCCGCAGGCCGCCACACCGTACGCCCGGCCTCGCGCAGGCCGCTGAAGGCCTGAGGGCTGGTGTATTCGTTGGCGACCTGGCGGTCGATGTAAAGCAGCACGTGGCCCTGATCGTCGAGGGTGCAGACGGTGTGACTGTCGATGTGCTTCTGGTACAGCGTTCTCGGGCTGGGCATGGCTTGCGCTCTTTTCTGTCCGGGGCAAAAACAACATGAGGACAGAATATTGATCGCAGAAATGGCATCAAGAGCGCTTCGGTGAAGCCGTTGAACACGGATTGTGAGCAATTGCCGCAAGCCTACGCCCGTGTCTCCTCCGGCAACCTGGCAATCACCTTGATCTCGAACTGAAACCCATACAGCCACGTCACGCCGACTGCGGTAATCGTCGGGTGCGGCGCCTCGCCCCAGAACTCCGGCACCACTTCCCAGATGGTTTCGAAGGTCGATTGCGGATCGACCATGAACACCGTCACGTCCACCACATCATCGAAGCTGCCGCCGGCCGCACCGAGAATCGCGTTGAGGTTGGTGAAAGCCAGTCGCACCTGTTGTTTCAGATCCGGCTCGGGCGAGCCGTCCTCTAGGCTGCCGACTTGCCCTGAGACGAACAGAAAACCGTTGGAGCGAACCGCCGGCGAATAACGATTGCGCTCGTAAAGCGCATGGCGTCCAGGTGGGAAAACCACGTCGCGTTTTGGCTGGGCACGGGTCATGGGGTGTCTCCTTCAATGGGTTGAAAACCGGTGATGGAGCAACTGTAGGGACTTGCCTCGGCACGATAAACGCGCAACCTTGGCGATCACTGTTTGCAAATCCCGAACAATCGAGCCGCTATCAGAGGTGGGATATGGACCGTTTTGACGCGATGCAAGCCTTCGCCCGAGTGGTGGAGGCGGGCAGTTTCACCAAGGCCGCCGAAACCCTGCACATGAGCAAGACCACCGTGACCCAGCTCATTCAGCAACTGGAAGCGCGGCTGCGAGTGAAGTTGCTCAACCGCACCACGCGCAAGGTCAACGCCACGGCGGACGGTGCGGCCTATTACGAGCGGGTGATCAAGTTGCTGGCGGACATGGACGACGCGGAGACGAGTCTTCCCGGCGCCGCGACCCAGCCCAAGGGCCGTTTGCGGGTCGATGTGCCCAGCCCCTTGGCCAATCTGATTCTGGTGCCGGCGCTGCCCGAGTTTTACGCGCGCTACCCGGAGATCCAGATCGACATGGGCGTCAGTGACCGGATCGTCGACATCATCGATGAAAACGTCGATTGCGTTATCCGTGGCGGGGAGCTGCGCGATCAGTCACTGATGGCCCGGAAGGTGGCGGATCTTCAGCTTGGCGTGTACGCCGCGCCGAGTTATCTGGCCCGCGCCGGCACCCCGATGCATCCCCGTGAGCTGGAAAACAGCCATCACCGGGTGGTCGGTTTTCTTTGGGCGCGCACCGGCAGACCGGTGCCTTACGCCTTGCGCAATGCCACGGAGAACCTGCTGATCAAGGGCCGGCATGTTCTGGCGGTCGATGATGGCAATGCCTATCTGGCGGCAGGCCTTGCCGGTCTGGGTGTGCTCTGGCTGCCGAGTTACATGTCGGCGGAGCATGAGGCCCGAGGTGAGTTGGTTGCACTGTTCGAGGGCTGGGCGCTTGACCCGATGCCGCTGTACGTTGCGTACCCGCCGAACAGGCATATCAGCCAAAAGCTACGGGTATTTATCGATTGGATCGTGGAATTGATGGCCACGCGTGCCAATGGCGCGGAACTTGCTGACCGCGCTCCCGGACTGTCAAAAAAATAGCGAATATCGGCGATCAATAAAGTCGGCAAGTCTGGATGCACCGCTATTCAATCAAGGAGCTTCACTCGCAATGAATATGTACATCGATATTGTCGGCGCGTGCAATTTGAGCTGCCCCTCGTGTCCGATGGGCAACTCGGAAAACGTCAACTTCAAGAAAGCCATGCAAGTTGACATGTTCAGGAAGATCGTCGAGAAGGCCCGAAGCGAAGGGGTCGAGTCGATTTTTCTGTATAACTGGACCGAGCCGTTGATCCACCCGCGCATCGGCGAGTTTGTCGAGATCATCAATGCCGCCGGTTTGCAGAGCGGTATCAGTTCCAATTTGAATCTGGCGAAAAACATGGAGACAGCGATGCTCGCCAATCCATGGTTCTTCCGTATCTCGCTGTCCGGGTTTTATCAGCAGACGTACGAGCAGGGGCACGTAGGCGGCGACATTGAAGTCGTCAAGGCCAACATGATCAAACTGCATGAGCTCAAGCAGCAACATGGCTTGAACACGCGGATCGAGGTCTACTACCACCGCTACCTCGACAACATGGAAGAAGAAGGGCTGATGCGCGAATTCAGCCAGCGTCTGGGCTTCGAGTTCTCGACCGGGTATTCAGTGATGATGCCGCTGGAGAAGACGCTGGCGCTGATCGAGCGCGACCCGTCGGTGACCGACACTGATCGCGAGACCCTGCAGCGACTCGCGTTGCCACCCTTCGACGACCTGGTCAATCTGGTTCGCCATTATCCGAAGCAGGCATGCGGGCTCAAGGATGACTGGCTGGTGCTCGACTGCAATGGCAACACCATCCTGTGTTGTTCCATTTTCAATCAGACCGAATATCAGGTGGGCAAGTACCTTGATATGCCGCTGGCACAACTGACCAGGCTCAAGTCCACCCAGCCGAACTGCGTCGACATGTGCAATCGCTGTGCGAACAACGGATTGCACATCTACTCGGGGCACTCCAATCAGGGACCGCTGCAGAGCCACGCTGTCAACCGGATAATCGACTTCCAGCGACGCACGATCATGGGCTTGCCGATCGAGAGTGACAGGCTCGGGCGCAGTGGTGAAGTCAGTGCCGAACACTTTGACGAAGCGCAATATCTGGAGCTGAACCAGGACGTCAGAAATGCGATTTCCGCCGGGGCGTTCACCAGCGGTTATCAGCATTACGTACTGTTCGGGCGGCTGGAAAGCCGGCCGGGTGCAGGTCATTTGACGGCCGTCTGAGCCGACGGCTCGGGTTCTGCCAGTTGAGTTGAAAGCCATTGACTGAAGCATCGCGCCATCGGGTCGTTCTCGCTGTCGCGGTGCGTCAGCATCGCCCAGTTCGGGCCGCGAATGGTTTGCTCCACCAGTGGCTGCAACAGCCCGTTTTGCTGCGCCTGACGGCTGAGCAACTGACTGACCAGCGCAATCCCCAGACCTGAACACGCCGCGTCCAACAACAGGCCCGGATCAGAGAAATTCAGGCCCTGATCCTGCTGGCCGACATCGATCCCCGATTCCACCGCCCAATGGCTCCAGTCCATTTCCCGCTCGCCGTGCAGCGTCGTCCGCTGGGCGCTCGGCACGCTTAACAAGCTCGGATGACACGCGGGGTAGAGGCGGTCGGCATGCAGCACCTTGAAGCTGCATTCAGCCTGCGAACTGATGTCGTCGCGCACCGCCAGATCGATGGTCTGGGTCGCCATGTCCGGCACTTCATCGGTGCTGAAAATCCACAGGTCCACATTCGGATGCTGACGGCGGAAATCCCCCAGTCGCGGCAGCAACCAGTGCCGGGCAAACGCCGGCGTGGTGTTGAGCACCAGTTGATTGGGTTTCTGATATTGCCCCAGCCGCCGGATGCCCACCGACAGTTGCTGCAACATCGCCTGAGTGGTGCTGAGCAGATCGTGGCCGGCGTCGGTCAGGCTGACGCTGCGCCCGCTGCGGAAAAACAGCGGCTGTTCCAGATACGCCTCAAGGCTGCGGATCTGCTGGCTGATGGCCGATTGCGTGAGGCTCAGTTCCTCGGCGGCCTTGTGAAAGCTGCCCAGCCTTGCGGCGGCTTCGAAGCCGCGCAACGAGCTGAGGGGTGGCCAGTGTTTCAGCATGATCGATAAGTTCCTCTAATCAGTTTTCCGCTAAATCCATCGTTTGTTTGCCCTTAAGGCCGCCATTAGCATGCACGTCAACGCCGCCAAGGCTGTTTTCATTGAACACAATGGCTTAACTCAAAGGGCTTTTTACCATGCAGCAGAACAAAAACAACAACAGCGGTTGGATGATGCCGGCAGAGTGGGTGAAGCACGCGGCGACCTGGATGGTCTGGCCACACAATCAGGCCCTGTGGGAGTCGGGCTGGGGCGTCACTTTGCCGTTGGTGCAGGAAGATTTCGCCCGCGTCGCCAATGCCATCGCCCGTTTCGAACCGGTGAAAATGGTTGTCGATCCGTCGGCCATCGCCCGTGCCAAAGCCTTGTGCGGACCGAACATCGAACTGATTCCACTGGCCGTCAACGACAGCTGGTGCCGCGACTCCGGCCCAAGCTTCGTGGTTCACCCGGAGCAAGGTCTGGCCGGGGTGAGCTGGCGCTTCAACGCCTGGGGCGGCAAGTCGGCCCATGATCTGGACGAAAGTCTGGCCCGCCGAGTGCTCAATCATTTGGGCGGCGAATGCTTCGGCACCGCGCTGAGTAACGAAGGAGGCGCGATCCACGTTGACGGCGAGGGCACGTTGATCACCACCGAATCGGTTCTGCTCAATCCCAATCGCAACCCCGGCGTGAGCAAGGCCGAGATGGAAGAAATCTTCAGCCGCCTGCTTGGCGTGAAGAAAACCATCTGGCTGCCGGGCGATCCGGATTACGTCACGGGTGACATGACCGACGGCCACGTCGATGGCGTCTGCGCCTTCGCCCGACCTGGCGTGTTGCTGGTGGACGCGACTCACGATCGCAACTCGGTGTACGCCGAAGTCGTGCGGGAAAACCGTCGTGCGCTGGAACTGGCCACCGATGCTCAGGGCCGTAAATTCGAGCTGATCGAGCTGTATGAAGCCACCGATGCGGTGGACACCGAAGCCGAAGTGTTCTGCGCCTCGTACACCAACTTCTACATCGCCAACGGCGCGATCATCATGCCGGCGTACGGCATCGAGGCCGACCATGTCGCGGCAGAAACCCTGGCCAAGGCCTTCCCGGGACGTGAAGTGGTGCCGGTGCAGATCAATCACCTGGCCCATGGCGGCGGCGGTGTGCACTGCATCACCCAGCAACAGCCAGCCTGGCCGGTGGAGGGTTGATCGATGACGATATTGAAAGTCGCCACCACCCAGATGCCGTGCACCTGGGACCTGAAAGGCAACCTCGATCGCGCCGAGCAGTTGGTGCGTGAAGCGGCCGCGCAGGGCGCGCAAGTGATCCTGTTGCAGGAGCTGTTCGCCACGCCGTATTTCTGCATCGAACAGAGCCACCACCATATGGGGCTGGCCGAGGAGTACCGCGACAGTCAGGTGCTGTCGCGCTTCTCCGCGCTGGCCCGTGAACTCGGCGTTGTGTTGCCGCTGAGCTGGTACGAGAAGGCCGGCAACGCCTATTTCAATTCGCTGAGCGTGGCAGACGCCGACGGGCGTTTGCTGGGCGTGTACCGCAAGACCCACATCCCCAACGCCATCGGCTATCAGGAGAAGGAGTATTTCAGCCCCGGCGACACCGGTTTCAAAGTCTGGGACACCGCATTCGGTCGCCTCGGCGTGGGCATCTGCTGGGATCAGTGGTTCCCGGAAACTGCCCGCTGCATGGCGTTGATGGGCGCCGAAGTGTTGTTGTTCCCGACCGCCATCGGCTCGGAACCGGGCTGCGCGAATCTGGATTCGCGGGACCACTGGCAGATGACCATGCGTGGCCACGCGGCTGCCAACCTGCTGCCGGTGATCGCTTCCAACCGGGTTGGCCGCGAAGTGGCGGGCACCGATGCGACGCTGCAAATGAATTTCTACGGTTCGTCGTTCATCTGCAACCACAAGGGAAAAATGCTCGCCGAAGCCGACCGCGCCAGCCCCGGTGTCTTGGTGCAAAGCCTGGATCTGGCAGCCATGCGTGAAGATCGCTTGAGCTGGGGCATCTACCGCGACCGCCGTCCGGAAATGTACGGAGCCTTGCTCAGCCAGGACGGCCGTCACCTTAACGCCCGTTGGAATCCCCAAGGAGTCTGATATGCCTACTTCACACAAATGGTTGCTGGGCGCACTGGGCCTTGCGCTGGCCGGTTTGATGCCGACGGTGCACGCCGAAGACAAGACCTTGCGCCTGTACAACTGGGCGGATTATTTCGCTGAAGACACGCTGAGCAAATTCACCGCCGAAACCGGGATCAAGGTGATCTACGACGTGATGGACGGCAGCGAAACCCTGGAAGCCAAAATGCTCTCCGGCGGCAGCGGCTACGACCTGATCTTCCCCGGTGACACCGTGGCCGAACGCCTGATGCGCGCCGGCAGCCTGTTGCCGCTGGATCCTTCGAAGATCACCGCGATGAACGATATCGAATCGGGCCTGCAAAAACTGCGCAGCCATTACGAGCATTCGAACAAGGCCACCGTGCCGTACACCTGGGGCACCATCGGCCTGACCTATAACGCCGAGCAGATCAAACAGCGCATGGCCGACGCCCCGGTCAACAGCCTCGACATGCTGTTCAAACCGGAACTGGCGGCCAAATTTGCCGATTGCGGGATTTCGATGATCGACTCGCCGGACGAAGTGCTGGCCGTGGTGCTCAATTATCTGGGCCGCGACCCGCGCAGCGCCAAGCCTGCGGATCTGGCGGCGGCCAGTGACTTGCTGATGAAGCTGCGGCCGTACATCCGCAAGTTCCAGTCGCAACCGGTGACCGATCTGGTCAACGGCAACCTGTGTCTGTCCCTCGGCTACAGCGGCGACATGACCCAGGCTCAGCGCACCTCGGACAGCGCCGGCAAGCAGACCCGCTTCCAGTACCGCGTGCCGCGCGAAGGCACCACGGTGTGGATGGACACCATGGCCACTCCGGTGGATGCCAAACATCCGGAATACGCCTACGAATTCATCAACTTCGTGATGCGCCCGGAGAACATGGCCGCGATCAGCAATTTCACCGGTTACCCGACCTCCAACGCCAAGGCCCGGCCAAACGTGGATGAGGCGATGCGCAACAACCCGGACATCTACCTTGACGAAGCGACCTATGCTCGTCTGATACCGGGCAAGGATATTCCCCAGGCCGACATGCGCGCCCGCATGCGCACGTGGACCAAATTCAAGACCGCCACTGCACAGTGATTTTTCCGGGCTGCCTCGGTGGCCCCTTACCCATCAGGAACGTACACATGCCGACTCGTCGCGAGTTCATCAAACAGGTTTCAGTCGCCGCCGGCGTAGGCGCTGCCGTCATGGGCCTCGGCCTGTCACCGGCGCGCGTGCTGGCGGCCAGCGAAGGTCGCTGGTTCATGCCCGACGAGGGCGACAAGCACGAGCGCGCCTACATGGCCTTCGGCGCGCAGGACGCGATCTGGGAAGACTTCACCGAAGACGTTCAGGAAGCGCTGGGCCGGATCGCCCGCGCCATCGCTCGCTACGAACCGCTGACCATCTACTGCCGCAGCGGCGAACGCAGCCTGGCCGAAGAGATCTGCGGCACCTCCAACATCACCTACCAGATCGCCAACCTCGACGACATCTGGATGCGTGACATCAGCGCCAACTTCGTCATCGACGACAAAAACGGACTCGGCGCCGTGGACTTCAACTTCAGCGGCTGGGGCAACAAGCAGCAGCACTCGAAAGACGCGAAGATCGCCAAGCGCGTGGCGGCCGATGCGCAGGCGACCTACCAGCGCAGCGAGCTGGTGGGCGAGGGCGGCGGCATCGAAGTCGACGGCCACGGCACCGCGATCATGACCGAAAGCTGCTGGGTCAACGAAAACCGCAACCCCGGCTGGAGCAAGGCTGACGTCGAGGCGGAACTGAAAGCACGCCTCGGTTTGCGCAAGATCATCTGGCTGCCGGGCATCAAGGGCAAGGACATCACCGATGCACACGTCGATTTCTACGCGCGCTTTGTCACGCCCGGCGTGGTCATCGCCAACCTCGACACCGACCCGCGCTCCTACGACAACAAGGTCACCCTGGCGCACCTGGAAATCCTGAAGAAAGCCACCGACGCCGACGGTCGTCCGTTGCAGATCCACACCGTCTCGCCACCGCTGAAACCGCGCAAGACCAAGTTCAACAAGGACAACGACGACTTCGCGGCCGGTTACATCAACTATTTCGTGATCAACGGCGCGGTGATTGCCCCGGAATTTGGCGACAAGGGCGCGGACAAGAAGGCCTTCGACCTGCTGAAAAAACTCTATCCGAACCGCGACGTGGTGCAGATCAACATCGACGCCATTGCGGCTGGTGGTGGCGGGATTCACTGCGTGACCAGTCACCAGCCGGCGTGAGGCCGAGCCTCAGCGGAAACGTTGGGGCAGGGCCTCGGCAAAGGGATAGAAGTCGAACCACGGTTTGGCTTCTTCGATGACCCGACTGAACGACGGGCGCTGCACCAGCCGTTCGAAATAGGCACTGAGGCGCGGTTGCTCGGCGGCAAACGGCACCAGCGTGCTGGCGTAGAACAGGGCCGGCGCGGCGGAGCAATCGGCCAGGCTGAAATCCGCGCTGGCGATCCATTCGCGGTCGGCCAGTTGCTGTTCGAGCATGCCGTACGCCGTGGCCAGCAGCGCTCGCTGACTGCTCAGGTCGCCATTGGCGGACTGGATGCGGTCGGCGACGATCTGCTGCATCGGCGTCATCACGTAATGGTCGAAAAACCGGTCCCATAGACGCACGTCCAGTGCGGTCTCCCAGTCTTCGGGAATCAGTCGTTGCGACTGCCCCGGTTGATGATCCAGGTACTCGATGATCACGCTCGATTCCGGCACCGTGCGCTGGCGCGCGTGATCGCGCAGCACCGGAAATTTGACCAGCGGCCACAATGCTTGAAGCTCGGCCCGTTCGGCTTCGCTGGACAGGTCGATCAAGCGTTTTTCGAACGCGACGCTGTGTTCGTAGAGGGCGATCAGCGCCTTGTGGCAGTAGGACGACAACGGGTGGTAATAGAGGGTCAAGTTCATGGTTTAACACCTCGATGTGGGGCAATGGCGTTACTCAGGTATAGCGCGCCTGCGCACGGCCACGCATTTGATTTCCACCAGCAGCCCCGGATGGGCCAGTTCGCTGACGCCGATGCAAGTCCAGGCGCAGAAGCCCTTGGGGAACACGCGGTTTTTCACTTCGCGAAACACCGGCATGTGTTGGCTCATGTCGACGTGATAGGTGGTCATCTCCACCACATCGTCGAAGGTGCAGCCACCGGCCTTCAGCACTTCGTCGAGGTTTTCCCAGGCACGGATGAACTGTTGCTCGGAGTCTTCGATGACCTTCAAGTCAGCCGTCCGGCCCACCTGACCTGCGCAGTAAAGCGTGTCGCCGACCAGAACCGCCGGGGCGTAACCGGCGCGTTCGACGATGGTTTTCATGGAGTCGGGGATGATGATTTTGCGATCGGACATCGTGTTTTCCTTCAGTAACGGATTTCAGCGACCGTGCGCGGCCGCAGCCAACTGCTCGGTATCCACTCGCACAAACACCGAATCGCCCACTGCCGTGAGCACATCCCCGGCGTAGACCTCGCAGATCACTCGGGTCTTACGCCCGACTTCACCTTCGACTTTAGCCTTCAGCGTCAGCGGCACGCCCATCGGCGTCGGTTTGATGAACTTGATGCCGAGGTTGCCGGTGACGCAGTTGATGCGTGGCAGGGTCTCGGGCTCACGCTGCTCGGCCCGGTAGTGATACGCCATCGCCGTCCAGTTGGAATGGCAGTCCACCAGCATGGCGATCAGGCCGCCGTAGACCAGCTCCGGCCAGCCGCAGTATTTGGCCTCGGGCACATGCTCGGCCATGACGTGCACGCCGTCTTCGTGCCAGAAGCTCTTGATGTGCAAACCGTGTGGGTTGCTGCTGCCGCAGCCGAAGCAGACGCCCTCGGGGGCGGCGGTGTCTTGCAGGGAGGTGTCGTGGGTGGACATGCCGGGGTCATCCTTAAACTGTAAGCCGAACCCCGCGGATTCTAACCCCGAATGCTCACCGTGAGGATTGCTCCTTCGCGGCGGGCCGGGGAGGATCGGTCAGCAGTTTTTTGCGAGTCGTCGAGTGGTTCGGCAATTGCTCACTGATGTCCCAGATTTCCAGCATTTTCGCGTATTCAAAGGCGTGGCGCGGGCTTTGCTGAATCCACTGCTGGAACGCGTGGCGTTCGTCAGGTGTGCAATCGTCCTCCTGCAGGCGCAGGCACCAGTGCGCTGCCTGGTTCAGGATTTCTTCGTCTGCGTCGGTCATTGACGGCTTCCACGATGGCTGGGGAGGGCATTTTACGTTGCCGCTTGCAAAAAAAACGTCAAAACGTGTCGAGGATTTAAACGATCAGTGCGTATAAAACGGACAGAAAACGCGGCAAACGGACAGATCGCGCCGCTATTTCCGGCCCTCGCGCAATTGTCATATTCCGTCACATTTCAATGCAGATAGTGGGCAGCCCAACGTGTTTCCAGTGAGGCTGCCCCGTGTTTCAACGTCTTGTTTGTTCGCTGTCCGTGCTGAGTCTGTCCATTGCTGCCGCCCAGGCCGCCGATCTCGATACCCCGCGCCTGACGGGCATCGACAACTTCCGCGATGTCGCCGGTATCACCACGGCCTACTCGACGACCCATGACGGCACCATGCGCGCCGGTGTGTTCTACCGCTCCAACGCGCTGACGCCGACAGCATCGGACCTGGCGACCCTCAACGGTCTGGGGATCAAGGCCGTTTACGACCTGCGCACCCCAAGCGAAATTGCGGCCACGCCGGACACGATGATCAGCGGTGCAACCTATCAGAATATCGACATCATCGGCGCCACCACGTCGGGGGCGAACATCACCACGGTCTCGTTCAAAAGCGCGGCCGAAGCGACTGCGATGATGCAAGAGACCAACCGTGCGTTTGTCAGCGACGCCGGCATGCGCGGGCAGTTGGGCGTGCTGTTCAACGAACTGGCCGGCGTCGACGGCGCCGCGCTGTTCCATTGCACCGCCGGCAAGGATCGCACCGGCTGGACGGCCGCTGTGCTGCAAAGCATCGCCGGGGTCGACAACGCGACGATCATGAGCAACTACCTGGCGACCAACGACTACACCGCCGACCGCGTTGCCAAGACCCTGGCGATGATGCCGCCGAGCATGGCCGCGATCTACGCGCCGCTGCTGGGCGTCGAGGCCAGTTACCTGCAAGCGGGTCTGGATCAGGTGACCGCGCAATACGGCAGCATGGACAACTACCTCAAACAGGGGCTGGGTCTGTCCCAGGAAACCATCTATGTACTGCGCGGCAAAATGGTCGAGTACAACAGCCTGCCGGGTCAGGTCGGGCTTATCGGCAACGCTGCCGCCGGTGCGCAACTGTTGCGGGAGTTGCAGAACAGTAAACTCTCGGGCACCTACAGCGCCTACAACTACTACCTGCAATCGGCCATCGACGCCGGCACCCTCGGCGGTGTCGAGTCCACGGTCGGCGGTCAGGTGCACGCCGATGCGGCGAGTTACCTGCTGCGTCAAAACGCAATGATCGAGCAGGCCGCCGCGCCGTTCGCCAGCGGCACTGACCTCAAGGTCGGCCAGTACCGCTTGTGGAGCACCGCGCTCGCCGGTTACCTCGGCACCGACGGTTCGGCCCATGCGCAAAGCAGCAATGAACACAGCCAGGGGCTGATGGTTGGCGTCACCCAGCGTTTTTCCGAACAATTCAGCGCTCGCGGCGGCATCGGTTACAGCAAAGGCTCGGTGGGCGGCGCAGGTGGGGAGGCTGACACCGATTTCACCTTCCTCGACCTTGGCGCGCGTTATGGCTTCACCAGTCTGGAACGTGGCCTGTTTGTCGATTCCAACCTCAGCGCCGGTTACGTCGACTACGACAGCAAACGCGACCTCGGCGGCGGCCTCGGCTCGGCGAAGGGCGACACCCACGGTAATCTCAGCGGCGCGACGCTGGCGCTGGGTTATCGCATGCCGCTGAATACTGTGATTCTGGAGCCGAGCCTCGGCGTGCGAGTCAGTCGTCTGGACCTGTCGGGCTTTCAGGAGAAGGGCAGCGAATTGGCCCTTAATGTCGATGACATTCAGGAAACCCGCCGCAGCGCCGTGGCCAATCTCGACGTCTCGTTCGCCCCGATGTCGATGGGCGCGTGGCAACTGGTGCCGGGCGTGCGCGTTGGTTACGAGCATGTGCTGGGCGATCATCAGGTCGACAGCGAAGGTCATTTGTTGGGGCTGGATATCGAGCAGCGCGCGGCGTTCGACAACCGCGATCAGTTCAGCGGGGGCGTCAACCTGATGGCCAACCTCGGTGCTCTGAGCCTTGGCGCCGAGGTCGGTGCCAGTGGTGGCGGTGACAGCCACGGTTTCAGCGGCGGGCTCAAGGCCAGTTATCAGTTCTGACCAACTGACGTTTAAGACAAAGGACTGCCTCAGCGCAGTCCTTTTCGCATTTCTGCGGGGCTCACGCCGTAGGCATCCTGAAAGTACTGGCAGAACCGGCCGACGTTGCTGAACCCGAATTGCAAGGCCACATCGGTCACCGATGACGATTGGCTTTGCTTCAATGCATAACAGGCGCGCTCCAGCCTGACCTGTCGCTGGTACGCGACAATCGAGGTGCCGACGAATCGCCGGAAACCTTCCTGCAAGGCCCGCAGACTGACGTTCACCAACCCCGCCAGATCCGTCCCGCTGACCATCTGCTCGGGATGCGCCTGAATATACTCGATGGCCTGCTTCACATGCCGTGGTGCAATCAACGCCTCGGGTCGGCGCAGGGCCTCGCTGAAGTTGTGTGGCCAGGCCTCCAATACCGCGTCCACCAGCATCTCCCGCAGCCGTGACGGCATCAGCGAGCCAGCGTTCAACAGCAGATCGAATTCCGCACCGGTGGCCAGATCGATCAGCGCACGAATGCCCTGAAACGCCGGGCTGTTCAGATCCACCCTCGGCTCGAAATGCAACTTGTGCACGATCGGTTTGCCCAGCAGGGTCGACAGCCGTTCGGTGAGCGCCGCACGGCTGATCGACATGCCGTGCTGGGCATGATTGTCGATAAAACGCATCGAGCGCAGGTCAGCCTTGTCGATGGCCAGCCCTACATCGCTCAGCCCCACGGATTCATGGTTGAACACGATCTTGCCGGCAGTGGGAATGACGAAAGTGATTTCATCGAACGGCTCGGGGAAGGCGACGGTGAAATCGCCCCGGTAATGCATGCGCCGGAAACTCACGCCTTCGTACCGCCCGTAAACGCCGCCAATGATGATGTCTTTGGGCGGCGGTGGTGTGTCGCCATAACGGTTGCCGAACATTCGCGAGAACAGGGCGCCGAAGTCGTCACTGGCCATGTTGTCGGATCGCAGGATGAGGGTCTGGCGCGTCGGGCTTGAGTACACCGGGAGGGTCACCTTGGTGGTCGGGGCATCGGGGCGCGAGGACGTTACCAAGGGAGAATGACGCCGATGTGACAACGTTCGATGCTGTGCGTGAACGCCACGCACAGCATCGAGCGAAGTCATTTCAGGTGTGATGAATGTCCCGATCCTTGGTCTCCGGCATGAAGAAGATCCCGAGAATCGCCGTCATCACCGCGATGACAATCGGGTACCACAAGCCGTAGTAGATATCCCCCGTGGCCGCAACCATCGCAAACGCCACGGTCGGCAGGAACCCGCCGAACCAGCCGTTGCCGATGTGGTACGGCAGCGACATCGAGGTGTAGCGGATGCGCGCCGGGAACAGTTCGACCAGCCAGGCCGCAATCGGGCCGTAGACCATGGTCACGTAGATGACGAGGATGGTCAGCAGCAGCAAGACCATCGGGTAATTGGTTTTGGCCGGGTCGGCTTTTTCCGGGTAACCGGCTTCTTTCAGCGCTGCGCCGAGGCTGGCAGTGAACGCGTCGTTACGGGTCTTGAAGTCGGCGGCCGGCAGGGTCGTGCCTTCGAAGCTTTCGATGACCTTGTCGCCGATGCGCACCTGAGCCACGGTGCCCGGTTCCGCCACCACGTTTTCATACGGGATCGCCCGTTTGGCGAGGATGGTTTTCGCCAGATCGCACGAGCTGGTGAATTTGGCCTTGCCCACCGGATCAAACTGGAACGAGCACTGGTCGGGGTTGGCGATCACTTTGACCGGGTTCTTCTCTTGGGCGACGAATACGTCGGGGTTACCGTACTGAGTCAGCGCATGGAAGATCGGGAAGTAGGTCACCGCCGCCAGAATGCACCCGGCCATGATGATGCCCTTGCGCCCGATGCGGTCGGACAGGCTGCCGAAAATCACGAAGAACGGCGTGCCGATCAGCAGCGAACCGGCGATCAAAAGATTGGCGGTCTGCGGGTCGATCTTCAGGGTTTGCAGCAGGAAAAACAGCGCGTAGAACTGCCCGGTGTACCAGACCACCGCTTGGCCGGCGGTGCCGCCGAGCAGGGCCATGATCACGATTTTCAGGTTGTCCCAACGGGCGAAGGATTCGGTCAGCGGGGCTTTCGACGACTTGCCTTCTTCCTTCATTTTCTTGAACACCGGCGACTCGTTCAGTTGCAGCCGGATGTACACCGAGACCGCCAGCAGCAGGATCGACAGCAGGAACGGAATCCGCCAGCCCCAGGCCTCGAACGCTTCGGTACCCAGCGCAGTACGGCAGGCGAGGATCACCAGCAACGACATAAACAGGCCCAGGGTCGCGGTGGTCTGAATCCATGACGTGAAATAACCGCGTTTGCCCTTCGGCGCATGCTCGGCCACATACGTCGCCGCGCCGCCGTATTCGCCGCCCAGCGCCAGGCCCTGCAGCAGGCGCAGGGTAATCAGAATGATCGGCGCCGCGACTCCGATGGTCGCGTAACCGGGCAGGAATCCGACAATCGCCGTCGATACACCCATGATCACGATCGTGATCAGAAACGTGTGCTTGCGCCCGATCATGTCACCCAGTCGCCCAAACACAATTGCCCCGAACGGGCGCACCGCAAAACCGGCGGCAAAGGCGAGCAGGGCGAAGATAAACGCCGTGGTCTCGTTCACCCCGGCAAAGAAGTGCTTGGCGATGATCGCCGCCAGGGAGCCGTAGAGGTAGAAGTCGTACCACTCGAACACCGTGCCGAGCGACGACGCAAAGATGACCTTGCGCTCCTCCCGGCTGACGCTGTGGTGCGGGGCACTGCCTGTGGACATGCTGTCGAGTACTGCCATGGGTGTTCTCCGTCGTGCTTGTTTTTGTAGGCCGGAGCACTTCATCAACGTCGCGTACCCAAGGCCTGTGGCGGATGCCGGATCAGGTGTTTCGTGGAGCGTGCACAGAATCACCGCCCCGCGCGGGAGGGCGGGGTTTCATTGAGCATAATTGGGATTGGGGGGATATCCAGTGGCGGCGGTGGATGG
>NZ_POHV01000130.1:0-277 GCF_002884345.1 Pseudomonas sp. GW456-12-10-14-LB2
CCGTGAACGGCCCGACATGCTGCGGCTCGCCGACGCGCGCCGCGACCAAGGTCGCCTGCGTAAACGCCGTATCACACGCCATCCCGGCCAGGCTCACCGCAATGCCGAGGTGCGCCACCACCATGCCATAGGTAAACAGCGGCGTGCGACGCAGGTTGCGCTTCCAAAGGGGTGCGACGCTCGCCACCGCCAGCCCCGCCGACAGCGCCAGCCCGAGCATTGGCAGCAAGGCAATCCCGCTCATCGTCGCCAGCAGGATCAGCGCCACGCCCGTCGC
>NZ_POHV01000131.1:0-276 GCF_002884345.1 Pseudomonas sp. GW456-12-10-14-LB2
GTTCAAGGCGCTGGCGCTGGCGCGGCTCGCCGCGATCCAGAATGGCCCGTCGACCACCACGCGTAACCTCAACGCCGGCGTTGATCCGGCGACCTTCACCGATGAGGCCACCCAGCTCACCGAGGACCAGATCGGCCTCGACAAGGGCCAGCGCCGCGACGTGCAGCGCCGCCTCTCCGGCCTCGGCTTCGACACCAAGGTCACGGGCGTGTTCAACGACGAGACCCGCGCGGTGCTCAAGCGCTGGCAGGCCGCCCGCGGCTATCCGTCGACGGG
>NZ_POHV01000132.1:0-276 GCF_002884345.1 Pseudomonas sp. GW456-12-10-14-LB2
GGTAACCGCCTCGCGCGCCTCGTTGAGATCGCCGCTGAAATAGTCGAGCAATGCCGCGCCCATATCTCCATGCTCGACGATGAAGGATGCCAGTTCGGCCACGGTGTTGAAGCCGGTATATTCCTCGATACGAACCTCGCCGAACCCTTCATAATCATGGATGGCCCATTCTTCCGCCCCGGCGACGGGCGATGCGGCCAGCATATCGCGCACCTCATCGTAAATCGCCCAAGGCTCCTGCGCCGCCTCGACCCATGCGCCATGCAGGATGCCGTT
>NZ_POHV01000133.1:0-276 GCF_002884345.1 Pseudomonas sp. GW456-12-10-14-LB2
TTACGGAACATTACGCAGCGATATTAAACAGTTTGTTGACCTGGAACTGGATTATGTAATCCTGGATGAAAGCCAGGCTATCAAAAACCCAAACAGCAAAGTTGCCAAAGCGGCTTGTTTATTAAAAGCTAAAAACAGGCTGTGTTTAAGCGGTACGCCTTTACAGAACAACACGTTCGACATATTTGCGCAAATGAATTTCCTGAACCCGGGTATGTTAGGCAGCATCGAGTTTTTTAAACAGGAATTTGCCATACCAATTGATAAGTTTGGAGA
>NZ_POHV01000134.1:0-276 GCF_002884345.1 Pseudomonas sp. GW456-12-10-14-LB2
TCCATATGGGACGCGGCTTTAGTCGGATGCTTCGCGTATCTGACAATCTATCTCGCCCTCGCGATCAGGCCGCTCGGCTTCGCGGGCCGGCGCCTCGGCGACATCTCCTACGGCGTCTACGTGTTCGCATGGCCGATCCAACAGTGGGCGATCGCGACCACGCCCGCATGCTCCAATCCCTGGATACTCGCGGCCGTATCGGTCCCGGTCTCCATGATGTTCGGCGTGGTGTCCTGGAACCTCGTCGAGAAGCCGGCCACGCGGTTGAGGCATCTC
>NZ_POHV01000135.1:0-276 GCF_002884345.1 Pseudomonas sp. GW456-12-10-14-LB2
GCCCCAGACCATAAGGACGGCCGAGATACGCCGCATCGGCCTCGCCTTGCGAATGCCGATGATATTCGTCCTGGGCCGCAACCGTGGTGCCGCCGAGCAAGCGTGCCGGATCGCGCGGATCGTGCGCGGGCGGTGCGGGCGGCGGGACATGGTCGAACAGCCCGTCATTCTCATCGAAATTGAGCAACAGCACTGTCTTGGCCCAAACCTCGGGATTGGCGGTCAGCGCGTCGAGCACCTGTGCGGTATAGTCCGCCCCCTGCAGCGGCGTGGAAA
>NZ_POHV01000136.1:0-276 GCF_002884345.1 Pseudomonas sp. GW456-12-10-14-LB2
CCCTGCCAACCATACCGCGGTGCCCTGCAACGAATATCCGCTTGCTCGCCGAACTGTGATGTTCATCGACCATGTCAGACACCCTTGGCGATCGGAGCGTCGCGCATCAAGAGAAGATCGGCCTCGACCATCTCGCGCGCCAAGTCGCGCGGGCTGGTATCGTGCGTCCATCCCAGTTTTTGCTTGGCCTTAGTCGGATCACCGATCAGCAATTCGACTTCGGTCGGACGAAAATAGCGCGGATCGACCTCTACCAGGCAGCGCCCGGTTTCCACG
>NZ_POHV01000137.1:0-276 GCF_002884345.1 Pseudomonas sp. GW456-12-10-14-LB2
CGATATCCACCAGCGTCACCGCCTCGATCTTGCGGTCGTTGCGCAACAGCGACAGCACGCTTTCCAGCATCGAGCGCATCTGGTCGAGGTCGATCAGCATGCGCTTGCGGTTGCCCTCGTCCTCGATGAACTCGGCGCGCAGGCGCAGCCGCGTGATCGGGGTGCGCAGGTCGTGGCTGATCGCAGCCAGCATGCGGGTGCGATCCGACATCAGCAGCGCGATCCGCTCATGCATGCGGTTGAGCGCGCGCGCCACGGAGCGGATCTCCTCCGGGC
>NZ_POHV01000138.1:0-276 GCF_002884345.1 Pseudomonas sp. GW456-12-10-14-LB2
TTGTAGATCTGCATGTGGTCGGCGAGCAGGGTCAGCGTGTCGAACTTCATGCCGAGCTCGTGCTGGGCCGAAGCCACCTCGTGGTGGTGCTTCTCGACCTTCACGCCCATGGACTGCATGGCCGCGAGCATCTCGCCGCGCATGTCCTGCGCCGAATCCTGCGGCGGCAGCGGGAAGTAGCCGCCCTTGGTCTGCACCCGGTGGCCGAGGTTGCCGCCCTCGTAGTCGGTGAAGCCGTTGGTCGGCAGCTCGGTGGAGTCGAGCTCGAAGCCGGTG
>NZ_POHV01000013.1:0-159738 GCF_002884345.1 Pseudomonas sp. GW456-12-10-14-LB2
GGGGTGGATTTACCAGACAACACAGTTCCAAAGCCCGGAGTAGACATGGCCAACGCTTTACCCGACCTGAAACTGTTGCGCATCTTCGTCAGCGTCGTGCGTCATCAGGGGTTTGCCAACGCGCAGCAGGAACTCAACCTGTCGACCTCGGCGATCAGCACCTACATGAGTCAGCTCGAAGCCGCGCTCGGTCTGGTGCTATGCCATCGCGGGCGCGGTGGTTTCAGCCTGACCAGCAAGGGCGAACTGTTCCACCAGGAAACCCTGCGTCTGCTGGCCGAACTCGAAGGTTTCGAGCAATACGCAGCAGCGCTCAAGGGCGAATTGCGCGGCACGCTCAACCTCGGGGTGATCGACTCGACGGTCAGCGACAAGGCCCTGCCGTTCGCCGAAGCCATCGGTGCCTACAGCCAGGAACACCCGGCGGTGCATTTGCACTTGTCGGTGATGAGCCCGTATGAACTGCAACTCGGCGTGCAGGACAACCGCCTCGATCTGGCCATCGGTGCATTCTCCACGCGCATGAGCGGTCTGGTGTACATGCCGCTGTACCGCGAGCAGCACTGGTTGTACTGCAGCAACCGTCACCCGCTGTTCAACGAACGGCGGATTCCCGAGCAGGTCATTACCCAGCAACGCATGGTCGGGCGTGGTTACTGGAGCCAGGCCGAACTGGCGCGCCACGGCTTCAAACACAGCGCCGCGACCGTGGAAAGTATGGAAGCGCAGCTGATTCTGGTGCTGTCCGGCGCCTACATCGGTTACCTGCCGGAGCACTACGCCCAGGCCTGGGCCGACAAGGGCGACCTGCGGGTTTTGCTGCCGGCGACCTTCGGTTATCAGGCACCGTTTTCCATGATCATGCGCCGTGGCCGCAGCCGCGAGCCGCTGATCCAGACTTTCCGCGACCTGCTCAAAGCGCAGCTCAATCAGGCCTGAGAACATGTCCAGACCCCAATGCCCGCGCTGCCTGCGCCCACAAACCCATTGCCTTTGCCCGCTGATCCCCAGCCTCGACAGCCGCACCCGGGTGTTGCTGTTGCAGCACCCGAGCGAGGTCAATCACGCGCTCAACACGGCTCGGCTGGCGGCGCTCGGTTTGAACAATGCCGAGCTGATTGTTGGCGAAGTGTTCGAGGATCTGCCCGCGCTGCTGAACCGGCCGGGGTATCGGGCGCGGTTGTTGTTTCCGGCGGACGATGCGCAACCGATGCAGGCTTACGCCGCGTCCGATGAACCGCTGTTGCTGGTGGTGCCGGATGGCACGTGGCGCAAGGCGCGCAAGATGCTGCACCTCAATCCGCTGCTGGCGGCGTTGCCACGGGTGACTTTGGCGGAGGGTGGGGTGTCGCGGTATCGGCTGCGCAAGGCACCGGGGCCGGGGGCGTTGTCGACGATCGAAGCGATTGTTCAGGCGTTGCAGACGCTGGAAGCGCCGGTCTCTTTCGATCCGTTGCTCAAGCCGTTCGAGGCGTTGATCGAGGGGCAGATTGCGGCGATGGGGGAGGAGACTTTCCAGAAGAATCACGGAGGCTGATCGGACGGGTACTGATCGCCTGATCGTTCCTACGCAGAGCGTGGGAACGATCAATGTGAGAGCGATCAATCACTAGCGTTCGCGCATCGCCTCGGTCCGGGCCTTCAGCACCGGTTTGAGCAGGTAATCCAGCACGCTTTTTTCTCCGGTGATGATGTCCACCGTCGCCACCATCCCCGGAATGATCAGCAGCGGTTTCACATCCCCGCCCAAATGGTTTTTGTCGGTTCGCACCTGGATCAGGTAGAAGCTGTTGCCCTTGTCGTCAGTGATGGTGTCGGCGCCGATCAGCTCAAGTTTGGCGCTGAGCCCGCCGTAGATCGTGTAGTCGTAGGCGCTGAACTTGACCATGGCTTTCTGGCCCGGATGCAGAAACGCCACGTCCTGCGGCCGGACCTTGGCTTCGATCAACAGGTTGTCTTCCAGCGGCACGATTTCCACCATGTCGCTGCCCGGCTGCACCACGCCGCCGATGGTGTTGACCTTCATCTGCTTGATAACCCCGCGTACCGGCGAAGTCACGGTGGTGCGGCTGACGCGGTCGTCGATGGCGATGCTCGACGCGGTGATTTTCGACAGGTCGGTGCGTTTCTCGTTGAGCTCCTTGGCCGCCTCGGAGCGGAAGGTCTGTTCCGATTCGTCGATCTTGCTCTTGATCTCGTTGATCGCCGATTCGGCCCGGGGAATGGCGAGCGTCGTGGCATTCAACGAACCGCGAATTTCCACTGCGCTACGACGCAGGCGGAGAATCTCCACGGGCGAAACCGCGCCGGTTTTCACCAGCGGTTCCGACATGTTCATTTCCTGTTGCAGCAGCGCCAGGCTCGAACTGTATTGCCCCTGTTTCGACCGAAATTCCGCCAGCTCCTGCGCCTTCTGCCGCAGTTGTTCGCTGAGGGTGCGTTGCTCACTGGCCAGCCGCCGTTGCCGTTGCTCGTAAAGCGAGCGCTCGTCCTCGGCGACTTGCGGGGCCTTGGAAATCACCTCGTCCGAGAGCTTGAACGGCCGGCCCTCGGCCTCGGCGGACAAGCGTTCGACCTGCGCGGTCAGGGCATAACGATCGGCCTCGCTCTCACCCTTGTTCGACAGAAACCGCGTGTCATCCAGACGCAGCAAGGTGTCGCCCTTGCTGACCATTTGCCCTTCACGGACGAAGATCTCGGTGACGATCCCGCCCTCGAGGTTCTGGATCACCTGGACCTTGCTCGACGGAATCGCCTTGCCTTCGCCCATGGTCACTTCCTGGAGCACGGCGAACTTGGCCCAGACCAGCGCACTGATCAGCAGTGCCGCCGCCAGCCACACGGTGATCCGCGACCAGCGCGGCGAATCCTGCAACGAGGCGCCGGCGGTTTCCGGCATGAATTCGGCTTCGGCGCTTTTACCGAAACTGTCGAAGTAGCCGCGCGGTTTTGAAGAGGAAGAAGCAGACATGGGGCAACTCCTAGACCGCTGCCGAGCCGACCCGGCCCTTGCGCAGTGCATCGATGACCGCTTCTTTCGGACCGTCGGCGACGATCCGGCCGTTGTCCAGCACCAGCAACCGGTCCACCAGGCTCAGCATCGAGGTGCGGTGGGTGACCAGCAACAAGGTTTTGCCCTGCACCCAGCCGTGCAGCTTCTGGCGCAGGACGTCTTCGCTGCTGTTGTCCATGGCGCTGGTGGGTTCGTCGAGCAGCATGATCGGCGGGTCTAGCAGCAGCGCCCGCGCCAGTAACACCGCCTGGCGCTGGCCGCCGGAGAGCAATTGCCCGCGCTCGCCAACCGGCCGGTCGAAGCCTTGCGGGTGCTGCCGTGCAAGCTCGGTAACGCCGGTCAGTTCGGCCACTTCAAGCATCCGCGAATCGCTGATGTAGCGCGCGCCGAGGGTCAGGTTGTCGCGCAGACTGCCGGCCAGCAGCGGCAGGTCATGGGCGACGTAACCGATCTGCTGGCGCAGGTCGGCGACATCCAGCTGCCGCAGGTCGAGGCCGTCGAGCAGCAGCTGGCCTTCTTCCGGTTCGTAGAAGCCCATCACCAGCCGCGCCAGGGTGCTTTTGCCCGAGCCGCTGCGGCCGATGATACCGATCCGCTCGCCGGGTTTGACGCTGAAGCTGACGTTGCTCAGGGCCGGCGCGTTCTGGCCGTTGTAGTGGAAGGTCACCGCGTTGGCGTCCAGCGCGCCTTGCAGTTGCGTGCGCTCCAGTGGCCGTTGTTTGCCGTCGCGCTCCTGAGGCAGGGACATCAGCGCGTCGGTGCTTTTCATGGTCAGTTGCGCTTGCTGGTAGCGGGTGATCAGCCCGGCGATCTGGCCCAGCGGCGCGAGCACGCGGCTGCCGAGCATGTAAGTGGCCACCAGTGCGCCGACGCTGAGGTTGCCGGCGATGATGCTGTAGACCCCGGCCACAATCGTCGCCATCCCCGAAAACTGCTGGATGAACAGTGTGCCATTGGTGGCCAGCGCCGAGAGATTACGGGCGTGGCTGTCGAGGCGGGTGAGGGCGCCGTGGGTGCTTTCCCATTTGTGCTGGCGCTCGCTTTCGGCGCTGCACGCCTTGAGGGTTTCCAGGCCGCCGAGGGTTTCGATCAGCAACGCCTGACGCTCGGCGCCGAGGCTCAGGCTTTTCTGCACGGTGTCGCGCAGGCGGGCCTGAATGATCATCGCGAACACGATCGTGATTGGAAACGCCAGCAGCGGAATCACCACCAGCCAGCCACCGAGCAGGCCGATCACCACCAGCATCAACACCACGAAAGGCAGGTCGATCAGGCTGGTCAGGGTCACGGCGGTGAGAAATTCCCGCAGGCCCTGAAAATCATGAATGCTCTGGGCGAATCCGCCGATGGTCGCCGGCCGGGCCTTCATCGACATGCCGGTGATGCGCTCGAATAAAGTCGCGGAAAGGATCACGTCGGTCTTCTTGCCGGCGGTGTCCAGCAGATGCGCACGTACCACCCGCAGCACCAGTTCGAAACCGGTGCCGATCAACAGCCCGATGGCCAGCACCCACAGGGTCGACGTGGCCTGGTTCGGCACCACGCGGTCGTAGGTCTGCATGACGAACAGCGGCACCATCAGGCCCAGCAGGTTGATCAGGAAACTGGCGAGGATCGCGTCGCTGTACAGCCATTTCGACAGCTTCAGGGTGTCGCGAAACCACGCCTGCACCCGTGGCACCAACGGTGAGCGCAAGTCCTCCAGTTCATGCCGGGGCCGGGCGAACAGAGCCTGGCCGCTGTAGTGTTCGGTGAGTTCTTCACGGCTGACCCATTGCTCGCCGCCGTCGGCTTCGCTGGGCAGGATCAGCGCCTTGCCGTCTTCGGCAAAACGTCGCAACACCGCCGTACGCCCGTTGCCCAACAGCAACAGCACCGGCAGGTTCAGCGGTGAAATGTCCTTGAGTTCCCGACGCAACAAGCGCGCCTGCAACCCGGCCCGGGCGGCGGCGCGGGGCAGCAGGTCCAGGCTCAGGCGTTGTTTGTCCAGGGGCAGCCCGGCGCTCAGGCTGGCGCGACTGACCGTCGCGCCATGGAGTTTGCAGAGGATCAACAGACCGTCGAGCAACGGGTCATCGAAGCTCAGCCGCGGATCGATCCCGGCGTTACCGGGTTGCATGCTGGTCATATTGATCGCTCCCCTGGCATTACTTCAGTTGATCGTTCCCACGCTCTGCGTGGGAATGCCTCTAGGGACGCTCCGCGTCCAGTGACGCGGAGCGTCACGGGCTGCATTCCCACGCGGAGCGTGGGAACGATCAGATCACAGCTTTCGGCAGCTCCGGCAGAGTGGTTATTTCAGCTCGGGCAAGCGCGCTTCGTTTTTCACCTCGGTCGCGGCAATCGCATCGGCCGGCAGCACCACGCGCTGCTTGCTCAACAACTGGCCCATGTTCGCCAGCACGCGGTACATCGAGTATTCCTCGGTGTAGCGGATTTCGGTGTAGCGACGGTTGGCGTTGTACAGCTCGTTTTCACTGTCGAGCACGTCCAGCAGGGTGCGCTGACCGAGGCCGAACTGATCCTGATACGCGGCGCGTACACGCTTGGTGGTTTCGGCGTATTCGCGGGCGGTCGGGGTTTGTTTCTTGGCGTTGAGCATGGCGTTCCAGGCCAGGTGAATGTTCTCGTTGAGCTGACGCAGGGCGTTGTTGCGGATGTCCATCGCCTGGTTGATCTGGTGCGCGTCGGAGGCCAGTCGCGCCTTGTCGCTGCCGCCACGGAACAGGTTGTAGTTCATCACCACGCCGACCCGCCATTCGTTGTCGTGACCTTCGTCGCCCTGCACGTTGTTGTTGGCGCCGACCGCCGCTTCTGCGTCGAAGCGTGGGTAGAACGGCGACTTGGCAACTTCATACTGACTCTCGGCCGATTGCACGTCGGCCTGGGCAGATTTCAGGTACGGGTTGTTCTCGACCATGCTCTGCTGGGCTTCAGGCAAGGTGGCGGGCAATTCGCCGCGGGTAGAGGCCGGGGTTTCCAGCTCATCGGGCATGCGCCCGACCACGCTGTAGAAGTTCGACTCGGCGTCGGCCAGATCGACTTCGGCGGTGTCGAGGTTGTTCTGGGCCAGCGCCTTACGGGCGACCGATTGATCGGAGTCGGCGGTGCTGCCCACGCCACGCTCGGTGCGCAGGCCGATCTGATCGTTGACGCGCAAGTGCGCCTGCAGGTTGTTCTTGGCCAGGGTCACCAGTTCACGGCGCTTGAGCACTTCGAGGTAGACCTCGATGGTGCGCAGGGCCAAATCCTGGGCGGTGCCTTGCGCGTAATAGGCGCGCGAGTTGGAAACGCCCTTGGTGCGTTCGACTTCGTTGGCGGTGTTGAAACCGTCGAACAGCATCTGCCGCAGCCGCAGCTCGGACTGGGTGTAGTTGAGGATTTCGGTGTGGTGGTTACCGAAGGCCCGGGTGTTGGTGTTGTCGCTGTAGCCGCGCCCGTAAGCAGCGTTCAGATCCACCGACGGATAGAAGCCGCCCTTGGCGACCTTCACCTGTTCATCAGCGGACAGGCGCGCGTCCACGCGCGAGGCCAGTTCCGGGTGGGTGGCGATGGTGCTCTGGATCGCTTCGGTGAGGTTCATGGCCTGGGCTTGAGAAGTGCAAGCCATGGCCAGCAAAACCGCGCTGCAGAGGGGGGTTAGTACGCGCATGGGTGCATCTCCCTGAGTCCTGATGGTGTTTCGCTGTCGCCAATTTATTGACGATATTTTTAGTAAAAAGCGTTTCATGCCTGTAACAACAGAGCTAAGAACATCCTGAAGCGTAGCTAAGAAAAAATTTTCATAAGGGTTATGCCAAAAAAAACTTATGCGCTTCGCCAAATCCAGCACATTGTTCCACTCGAAAGCCTTTGTTTTATGCGCTTTAGGGAGCACAGAAAGGCTTGAGGAAAGTTCCACTCACTTTGCGACATACGGCGAAGTACTGCTAAAGGGGAGGGACGCGTAGCGGCTGATGAGCGACAGTTTTTTGTCACTCGGATGATTCACCACCGTTACGTAGCGCTAGTGGGCGTGCTGCATCGAACAGAGATTCCAAGTGCCTGATGGCGCTGGCGTTTCTGGATTTGCGCAACCTGCGAAACGAACTGTCGAGGTGCGAGCGTCGCCCCGACAACCCGCTTGAGCCATGGGCTGCTTCGCGAACCAGCGCCGACGGTGGTCGGCAGCGGAGGAATGCACATGGCAACGCTCATCGGGATCGTCACTAAAGTCATTGGTCAGGTTTTCGCTCAGTCGGCGGACGGCACTCGTCGCGCACTGGTCGAAGGCGATCGGCTGTTTGCAGGGGATCAATTGATCACCGGGGCGGAGGGGGCGGTTGCCGTTCATCTGCAAAACGGCCAGGAACTGACCCTCGGCCGCGACAGCAGCCTGACCATGACCGGCCAGTTGCTCGCCGATCAGGCGGCTCACGTCAATGCACCGGAAGCGGTGACCCCGAGCGAGTCGCAACTGACCGACGTCGAACAGATCCAGAAAGCCATTGCCGCCGGCGATGACCCGACCCAATCCGCCGAAGCGACCGCGGCCGGCCCCGGAGCCACCGGTGGCGCGCCGGGCGCACTGGGTGGCGGTCACAGTTTCGTGTTGTTGACTGAAGTGGCGGGCCGGGTCGATCCGGTCATCGGTTTCCCCACCGCCGGTTTCAATGGCATTCCCGAGTTTCCCGAAGAACGCCACAACGCGGTGATCGACAACGGTGACGACACCGCGCCGATCGCTCCACCACCACCGCCAGTCAACAATCCGGTAACACTCACCGGGCTGTCTGTTGCCGGTGGTGAATTGAATCTCAACGAAGCCAATCTGCCCGACGGTTCCGCCGCCAACCCTGGCGCGCTGACCCAGACCGGCAGCTTCACGGTGTCGGCGCCGGATGGTCTGAGCAGCCTGAGCATCGGCGGTATCAACGTGATCGTCGGTGGTGTGCCGATCGGTTTCCCGCAATCGATCACCACGCAACTGGGCAACACCCTGACCATCACCGGCTACAACCCGGCCACCGGCACGGTCAGCTACAGCTACACCCTCAACGGCAACGAAACCCACGCGGCGGGCGACGGTGCCAATAACCTCAGCGAACAATTCACCGTGATCGCCGGCGACAGCAATGGCGACACCGCCACCGGCACGCTGGACGTCAACATCACCGACGACGTGCCGAAAGCGTTCGATGACAACAACGGTACGGCGACAGAGACTCAACTGACGCTGACCGGCAACGTGCTGACCAACGACGTGCAGGGCGCCGACCGCGTACCCGTCGGCGAAAACGCCGGCCCGATCACCCCCGGTACATTCGTCGGGACTTACGGCACCTTGGTGCTCAACGCCAACGGCACCTACACCTACACGCTGAATACCAGTGATGCGGACTTCAAGAATCTGCATGGCGGTGGCAATGGCACCGAGACTTTCACTTACACCCTGACCGATGCCGACGGCGACACCAGCACCGCGAACCTCGTGCTGCAGATTCATAACAACGACGACCCTGTGATCATCAACGGGTTGAACGTCGAGGGTGGTGAACTCACCGTTTACGAGAAAAACCTCGGTGACGGCAGCGCCCAGGACTCGGGAGCCCTGACCCAAAGCGGTACTTTCACCATTACCGCGCTGGATGGCGTCACCACGCTGACCATCGGCGGCATCGCCGTGGTCACCAATGGCGTGGCCGCAGGCTTCCCGCAATCGGTGACCACGCCACTGGGCAGCACGCTGACCATCACTGGTTTCAACGCGGCGACTGGCGTTGTCAGCTACAGCTACACCCTGGTCGACAACGAAGCGCATCCGAACGCCAACGGCGCCAACGTGCTCAATGAGCAGTTCGCCGTGACCGTGGTCGACGACAACGGCACCACCGCCAACGCGACACTGGATGTGAACATCGTCGACGACCTGCCAAAAGGCGTGGACGACAGCAATGCCGGCACCGCCTCGGAATCCAACCTCACCTTGAGTGGCAACGTCCTGACCAACGACGTGCAAGGCGCCGACCGCGTACCGACCGGCCCCAACGCCGGCCCGATCACCGCAGGCACCTTCACCGGGACTTACGGCACCCTGGCATTGAACGCCAACGGCACTTACACCTACACCCTCAACACCAGCGACGCCGACTTCAAAGCGCTGCACGGCGGCGGCAACGGCACCGAGACCTTCACCTACACCATCACCGATGCCGACGGCGACACCAGCACCGCGAACCTCGTGCTGCAGATTCACAACAACGACGATCCGGTGATCATCAACGGCCTCGACGTGAATGGCGGCGAACTCACCGTCTACGAGAAAAACCTCGGCGACGGCAGCAGCCCCGATGCGCCAGCCCTGACCCAAAGCGGCACCTTCACCATCACCGCGCTGGATGGAGTCACCACGCTGACCATCGGCGGAATTGCCGTGGTCACCAATGGCGTGGCAGCAGGCTTCCCACAATCGGTGACCACGCCACTGGGCAGCACGCTGACCATCACCGGCTTCAACGCCGCCACCGGCGTCGTCAGCTACAACTACACCCTGGTCGACAACGAAGCGCACCCGACTGCCAACGGCGCGAATGTGCTCAACGAGCAATTCGCCGTGACCGTGGTCGATGACAACGGCACCACCGCCAACGGCACGCTGGACGTGAACATCGTCGATGACCTGCCAAAAGGCGTGGACGACAGCAACGCTGGCACCGCTTCGGAAACCAACCTCACCTTGAGTGGCAACGTCCTGACCAACGACGTGCAAGGCGCCGACCGCGTACCGACCGGCCCCAACGCCGGCCCGATCACGGCGGGCACGTTCACCGGGACTTACGGGACTCTGGTGCTGAACGCCAACGGCACGTACACCTACACGCTGAACACCAGCGACGCCGATTTCAAAGCGCTGCACGGCGGCGGCAACGGCACCGAGACCTTCACCTACACCATCACCGATGCCGACGGCGATACCAGCACCGCGAACCTCGTGCTGCAGATCCACAACAACGACGACCCGGTAATCATCAACGGCCTCGACGTGAATGGCGGAGAACTCACCGTCTACGAGAAAAACCTCGGCGACGGCAGCAGCCCCGATGCGCCAGCGCTGACCCAAAGCGGCACCTTCACCATCACCGCGCTGGACGGCGTCACCACGCTGACCATCGGCGGCATCGCCGTGGTCACCAACGGTGTGGCGGCAGGCTTCCCGCAATCGGTGACCACGCCACTGGGCAGCACGCTGACCATCACTGGTTTCAACGCGGCGACTGGCGTTGTCAGCTACAGCTACACCCTGGTCGACAACGAAGCGCATCCGAACGCCAACGGCGCCAACGTGCTCAATGAGCAGTTCGCCGTGACCGTGGTCGACGACAACGGCACCACCGCCAACGCCACGCTGGACGTGAACATCGTCGACGACCTGCCAAAAGGTGTGGATGACAGCAACGCCGGCACTGCCTCGGAAACCAATCTCACGTTGACTGGCAACGTCCTGACCAACGACGTGCAGGGTGCCGACCGCGTGCCTGTCGGCGAAAACGCTGGCCCGATCACGGCGGGCACTTTCACCGGGACTTACGGCACCCTGGTACTGAACGCCAACGGTACTTACACCTACACCCTCAACACCAGCGACGCCGATTTCAAAGCCCTGCACGGCGGCGGCAACGGCACTGAAACCTTCACCTACACCATCACCGATGCCGACGGCGATACCAGCACCGCCAACCTCGTGTTGAACATCCACAACAACGACGATCAGGTGTACCTCAACGGCCTCGACGTCAACGGTGGCGAACTCACCGTCTACGAGAAAAACCTCAGCGACGGCACCAGCCCCAACACCCCGGCACTGACCCAGAGCGGCACCTTCACCGTCACCGCCCTCGACGGTCTGCAAACCCTGACCGTGGGCGGCATTGCCGTGATCACCAACGGCGTCGCGGCAGGCTTCCCGCAATCGACCGTCACCCCGCTGGGCAGCACGCTGACCATCACCGGTTACGACCCGGCCACGGGCGTGGTCAGCTACAGCTACACCCTGGTGGATAACGAAACCCATCCGACCGCCAACGGCGCCAACAGCATCACCGAGAACTTCAACGTGGTGGCGACCGACACCGATGGCAGCTCCGCCACCGGGCAGATCAACGTCAACATCATCGACGACCTGCCGACCGCCAAACCCGACGCGACGTCGGTGCAGGAGGGCGGCACCGTCAGCGGCAACGTGCTGGACAACGACATCGGCGGCGCCGACGGCCCGGCAGCCAGTGGCGCGGTGGTGGGCGTGCGTGCCGGCTCCGACACCTCGACCTCGGCCATCGGCGGGCTCAACAGCAACATCAACGGCACCTACGGCTACCTGACCCTCGACGCCAACGGCAACGCGGTCTATCACAGCAACCCGAATGCCGTGAGCGGCCCGGGTGCGGTGGACGTGTTCGTGTACACCGTGCGCGATTCCGACGGTGATGAAAGCACCACCACCATCACCATCGACGTATCCAACAGCAAACTGTGCGCGGTCAGCGACACCGACGTCACCGTCTACGAAAAAGCCCTCGACCTGACCAAGGACGGGCAAGACCTGGCCCCTGGCACGGTCACCGGCAGCGATCCGACCAGCACCGGGGAAACCGCGTCCGGCACGCTGGTCGGCTCGGTCACCGGCGCGGTCGGTGCGATCAGCTATGCGCTGGTCGGCAGCGCCACCGGCAACTACGGGCAGATCGTGCTCAACCCCGACGGCACGTACACCTACACCCTGACCTCACCGGCCAGCACCACCCCGCACGCCGATGACGGCGCCAACACCCTGACCGAAACCTTCACCTACCAGGCCACCGATTCGCTGGGCAACGTCGTCACCAGCACCCTCGTGGTCAGCATCGTCGATGACGTGCCGAAGGCGATCAACGACAGCAACGCTGGCACCGCGTCGGAAACCCAGTTGACCCTCAACGGCAACGTGCTGACCAACGACGTGCAAGGCGCCGATGTGGTGGCGACCGGCCCTAATGCCGGCCCGATCACCCCCGGCACCTTCACCGGCACTTACGGCACCCTGGTGCTGAACGCCAACGGCACGTACACCTACACGCTGAACACCAACGATGCAGACTTCAAAAACCTGCACGGCGGTGGCAACGGCACCGAGACCTTCACCTACACCCTGACCGATGCCGACGGCGACACCAGCACCGCCAACCTGGTGCTGAACATCCACAACAACGACGATCCGGTGATTCTCAACGGCCTCGACGTGAATGGCGGCGAACTCACCGTCTACGAGAAAAACCTCAGCGATGGCACCAGTCCCAACACCCCGGCACTGACCCAAAGCGGCACCTTCACCGTCACCGCGCTCGACGGTCTGCAAACCCTGACCGTGGGCGGCATCGCCGTGATGACCAACGGCGTCGCGGCCGGCTTCCCGCAATCGACCGTCACCCCGCTGGGCAGCACGCTGACCATCACGGGTTACAACCCGGCAACCGGCGTGGTGAGTTACAGCTACACCCTGGTCGATAACGAAACCCACCCGAACGCCAACGGCGCCAACAGCATCACCGAGAACTTCAACGTGGTGGCGACGGACACCGATGGCAGCACTGCGACCGGGCAGATCAACGTCAACATCATCGATGACCTGCCGACCGCCAAGGCCGACACCGGCTCGGTGGCGGAGGGCGGCACAGTCAACATCAGCGTGCTGGGCAATGACGTCAGTGGCGCGGATGGCGCGGCAATCGTGGTCGGCGTGCGCGCCGGCAGCAACACCGCGACCTCGGCCATCGGCGGCCTCAACAGCAACATCAACGGCAACTACGGTTACCTGACCCTCGATGCGGCCGGCAACGCGGTCTATCACAGCAACCCGAACTCGGTGAGCCCGCCGGGCGCTACCGATACTTTCACCTACACCATCCGCGACAGTGACGGCGACGAAAGCACCACCACCATCACCGTCAACGTCGCCGACAGCAAACTCGTGGCCTCGACCGATCAGGACGTGACCGTCTACGAAAAAGCCCTCGACCTGACCAAGGACGGACAAGACCTGGCCCCCGGCACAGTCATCGGCAGCGACCCGGGCAGCACCGGCGAAACCTCGACCGGCACGCTGGTCGGTTCGGTCAGCGGCGGCAGCGGGGCGATCACCTACACCCTGGTCGGCAGCGCCACCGGGACTTACGGGCAGATCCAGCTCAACGCCGACGGCACCTACACCTACACCCTGACCTCGGCGCCGAAAACCACGCCGAATGCCAACGACGGGCCGAACACCCTGAGCGAAAGCTTCACCTACAAAGCCACCGATGCGCTGGGCAACAGCACCACCAGCACCATCGTGGTGAACATCGTCGACGACGTGCCCAAAGCGGTGGCGTCAGATCGTTCGGTGGCGGCGGTGGAGATCGACTCCAACATCCTCATCGTCCTCGATATCTCCGGCAGCATGGCCGACGCCTCCGGCGTACCGGGCCTGTCGCGGTTGGAACTGGCCAAGCAGGCGATCAGCGCCTTGCTCGACAAGTACGACGATCTGGGCGATGTGAAAGTGCAGCTCGTCACCTTCAGCAGCAACGCCACCGACCGCACTTCGGTGTGGGTCGATGTCGCGACGGCCAAGACCCTTCTGGCCGGCCTCAGCGCGGGCGGCGGCACCAACTACGACGCTGCCGTGGCAACCATGTACAACGCGTTCAACACCTCGGGCAAACTCACCGGGGCACAGAACGTCGGCTACTTCTTCTCCGACGGCAAACCCAACGAGGGTGACATCGGCACCGCCGACGAAGCGACGCTCAAGGCGTTTCTCGATGCCAACAACATCAAGAACTACGCGATCGGCCTGGGCAGCGGCGTGAGCAACGCCAACCTCGATCCGCTGGCGTACGACGGCATCACGCACACCAACACCAACGCGGTGGTGGTCACCGACCTCAACCAGCTCAACTCGGTGCTGTCCGGCACCGTCGAAGGAGCGCCGGTCACCGGTTCGTTGATCGGCGAGGGCGGCACGTTCGGCGCCGATGGCGGGTTCATCAAATCCATCGTGGTCGACGGCACCACCTACACCTATGACCCGAAAGCCAACGGCGGTCAGGGTTCACTGGTCGCCAGCGGCGGCGCCAACCACGGCACGTTCAACACGGTGAACAACACCCTGAGCATTGCCACCAACAACAGCGGCACCCTGGTGGTCAACCTCGACACCGGCGACTACAGCTACACCTCGCAGAAAACCACCGCCGTAGTGATCACCGAGAACATCGGCTTCACCCTCAGCGACAACGACGGCGATCTCGCCAGCTCGACGCTGACCGTGAAAGTGATCCCCAACGCGCCTCCGGTGGCGGCGGACGACCACATCATCACCAACGTGCTGTCGGGCAACATCGTGGTGCCGGGCGAACTGCTGCTGGCCAACGATACCGACCCGAATGGCGATACGCTCAACGCCACGCCAACCTCGTTCAACACCGGCTGGATCTCCAAATCGGCAGACTTCACCGGCACCGGCGCGATCAGCTTCACCGGCACCAACGCCAACACCGCCGCCAACCAGAACTTGGCCAACGTGCGTAACTCGTTCAGCGCCAACGCTGCGACCATGACCGCCGTGCTGGTGGTCAGCGGTTACCTCGGCGCGGTGACCAACACCAACGCCAACGATGAAGACCGCATCACCGTCAACCTGCGCCAGGGTGAAACCCTCAACCTGGACCACAACCTGGCGGCCGGTCACATCACCATGGAGTACTCGATCAACGGCGGCGCCTACATCGCCCTCGCGGACGGCCAAACCCTGACCGCATCGTCCGACGGCGTCTACCAGATCCATATCACCAACATCAGCAACACCACGGGCAACAACGTCAACGCGGCGGAAAACTACCAGCTGACCATGACCCTCAACTACGCCGGGGCCCACGACATCACCCCGGACTATCACGGCACCTACACTGCCAACGACAACCACGGCGGCAGCGACACGGCGAACGTGACCATCAGCTATCAAGATGGCCACACCCTCACTGGCACCTCGGGCGATGACGTACTGGTGGCCGGCACCGGCGACAACATTATCAACGCCGGCGACGGCAACGATGTGTTGACCGCAGGCTCCGGCAACAACGAACTGCACGGCGGCGCCGGCAACGACTTGCTCTACAGCGGCCCGGGCAACGACCTGCTCGACGGTGGCACTGGCATCGACACCGCCAGCTATGCCCACGCGACTGCCGGGGTGACGGTCAACCTCGGCCTGCTCGGTGCGCAAAACACCATTGGCGCCGGGACAGACACCCTGACCGGTATCGAAAACCTCGTCGGCTCGAACTTCAACGACACCCTCACCGGCGACAACAATAACAACGTGATCAACGGCGGCCTGGGCAACGACATCCTCAACGGCGGCGGGGGCGATGACCTGCTGATCGGCGGGATGGGCAACAACACCCTGACCGGTGGGCCGGGTGCCGACACCTTTCAGTGGCTCAAGGGCAACAGCGGTCACGACCTCGTCACCGACTTCACCCCCGGCACCGACAAGCTCGATCTGTCGCAACTGCTGCAAGGTGAAAACGGCACGTCGGCCTCACTGGATGACTACCTGCACTTCACCGTCACCGGCAGCGGCGCCTCGGTCATGACCAGCATCGACGTCAGCGCCATGGCCGGCGCCACGCCGAACCAGACCATCGACCTGGCCGGCGTCAACCTGGCCAGCCACTACGGTGTGACGCCGGGGGCGGGTGGTTTGATTGCCAGTGGGCATGACACGGCGACGATCATCAACGGGATGTTGAATGATCATTCGTTGAAGGTGGATACGGTGTAAGCCGGAGCTGGAACGACAAAACCCGCCGCCCCGAGTAATCGGGACGGCGGGTTTTTCTTTGCGCGTAGATCGTTCCCACGCAGAGCGCGGGAACGATCAGGCGGCGGTCAAGCTACAGCGGGCGCCTCAGCCTTCAACTCCAGATTATCCAGTACCCGATTCACCGCCAGCTCACCCAGCATGATCAACTGCGCAATCCCCAACAACACATGCCGATGCGACCCATCCGCCAACCCGGCAAAGTCATTGGCCATGACCTTAGCCGAAGTCAGGGTTTCGCAGGCGTCGGCCAGCAGCTCTTCGCTGTCGATGCCGGGGGCGATGAGGTAGCGGGTATTGGGTTTGAGTAGCGGTTTTCGGGAGAGGAGGGGATTGAGATAGTGATCGAGGGCGCGCTCGGCGGCTTCGTGGAATTTCTTGGAATCGAGGGTTTCGTAGGGGGAAGTCGGGTCGGCTTCAGGAGGGTTTGGCGTTGGTTTGATCATGGCGAATCTCCGTGATTGGATTTAGCCGCCACGACTCATCGCTAAACAAGTAAAGGTGGCGGCTGTACGCAGGTTAGCGATCCGGGTCACAGAAACCCCGGGTAGACCCGAAGGTCTCCCACGCACAGCCACCATTACGCCAAGTGCAGAGAAGAGACTGCAATCGGGATTGGGTGTTGTTGCGTCTGTCTGGAGCCGGATCGCTAAACCCGATCGCTGTTTTTCAGCGACCGCCAAACAATAGAACCCACCCCCAAGGCGCACAAGCCGGCGGATTCTGGCGGATGCGTAGGCAAAGGCGCAAGGTGGCGTGGCTTTGCGGACATAACCTTAAACACTCTTCAACAAGGTTTTGCTAAGGCGCGAAGACGACAAACCCTCGCTCCCGGATTACCGGAGGCGCGGGCTTGGAGGGAACTATGCACTCCCTTTTCTCTTTTCCTCGCTCAATACCGTCTCAGACACCATGGCCAATAACGAGCATTCACGTCAGTGGTACATACATGTCCGCCACCTCCATGTACATAATATCCGACGGTGCCTGCGGGGCACGCCGTGGTATCGCACATCCACGTAACCCATCCTGCTGACAGTGGCCAGTTATACCCATAAACCACGTAGAAGGAGGGCCAGGTAAGTGTCAAGGGAATCGAACCTGGAACACTATTCATCCAGTTCACGGCTTCATAATGCGTCATAGGTGCAGCATAAATATCCAATCTGTAAATATTGATTGAGTCCACATAGATCGCATGGGTGGTGAATTTGTCCTGAACATAAATGTAGGCAGCCCCGCAGCGAAGGCCGATTACAACGCCATTGGCGTCAACGGAAACAACAGAGGGATTGCTTGAACTGAAGGTACGCTGGCCCACACCATATTGCGGGATTAGTTGTAGCCAGTTACGCGGCCATCTGGCACCAGTTTCCGGCCAACCGGTATAGACCCGATATCCGTCTAGAAGTCGGCGCGTCGTATCGATTTGCAGAGGTCGGCGAAGGATAACATTGCGTGTCGGGGAGGAAAGGTTGTTGCCATATTTCGCTCGGGCAACAATCGGGTTGTAGGCGTCATAGTTGCTCACCGTCACTGAAGCACCGGGAGCGTTGCCAGCGCTATCGGTAGTGACGACTTTCTGCGGTGAACCGTTGACCAGGATTTCAATTTGCTCATTGACGCTACCACGACAGTGAATGGTCAGGGCCGTGGATATCGTTTCGGTGTTCTGAGGAACTTCCCCTTGAGGGGCTTGTACTGCTGTGATGACCGGTTGCAGTTCGACCAGCGATTCGACCTTGTACCTTTGCATCGGAAACAGCAGGGGCTTTTGACCCAGACCGAGAATGACCGAGAAAAAAATGTCCAGGTCGGTTTCGTCTTTCAGATCACAAAACCAGACGAGTATCAATGCCGTTATCGAGCCCTGTTCGGTTCCGGTCACCTCTCCGTTGAGCGCTTGATAGCTCATTTTCGTGCCGTTTTTATGGGTGCCTTCAAACCTTAGAAACCTGGCTTGTCCCGGTGCCTGTCCCGGCCAAGGTGCCACTCGCAGCAAGTTGGCTGCCGTCAGTTTCTTCACCTCTACAATCCCTTGTACTCCGTCGATCGTCGGAGTGGGAAAGTCTTTGCTGTAGTCCGGGATGGGGGCCACCGAGATTTCCGTGGTTTGCGATGAAGCGACCCGTTCCCCTTTGAACCGTAGGTTCCAGTGCATCTCGAATGTCGTGCCGTGGTTTCTGATCAGGAAGTTACGATCCAGTTTCCAGGTGGCACGTTTGTCTTTGTCGAAGGGCTTGATTCCGAGATCTGGCGAGTTTGCTGGTGCATCTGTTTGTACCAGTCTCGCCCGATGTTCTGCCGTTGCGCCGGGGAATTCGGCTTCCACAGTAGCCTCGGCTCCGAGTGGATTCAGCGGCTGGGATTCCAACAGTTTTGGCGGCGTGAGAGCGGCGTCTTTGTAAAGACCAATTTTCAATTCACTCAGATCGGAAACAACCGTCGGCTTGCCCGGGTTGGTAATTGAGCATTGCAGTAACAGTTTGGAGTCGGGGAACTGGGCAAAGTATTTTGGCGCTACGTCAAAGACGATCTCACGTGTCGGATATTTGATCGTTTGCCGGAATACAAACAGTGTCGGGACACCTTCCTTATCCTCGGTCTGCCAGCTGAGCTCGGCTCTTGCGCCTTCTACAAGAGGCCAATAATCGGCACAGCGTACTTTCACCAAAGCAGCGTCCACGGGAATGACGTCTTCTTTCTGCGGTGTCGCGGTCGGTTCACCCAAAGGCTGGGCGACGCCAGAAACAGTGGCAAAGGCTGGCTTCGAATGTTGGGTGACGCCCCCCTTTATCAATTCGTAGCCGGCCTCGAAGTTGCCACCGATCAAGTTCTTAACTCGGTAGTTTTCCATCTCGAAAACTTCGGTCCTGCTGGTACGTTCGACTTTCCGACTATAGGTATGGCTGACGGCTTCGCCTGTCTTTGTAAAACCCTTGATTGATAAATTGATGATGTTACCGATTGCAAATATCCCGGTGACAAGAATCGTCAGGAAACTACCGTTCAGTTGATCGTGATGGACTACGTCTTTTTCATCGGCCAATTCAATGATTGGAGCCGGCACCAGTTTCTCTAAAGGCTTGAAGATAATGCTGAGCGCACCCGACCACCCGCTGAAGTTGTGAACCCGGTCGCGCACCATCCAGCGTGCGTGTAGCTTGTCGGTCGCAGGGATGGTTGCGAGTTCTTCAGGGGGTACGTCAATGTCGGTAGTGCCACCGGGTGTGGTGATGACAATCTCCCAGCGCAAGGGACCGAGCGTGACGGTCACAAGGTCACCTTTGTTTGAGTTGTAATACTTGGGCGCGGTCAGCGTCAGCCCTTCTTCAACCACCGTCTTGTCGATTATTGTTTCTGAACATTCAACCAGCCCCAGGCCCTGATTGTGTGGTTCGGCGTGGTCCGTGTCCTGTTCGCCCGGTTCGGGGTTCAGAAAACAGAGATCGGCTTTGGGCGACTCCTCTTCATTGCCACTCAGTCTGAAAATGTGAAACCAGCATTTTTCGTTCTTGGGTTCGAGAGGGGGGAAGTTGGAATACATATTATCAATCGGGATGTAGAACGCGATGGGTTTCGCGTTTCCTTTGTCATCGAAATGCTCGTCTTTGACATCGATAGTTGTGACAATTTCATTCCCAATATGAAACTTACCGCTGTCGCCACTGGCCATGTTCAGATAGGGCAGCATGTAAGCCAACAGGCCTCTGTAATCACTTTTCACCATGCTTATATTGATACCTTGTGCGCCATCATTCTGAAGCTTGTGGCCGATGACCAAGGGGGGATCTATTGCATTAACACGTATGCCGCCGGTATCAGGTGGAAATACAACCTCCTGCACGGGGGAATCAGGATCGGGCGTATTGACGGGACTGTTCATGAGTGCGCACCTTCGCAAGGGGGGGCCCGAATGTTTGAATGCCGGCACCGTTGACGAAGGATTAGAGCGCTGACACGTTTAACTGCCTACTGTCAGATCTGACAGGGGAATGAGGGTTTTCGACGAGCGGTTGTTCGGGTATGGCGCCTCAGAACTTGCGCAACGTCTTCTGCCGCAAGATATAAACCGTCACCAACACCGCACTCGTCAACATGAACCCCCGCGCCCACGGCAGCGGCACCAGGTAGCACGAGAACAGAATGCTCGCCCACATCAGCCCGATCGCGTAGACCTTGCCCTTGAGCGGAATGCCGTTGCCGTCGAGGTAGTCGCGGATCCATGGCCCGAGCCGGGGATGCTCGACCAGCCATTGATAGAAACGCGGAGAGCTGCGGGCGAAGCAGGCGGCTGCCAGCAGCAGGAAGGGGGTAGTGGGGAGAACTGGCAGGAAAATCCCGATCACCCCCAATGCCACGCTCAGCCAGCCGATGGCCAGCAGGATGTAGCGCAACATCAGAGGGCGGTTGCCTATGGGGTTGTCCATAGGCCGGCTCTTAGTGGTGACGTGGCTTGAGGATCGCCGGCTTTTCGTCGGGCGCCTGGCACAGCAGGTACAGCGCGGTCAGGGCTTCCGGGATCTGCACGATCATGTCGTCCATCAGGTTGGCATCCTTGGCGATGTCTTCGAACTCAGGCTGTTCGTCGAACAGGCCCGAACCGACCATGATCGGCAGGAGCATTTCGCTGACTTCTTCTTCGGCGGTTTCGAACCAGGCCGCTTCGCGCAGGAACACGCCTTCCATGAAGCCGATGCACCAGCCGCGCAGTTCGGAATCGTCCGGGTCGTCGCCCAGGTCCAGTTCGCATGGCAGCTCGAATTCTTCATCGGAGGCCAGTTGGCGGGCGATGTGGGCTTTCAGGCCGATCAGCGTGGCTTCGATCTCTTCGCGCTGGGCTTCGCTGCTGTAATGCGGCTCTTCGGCGAACAGGGCGTCGATCCATTCACGATCCGGAACCACGTCGGCGCAGATCGACAGCGCCGTCAGGTAACCGTGAGCGGCCACGTAGTCCAGCGCCTCTTCATGCAGCTCGTCGGCGTCGAGGAAGACTTGCAGGCGGGTTAGTTGCTCGGCGAAGGACATTAAAGGGCTACCTTGGGGGAATAAACAATGCGGGAATTCTAGGCCTTCTTGAGCCCTCAAGCCAGCCGCACGGCAGATTTGCCTGCACAAGCTTCTTATCGGCGGTGCCCTTTGCCGGGGAGGGCTCGGGTATACTGCCGCGCTTTGCGATCCCTGCCGGTGTCGCGGCTGATTTTGTGGGCGCGATGCAATGCGCGCTTACGTTTTGTTTAAAGCAGCCTCGGCTGTCTTGAACCAGCCTGTGCAGGGATGTTTCGGTGGATTTTTGGAGTTTCTATGCTCGAACAGGCTCAACGCGTCCTCAAGGACATCTTCGGCTACGACAGTTTCCGTGGCCGTCAGGGTGCAATCATTGAGCGCGTGGCCAGTGGCGGTGATGCCCTTGTCCTGATGCCGACCGGCGGCGGCAAGTCCCTGTGCTTCCAGGTGCCGGCGCTGCTGCGCGATGGCCTGGCGGTGGTGGTGTCGCCGCTGATCGCGCTGATGGACGATCAGGTCGCCACCCTCGAAGAGCTGGGCGTGGCAGCCGCCGCGTTGAACTCCACATTAAGCGCTGAACAACAGCGCGACCTCGCCAACCGGATCAAGCGCGGCGAAGTGAAAATGCTCTATCTGGCGCCGGAGCGTCTGGTGCAGCCGCGCATGCTGTCGTTCCTGCAAGGCTTGAACATCGCGCTGTTCGCCATCGACGAAGCGCACTGCGTATCGCAATGGGGCCATGACTTCCGCCCGGAATACCTGCAACTGGGGCAGTTGGCGGAAATGTTCCCCGACGTGCCGCGCATCGCCCTGACCGCCACCGCCGACAAGCGCACCCGCGAAGAAATCGTCACTCGCCTGCATTTGCAGAATGCCGAGCGTTTCCTGTCGAGCTTCGACCGGCCGAACATCTTCTACCGCATCGTGCCCAAGGAGCAGCCGCGCAAGCAGTTGCTGGCGTTCCTCGCCGAGCGGCGCAGCGATGCCGGCATCGTTTACTGCCTGTCGCGCAAGAAGGTGGAAGAGGTGGCCGCGTTTCTCACCGAGCAGGGCTTCCCGGCGCTGCCGTATCACGCCGGTCTGCCCAACGATCTGCGCGCCTATCACCAGAAGCGCTTCCTCAACGAGGAAGGCCTGATCATGGTCGCCACCGTGGCGTTCGGCATGGGCATCGACAAACCCAACGTGCGCTTCGTCGCTCACCTCGACCTGCCGAAATCCCTTGAGGCGTATTACCAGGAAACCGGACGCGGCGGTCGTGACGGTCTGCCGGCGGACGCGTGGATGGCCTACGGTCTGCAAGACGTGGTGATGCTCAAGCAGATGCTGCAGAACTCCGAAGGCGACGAGCGCCACAAGCGTCTGGAGCAGCACAAGCTCGACGCGATGCTCTCGCTCTGCGAAGAAACCCGCTGCCGCCGTCAGGCGCTGCTGGCGTACTTCGACGAAGACATGCCCGAGCCTTGCGGGCACTGCGACAACTGCACCGACGGCGTGCAGACCTGGGACGCCACCGAGCCTGCGCGCCAGGCGCTGTCGGCGATCTATCGCACCGGCCAGCGTTATGGCGTCGGCCATCTGGTGGACGTGCTGCTGGGCAAGGACAATGAAAAGGTTCGCAGCTTCGGCCATCAGCACCTGTCGGTGTACGGCGTCGGCAAGGCGCTGAGCGAGAGCGAATGGCGCTCGCTGTTCCGTCAGTTGGTTGCCCGCGGTCTGGCCGATGTCGATCACGAAGGTTATGGCGGGCTGCGCCTGAGCGACACTTGCCGGCCGCTGCTCAAGGGCGAAGTGAGCCTGGAGCTGCGCCGCGACCTCAAGCCGCAAGTCAGCGCCAAGAGCGGCAGCAAGAGCCCGGCCAGTCAACTGGTGCGCGGCGAAGAGCGCGAACAGTGGGAAGCATTGCGTGCCCTGCGGCGCAAACTGGCGGAAGAACACGGCGTGCCGCCGTATGTCATCTTCCCCGACTCGACCCTGCTGGAAATGCTCCGCAGCCAGCCGACCTCGCTGGCGGACATGGCCCGGGTCAGCGGCGTCGGCGCGCGCAAGCTGGAGCGTTACGGCGAGGCCTTCCTCGAAGTGCTCGGCGGCGAGGCCGAGGCGCCGAAAGTGGTGGCCGACGTGCGTCACGAACTGATCACCCTGGCCCGCGCCGGTATGACGCCGTTGCAGATATCCGGCCAATTGCAGTGCTCGGAAAAGAACGTCTACACCATGCTCGCCGAAGCCATCGGCAAGCAGCAGCTGTCGCTGGAACAGGCGCTGGATTTGCCGGAAGACCTGATGGGGGAAGTCCAGGATGCGTTCCTCGACGGCGAAGGCGAGTTGCCGTCGGTCGCCGAAGTGGCCGAGCTGTTTGCCGGTCGCGTACCGGAAGGCGTGCTTTATTGCGTGCGGGCTGCGCTGCAATCTGAATTCGAGATGTAACTCGACCCTTTCCCCTCACCCCAGCCCTCTCCCCCAGGAGAGGGGGCCGACCGAGTTGTCTTGCGCTATACGTCGACCTGAAATACCGGGTCGATTGTGGATTCAACATAGAGCATTCAGGTCGGCGTATTTCCTGAATATTCCCCAATCGGTTCCCTCTCCCTCCGGGAGAGGGTTAGGGTGAGGGGCTTTTCAGATGTAACGATTCAGTACAAGTCCCCTCTTGCCTATAGGCAAATGTCATGCTTAGCTGACTAATAATTAGTTTTTCTCTATTTGTTCAGTCTAATCATGAGTGTTTTATGCCGTTAACCGATCAACACCGTTTTGGCATGCAATTGGCCCAGATGTCTCGTGGCTGGCGTGCCGAACTGGATCGCCGGCTGGCCGGTCTGGGCTTGTCCCAGGCACGATGGCTGGTGCTGCTGCATCTGGCGCGTTTCGAAGAGGCGCCGACCCAGCGGGAGCTGGCGCAAAGCGTCGGCGTCGAAGGGCCGACCCTGGCCCGTCTGCTCGACAGCCTGGAAAGCCAGGGCCTGGTGCAACGCCAGTCCGTGATGGAAGACCGCCGGGCGAAAAAAATCGTGCTGTGCTCACCGGCGCTGCCGCTGATCGAACAGATCGAAACCATCGCTACACAACTGCGCAAGGAATTGTTTGAAGGCGTCGACGAGGCGGATCTGAAGGTCTGCATGCGGGTTCACGGGCACATTCTGGCCAATCTGGAAAAGTCTTGAGGCATAACCGCGTGCCGTTTTTTTGAGAGATCGCGCTGGGCGGACTATAAGAACTACTGGGCAATATCGTGTTCGTACCGGATGTGCGAACGCATAGAAGTCGGTTTTGCTTATTTAAGGGATGCTCATGCTCGGAAGTCGGCACGTGGTATTGCGTTGCGCCAACTCGCTGTTGGTGGCCGGTGTTCTCACCTGGTCCACCGCGTCATTGGCGCTGGGGCTCGGTGACATCACCGTGCATTCAGCCCTCAATCAGCCGCTCAAGGCTGACATCGCCCTGGTAGATGTCGGGGGCGTCAGCGAAAGCGAACTGGCGGTTCGTCTGGCCTCGGCGGACGAGTTTGGCCGCGCCGGCATCGAGCGCGTGTTCTTTCTCAATGACCTCAAGTTCACCCCGATCCTGCGTGGCAATCGCAACATGATCCGGGTGACGTCCAGCAAACCGGTCAACGAACCCTTTCTGAATTTCCTGGTGCAGCTCGATCAGCCCAATGGCCACCTGCTGCGCGAATACACCGTGCTGATCGACCCGCCGGGCTCGCCGGGGATTGTCCCGGCCACCGATGAGCCAACTGCGCGTGCGCAATCGTCGGAATTCCCGACCCCCGAGACTCCGTCTGCAACCACGCCGGCCAAACCTGCTGCGCCTGTTCAGCCACCGACACCGGTCGCCGACGCGCAGGCCGAGCAACTGGCGGCGAGCCTTGTGCAGAATCAGCAACTGCAAAAAACCATCGATGAATTGAACGTGAAGCTTCAGGCCCAGGAAGTGCTGATCGCTGACGGCAAGAAACAGCTCGGTGATTTGCAGGCCCGACTGATTGAAGTGCAACAAGCGCCGCCGGCACCTGTCGCACCCGTGGCACCTGCGCCTGCGCCGGTCATTGCCTCGGTCGAGTCTCAGGAGGATTCACTCAACTGGCCGCTGCTCGGCGGACTGCTGCTGGTACTGGGATTGCTGGTGGCAGGGCTGTATGTGCGTCGGCACCGCCAGCAAGCGCAAGTGGCTGAGGCGCCGACACCGTTCCTGCCGGTACGAAACGACCCCCCGGTCGACGACGCCGAACCGATGCAGCCGAGTTCCGTTCACAGTGCGGTCGAACATCGTGAGGAACACGCCAATGGCGATGTGCTGGAAGCGGTCGGCATTTATCTGGCCTACGGACGCATGGGCGAGGCTGCCGGTTTGTTGCGTGATGCGTTGCAGCGGGAACCGGAGCGCATCGACCTTGGCGTGCAGTTGCTTGAAGTGCTGGGGCGGCAGGGTGACACGCCGGCCTATGACGAGCAGGAAAGCCGTCTGCGCCAGCTCGGGGTCGAGGATCAGCGCTTGCAGGAGATTCGCGCCCGCTACCCGAAACTGGTCAGCGCGGCACCTCTGGTTGCGGCGGCCCCGGTGATCGCCGCGCTGCCGATCGAACCCACCACGCCTGAGGAGCCGTTAGCCGAAGACAATTTCGAACTGAACCTGGATCAGCTCTCGATGGCTTCCAGTTGGGATCTTGAGGAAACTCGCCCGACTGCTGCCGCACCTGAACAGGCGCCATCAACGCTGGGTTCCGATCTGCAGGTACTGCCACAGGATTTCGAGTTGCCGGAAACCCTGCCCGACGACGCCGAAACCGCCGAGCTCGAATGGATCGTCGAACCGGAAACGCAGCCGCTGGACGAGGACTTTCTCAACGAGTTTGGCGATCCCGGCACGACGCTCTCACTGGAGCCACTGGAGCTGCATGCCCCGGAGCTGGACCCCGAACCCTCGGACACCGCCAACGCCGGCAAACTCGAACAGGCCCAGACCTGCATCGACGACGGCGATATCGACAGCGCCATTGCCTTGCTCAACGAACTGCTCAAGGAAGCCGACGAACCCCTCAGGCAAACGGCGCGCACGTTGTTGGCGGGGATTCGCTGACCGTTGTCAGAAGGTCTGGCCGAGGTTCAGGTACACCGCCTGTTCATCCGCATCGTTCAGTCCATAGCTGAAGTTCAGCGGCCCCAGCGGCGTATCGAAGCCGATGAACACACTGGCGGCGTTGATATAGCCGCTGTCAAATACATTGTCGTTGTTCCAGGCCCGGCCGCGTTCCAGCGAGGCGCCGGCGTACAGCGGGAAGTCCAGCGGCAGGTACGAACGCGGGGTGAGGCGGCGGTAATACACCGCACGCATCAGACTGACGTTCTGCCCGGAGATCGCGTCTTCGCGGAAACCGGACAATTGCCGGGCGCCGCCGAGCAGGAAACTGGAGGTCACCACGTTGGCATCGTCCAGCGTGCGACCATAACGACCGCCGAGAATCAGCGTATCCGGGCCACTGCTCATGGCCTTGTCCAGTTTGAACTCCCACTGCCGGTAGCGCGTGTCGGAGCCCAGGCTCGGTTCGAACTGCACCAGCGTCAGGCCGATGTCTTCGCCTTCGTGGGGGTAGTAGACGTTGTCCAGCGAGTCGAAGGAATACTTCAGTGCATAGAACCCTTCGTTGAAGTTTTCGCTTGGCAGGTCCTGATCGCCGATCCGCACATCAGCCTTGCCCCAGGCCTCGCCAACCCCGAAGCGCACTTCGCCGCTGTTGCCGATCTGCCGGCCAAAGTTGAGGCCGAAGCCGTAGCGCTCGACGCGATACTGGGCGATCGGATCGTTGTCCAGAACCGAGTCGACGTTCTGTGCGGCAAACGAAGCATAAGGCGCCAGGAAGTAGCGAGAGCCGACGTCCAGCGGCTGATAGAACTCGCTGTACAGCTCTTGTTTATCGCCGATCTGCGCCCGGGTCAGCCATTCCGCACCCAGTCGGTTGATGCCGTTCACGCGGTAACTGGCACCGAGGTTGAAGGCGCTGTCGCCACGCATGTCGTCTGACAGGCTGAGGCCGACCCGCAGATAATCGGTGCCGGTGCGTTTGCCGCGCGCGCTGATCACCAGCGTGTGATCCGCGCCTTTGTGCACCACGCGGTATTGCACCTGCTCGAAGTAATCGAGGCCGTACAGGGTGCCCATGTCGGTTTGCAGGCGACCCAGATCCAGCGGTTCGCCGATGTGCTGGCGGATGTAGTAGCGGATCACGTCATCGCCGACTTTCGAGTCGTTCTCGACCTTGATCGCGGTGATGATAGGCGTGCGCTGGCCCGGCGCGCGGGCGGCGTTGAGTTCGGCGTCTTGCGACTGCAGGGGTTTGAGGCGTGCGAGGCGCACGTTCAGGGCCTGGGTCGCGCGGTAGCCGGCGTCGATCATTTCCTGGCCGCGACCGAAGTCGGTGGCGCCGAAACTGGCCAGCGGCGGCTGGATCAGCACGTCATCGGGATGCAGGGTCGCCAGTTGCTCTTCGGAGTTGCGCCGGGTCATCAGGGTGATCGACTGGTTCAGCACATCGACCACGGTCAGCAGTTGCTTGCGGTTGCGCAGCGGGGTGCCGATGTCGACCACGATGGCCACGTCGACGCCCATTTCACGGGCCACATCGAGGGGGATGTTGTCGGTCATGCCGCCATCCACCAGCAATCGGCCGTCGAGTTCGACCGGGGCGAACACCGCCGGGATCGACATGCTGGCGCGGATCACTTGCGGTAGGTGGCCCTTGCGGAACACCACTTTTTCGCCGTTGGCGATGTCGGTGGTCACGGCGCGGAACGGGATCGGCAGCTTGTCGAAATCCCGGGTGTCGCTGGTGTGGGCCAGCAGGCTTTCCAGCAGCAGCGCGAGGTTCTGGCCCTGGATCACGCCCAAGGGCAGGCCGAGGCTGCCGTCGTCGCGAAAGCTCAGCTTCTGTTTCACCAGAAAATCGCGGTCGTCCTGCTTGCGCCGGAACGGTACGTCTTTGCGGGGCGGGGCGTCGGACAATGCCTGCTGCCAGTCGATGGTCAGGGCGAGTTTTTCCAGTTCGTCAATCTTGTAGCCCGAGGCGTACAGCCCGCCGACCACCGCGCCCATGCTGGTGCCAGCAATCGCATCGATCTTGATGCCTTGTTCTTCCAGAGCCTTGAGCACACCGATGTGCGCCAGCCCTCGAGCCGCACCACCGGACAAAACGAGGCCGACTTTGGGGCGCGTTGCCTCACTGGCATGAACGAACAGCGGTAGGAAACCAAGCAGCAGGCAGATCAGAAGGCGACGCATCGTGAGTCTCGGGGCGAGCGGTAAAGCCGGCTATTATAGCGGCGCCCTCTGGCTCAGGAGTTTCAGCAATCATGACCGTCACAAAACCGGAAATCGTCATCACCTATTGCACGCAATGCCAGTGGATGTTGCGCGCCGCATGGCTGGCGCAAGAGCTGCTCAGCACCTTCGGCGACGACCTCGGCAAAGTGTCACTGGTGCCGGGCACCGGCGGGATATTCCACATCACCTGCAACGACGTGCAGATCTGGGAACGCAAGGCCGACGGCGGTTTCCCGGAGGCCAAGGTGCTCAAGCAGCGGGTGCGCGACCAGATCGACCCTGACCGCGACCTCGGCCACAACGACCGTACTCAGTGAGAGGCTGCCTCGGCCGCGACGGTTTTCTTGTCGTTGCTGCCTGACATCCGGCTCGACACCACGATCGCAACAATGATCAGCGCGCCGCCGATCAACATGCGCAGGGTCGGATCTTCATCGAACAGCAGCCAGGCCACGGTAATCCCGTACACCGGCTCCATGGCGAACACCACCGCGGCGGTGCGCGCCTTGATTACCGCGAGGCTGGCAACGAACAAACTGTGGGCGACGCCGGTGCAGAACACCCCGAGCAGACCGATCCACAACCAGTCGATGGCGCGCACTTCGCTCAGTTGCGGCGCCGCCACCGGCAGCAGGCACAGTGCCACCACCACGTTCTGACACAACGCCGCCTGCACCGCCGGGATACGCCCGGAGCTGGCGCGGTTGGTCAGGGACAACAGGGAAAACAGCAGGCCGGACAGGATCGCCCAGAGCAGGCCGGTGGTCGCGCCGCTGGCCAGATCGAACGCCGGGGTCACCAGCACCAGCCCGACACTGACCAGCACCACCAGCACGATTTCGTTGGCGCGGATGCGTTCGCGAAAGATCAGCCCTTCGAGGATCACCGTGAAGGCCGGGAAACTGGCGAAACCCAGGGTCGCAATGGCGACACCCGCAACCTTGACCGCAATGAAGAAACTCACCCAGTGCCCGGCCAGCAGCACGCCGCTCAGGGCCAGTCGCCGCCAGTCCACGGCCTGCAGTTTCTGCCAGCCGCCCTGTTGGGCGAAGCGGGCGAAAAACGCCAGGGCCAGCACGGCAAACGCGGCGCGTCCGAACACGATGACGGCGGGCGTTGCGGCCGCGAGTTTGCCGAAAACACCGGTCAGGCCGAACATCAGTGCGCCGATATGCAAGGCGCCGAGGGCGGTACGGGGAGTCATTGCAGTCCTTTTTCCAAACACCATTACAGGCACACATTGAAACGTGTAACGGCCGAAAAGTCTGTCGGCAGGCTATCGACTTTTGTCGTCAGCCTCGCGTCGCAATTGTGTAGGAGAGGTGCCGAACTCACGCAGGACGGCGGCCGAGAACGCACTTTGCGAGTTGTAGCCGACACGGCTGGCCACTTCACCGACAGGCAGCGTGGTGTTGCGCAACAGCGCTACAGCTTTGTGCAGACGGCGACTGCGAATGTAGTCCATCGGTGTCTGCCCGCATTCGGCGACGAACCGCGCATGCAGCCGGGCGCTGGACAATCCGGCGACACGCGCCAGATCCGCGACTTGCAGCGGATAGGCCGCGTACTGCTCGATGTGCGCGTCGAGTGCCGCGTAGGGCAGGCGGCGCGCGACGATTTCGGCGGGTGGCACGTGGTTCAGGCTCGCCAGCAGCAACACCGCGCCCTGTTGCGCAATCAGCGGATCGTCAACCGGACTGTTCGCCAGCCAGCTGACCAATTGACCTTGCCCGGCATCCAGCGACAACCGCGCGGCGTTATCCAGCAGACGGCGGCTGGCATCGGCGTGATTACCCAACGAGCGCGTCAGCCATTGCTCGTCGGGCACATCCAGCACCAGACAGCGGCTGCCCTTGGGACTGCCGCACGCGTGATGCGCGCCGGCGGGGATCACCACGAAGCTCTGCTGCAATACCTGGCTGCCACGCCCTTCGACTTCGAAATCCAGCGCGCCGGACAGGCCGAACACCAGTTGCGCGTGGTCGTGGCTGTGGGCGATCAGGTCGTGGCTGTAATGGCGCAGGGTCAGGATCGGTTGCATGGCGGTCTCCGGGCGAGCCGCCAGTCTACACCGGCGCAGGGGCGACGCGTTTGTCACACGACTGACGCATACCTGTCATGGTCGATTAACCGGGCGCGCGCAGAGTGGCGAAAACATCGCAGAGGGTTGCCCATGACCAGCGCCGAGCTCGCCAGACCCAGCCGTAAACAACGGGTTCGCACCCTGTGGATCTCCGACGTGCACCTGGGCACGCGGGATTGCCAGGCCGAGCATCTGTCGCAATTTCTCAAGGGCTATCACGCCGACAAGATCTACCTGGTCGGCGACATCATCGACGGCTGGAAACTGCGCGGCGGCATGTACTGGCCGCAGGCGCACACCAACGTGATCCGCCGTTTGCTGACCATGAGCAAGCGCGGCACCGAGGTGATCTACGTCACCGGTAACCATGACGAATTCCTGCGCCGCTATTCAAAACTGATTCTGGGCAATATCCAGCTGGTCGACGAGGCGGTGCACGTCACCGCCGATGGCCGGCATCTGCTGGTGATTCACGGTGACCAGTTCGACGTGATCACCCGCTATCACCGCTGGCTCGCGTTCCTTGGCGATTCAGCCTACGAGTTCACCCTGACCCTCAACCGCTGGCTCAATCACTGGCGGGCGAAATACGGTTATGGCTACTGGTCGCTGTCGGCCTATCTCAAGCACAAGGTGAAGACGGCGGTCAGCTTCATCAGCGACTTCGAAGAAGCCATCGCCCATGAATGCGTGAAGCGCGAGTTGCACGGTGTGGTCTGCGGGCACATCCACCACGCCGAGATCCGCAAGGTCGGCGAGGTGGATTACCTCAACTGCGGCGACTGGGTGGAGTCATGCACGGCGCTGATCGAGCACTGGGACGGCACGATCGAGCTGTATCGCCTGGCCGATGCGCAGGCGCGGGAAGCGGAATTGAAAGCGGCGAAGGTGGCCGAGCTGGCCTGAGTTTTCAAGTCAACTCAGGCCGGGCTGTGCTCTTCCATCGCCGCTTTGTAGATCGAGTTCTTCGGCTGGGCGAACAGCCTTTCCATCATCGGCTCGAAGAAGCTCAGCGGCAGGGTGTCGTACTCGGGGTCGAACGCTGCCGCGTCATATTTGGCGCAGAACTCCGCGGTCGCCAGAAACTGCGGGTGGTCGCTGAATTGCTCGCGCAGGTGCCGATCCATGCCCAGGTGATGGAAGAAGTAGTAGCCCTGGAAGATCCCGTGCTTTTCCACCATCCACAGGTTCTCGGCGCTGACGAACGGCTTGAGGATGGCGGCGGCGATGTCCGGGTGATTGTAGGAACCGAGGGTGTCGCCGATGTCGTGGAGCAGGGCGCAGACCACGTATTCCTCGTCGCGGCCGTCGCGAAAGGCGCGGGTGGCGGTTTGCAGCGAGTGGGTCAGGCGATCCACCGGGAAACCGCCGAAATCGCCTTCGAGCAGTTTCAGGTGGGCCATGATCCGGCCCGGCAACTGACGGGCGTAGGCGCTGAAATCCGCCGCAATGATCGCCCAGTCGTCCTGTGTGCCGTCCTTCATGTGGGTGAAACGGGCAGTGGCATTCATCGGCAGTCCTCTTGTCGGAATTTCTAGAACGGCACGCGGCCCAGGATCATGTCGCGGTACATGACGAAGTCGCCGAGCAGGCTGTAGAACGGGTGCTGGAAGGTGGCCGGGCGGTTTTTCTCGAAAAAGAAATGACCGACCCAGGCAAAGCTGTAGCCCGCCAGCGGCAACGCAAGTAAAAGCAGCCAGGCGCCCTTGGCGATGGTCAGGGCGAGAATGAAGATCACCAGCGTCGTGCCGATGAAATGCAGGCGACGGCAGGTGCTGTTGCCGTGCTCGCTGAGGTAATACGGATAGAACTCGGCGAAGCTGTTGAAATGCTTGATGGTTTCCACGACTGCGATCTCTGTGGTTATTGTTCTGATTGCAAGTTGTTCGGCGGGTAGCTTATTTGAGTCTAGAGTGATCAATGGCGTCGGCCAGTGACAATCGGCGCCACTTTACTATCCTTGGGAAATCGGCCGTAGTATGCGGCTCACCATGTCATCCAAGAAAAAACGCCATGAGCGAACGAACGACTTCTGCAAGCTGGGCGATGGGGATTGTCAAAGCACTGGAAATGGACGGCCTGGATTGCCGGGTTTTGTTCAGACAGCTGGGGCTCGACTACGCGGCGCTGGAGGACCCGGACGCACGCTTCCCGCAGGATTCCATGACCCGACTCTGGCAACGGGCGGTCGAGCTGTCCGGCAATCCGGCGATCGGCCTGAATATGGGCAAGGTGGTGCGGCCGGCTTCGTTTCATGTAGCGGGCTATGCGCTGATGTCCAGCAATACGCTGGCGGAAGGTTTTCAGCGACTGGTGCGTTATCAGCGGATCATCGCCGAAAGTGCCGACCTGAGTTTTCGCCTGCTCGACGAAGGTTATGCGCTGATTCTGACGGTACACGGCGATCATCTGCCGCCGACCCGGCAAAGTGCCGAAGCCTCGCTGGCCTGCGCGCTCGCGTTGTGCGGCTGGCTGACCGGACGCACGCTGCACCCGCGCAAAGTGCTGGTGCAGGGCGACCAGCCGGATGATCTTGAACCCTATAAACGAGCCTTTCATGCACCGCTGGTGTTCAACGCGCCGTATGACGCGCTGATCTTCGAGCGGGCCGACATGGAAGCGCCACTGCCCACCGCCAACGAGGCGATGGCGCTGCTGCATGACCGGTTTGCCGGGGAATATCTGGCGCGGTTTTCCGAAAGCCGCGTGACCCACAAGGCGCGCCAGGTGCTGTGCCGCCTGCTGCCGCAGGGCGAACCGAAGCGCGACACGGTTGCGCAGACCCTTCACTTGTCCCAGCGCACCTTGCAACGACGCTTGCAGGAGGAGGGCACCAGTTTTCAGCAGTTGCTCGACGACACTCGCCGCGAACTCGCCGAGCAATATCTGGCCCAGCCGAGCATGACCTTGCTGGAGATTGCCTATCTGCTGGGCTTTGCCGACCCGAGCAATTTCTTCCGCGCCTTCCGCCGCTGGTTCGACACCACGCCCGGCGATTACCGGGCGCGGTTGCTGGAAGCGCCGAAGGCGATCAGTGACGCCAGAACGCCGGAATACACAGTACAAACACCGTAATGATCTCCAGTCGGCCGAGCAGCATGCCGAACGACAGAATCCATTTGGCCGCATCCGGCAGGCTGGCGAAGTTGCCGGCCGGGCCGATGGTCTCGCCCAGGCCCGGGCCGACGCCGGAGACGGTGCTGGCGGCACCGGTCAACGCCGTCATCCAGTCCACGCCCAACAGCGACAGCAGCAGGGCGATCACGCAAATGGTGATCGCGAAGAAGAACGAGAACGTCAGAATCGACCGGACGATCTCTTCGTCGAGGCGATGACCGTTGTACTTCTGCTTGATCACCGCGCGAGGGTGAATCAGCTGGTTAAGGTTGGCCTTGAGCAGGATGTAGGCGACCTGGAAACGGAAGATCTTGATCCCGCCCGCCGTCGAGCCGGAGCAGCCGCCGACGAAGCCCAGATAGAAGAACAGCATCAGCGAGAAGTTGCCCCAAAGGCTGTAGTCCCCCAGTGCAAATCCCGTCGTCGTTACTACTGATGTCACGTTCAGCGCCACATGACGCAACGCGTCCAGCCAATGCAGGTTGGTGGTCCACCAGTACCAGGTGCCGAGCACCAGCCAGGTCACCAGCAACATGCCGAGCAAACCCTGAACCTGTTGATCCTTGATCAGCGCCCGGCGGTTGCCGCGCAGTGTCGCCACGTACAGGGTGAACGGCAGGCTGCCGAGAATCATCACCACCACCGCGACCCAGTGCACCGCCGGTTGCGTCCACTTGGCCAGGGACTGGTCGGAGGTCGAGAACCCGCCGGTGGAAATCGCCGACATCGCGTGGTTGATCGCATCGAACGGGCTCATCCCGGCCCACCAGAACGCCAGGCTGCCGAGAATCGTGATGCCGACGTAGGCCGCCACGATCAGCCGCGCCACCATGTGCGAGCGGGGCATGACCTTTTCCGAGCGGTCCGAGGATTCGGTCTGGAACAGGCGCATGCCACCGATGCGCAGCAGCGGCAGGATCGCCACCGCCATGCCGATAAAGCCGATACCGCCGATCCAGTGCAGCAGCGAGCGCCACATCAGGATGCCGGGGGACATGTCGTCCAGATGGTTGAGCACGGTCGAGCCGGTGGCCGTGATGCCGGACATGCTTTCGAAGAACGAGTCGGTGTAACTGATGTGCTGGGTCAGCAAAAACGGCAGTGCGGCGAAAATGCACACCACCAGCCAGCTGCTGACGGTCAGCAGGTACATGTCCCGGGGGCGCAGGTGGATGTGCTCCGGACGACCGGGAATCACCAGCGCGAGGCCGGCGACGAAGGTGATCATGCTCGCCCAGAGGAACGACGGCAGATCGCCGGTGCGCTCGAAAATCACCAGGGTGGCCATGGGCACGACCATGGCGATGGCCAGGGTGATCAGGAAGATGCCGATGATGAAACCAATGATCCGTAAGGTCGGCAACGCCATGAAGTCCGCTCGGGCTGATGTGGGAAGGGCGCCATTCTACCTGCGGTGCAAGGCATGTAAACCGACGCGTCTGGATCACTTGCAGCTAGAATAGCCGGACATTTTTTTCAGGAGGTGGCCGATGCAGGCTCTCGACGCTTTGCTCAACCGTGTTTCCGTTCCACGACTGATCGATCCGGCCCCCACCGCCGAACAGCGCGAAGTGCTGTTCGCCGCCGCGACCCGCGCACCGGATCACGGCCATTTGCAGCCGTATCGCTTCCTGACCGTCGAAGGCACGGCGCGTGAGCAGATGGGCGAGTTGCTGGCCGAAGCTGCAAAAATGCAGGAAGGCGAAGTCACCGAAGCGATGATCGACAAGGCCCGCAACGGCCCGCTGCGGGCGCCGCTGGTGGTCGTGGTCATCGCCAAATTGCAGGATCACGTCAAATACCCGAAGGCCGAGCAGTTGCTGGCGGCGGGCTGTGCGGCGCACGGGATTCTGCTGGCCGCTTACGCGCAGGGGATTGGCGCGGTGTGGCGCACGGGTGATCTGGCTTATTCGAAACATGTCGCCAAGGGTTTGGGCCTGACGGATGACGAAGAGGTGATTGCCTTCCTTTACCTCGGCACGCCGCAGAAAGAACCGCGGGTGGCCGAGAAGGTTGATCTGGCGGAGTTTGTCAGTGCCTGGCCGGGTAAGGCTTAAAGGGCTTTAAAAGCTTTAAAAGCTTTAAAAGCGCCCTCACCCTAACCCTCTCCCGGGGGGAGAGGGGACTGATTGGGGGATGCTTCAGAGGTTCACCGACCTGAAAGAACTAGGCCGAATCCGGAATTGACGCGGTTCAGGTGCTTCGGCCGAATCCGGAATTGACGCGGTTCAGGGGCTTTGGCAGATCCATAATCGACTCGATTTTTCAGGTTGATGTATGACGCAAGACACCTCGGTCGGCTCCCTCTCCCTCCGGGAGAGGGCTGGGCGGGCGGCGTTCCGATGAGGGGGCTTTTCAGGGTTGCACCACAATCCCAGGCTCCAGCGGTAACTCAAGACTGGCCACAAACCCGCCCTGCGGGTGATTGGCCAGCACCAGTGTCCCGCCATGCCGCTCCGCCGCCCGCCGGGCAATCGCCAGCCCCAGGCCATGACCCGCAGCGGTCTGCCCCGGCGCACGGTAAAACGGTTCGCCCAACTGGCTTAGATGCTCGGCCTGCACCCCCGGCCCATGGTCACGCACGCTGACCACGATCCGTTCGCCCTGACGTGAGGCCCGCATTTCAATCGACTGCCCCACCGGGTTGAAGCGCTGGGCATTGCGCAGCAGGTTGTCCACGGCGCGCTCGATCATGGTCGGCCAGCCTGTCAGATTGAGTGCCGGCTCGGCCTCCAGACGCACGGTCTGCTCTGGCGAGCCAAGTTGCGCGTCCTTTTGCAGGGTGGCGAGCAAGGCATTCAGATCCACGTCTTCGGCGCTGGCGTTGTCGGCATCGACCCGCGCCAGCACCAGAATTTCACTGATCAGCGCTTCCAGGCGATCACATTCGCGGGTCAGGCGCGGCCAGAGTTTTTCCCGTTCTTCCGGGCTGGCCCGTTCGGCCAGTGCCAGGGCGATGCGCAGGCGTGCGAGCGGCGAGCGCAATTCGTGGGACACGTCGCGCAGCAACTGACGCTGACTGCCGATCAGACTTTGCAGGCGTGCGCCCATACGGTTGAAGTCGTTGGCCAGCACGCCGAATTCATCGCGGCGGTTGGCCAGTTGCGCCAGGCTGTTCTGTTGATAGGTGGTCTGGCCGAGGTCATGCACTGCACCGCGCAGGCGACTGAGCGGGCGAGTGATGGAAAACGTCACCAGCAGGCTGAACAGGGTCAGCACCACCAACGCAATGCCCAGCGCACTCAACGGCCAGAGCAGGCTTTCGCGGTGCCAGGCGTCGAGTTCGGGGTGCGGGATGCGGTAGATGAAGAGGTAGGTGTCGCCGCTTTTGTCGCTGGTGAATTCGTCGGTCAGACGGCGCCATGGCAGGCGACGGTCATCGTTGTTCTGCCGCGCCTCGAAGGCGGCCGCGCGCCGGGGGAAGGTGCCGCGCACCACCGGGTCGCCGGTTTCGTTCAGCACTTGCACGTCGATGTGGTACTGGCGCTTGCGCTGTTCGAGGATGTCCTGGGCGGCGTTTTCGCCCTGGGCTTCGTAAGTCTGCGTCCATTCGGCGGCCAGAGTGTTGAGGCCCGGATGGCGGCTGAGGATCCACGCGTCCTGGTTGAGCATGTGCCCCAGCAGAATGGAAAGCCCTGCAACCAGAGCGATGGCCAGCCAGAAGCTGGCGAGGATACGCCAGAACAATGAACGCACAGAAAATCCTCACACAAAGAAAACCCAACGGCGGTGAGCCGTTGGGTCGGGGCGTGACGCTAGAACATTATTGCGCCTTTTGCGGCTGTTGCGCTTTCCAGGCTTTGAACTCGGCCCATTCGGCGCGACGCTCGGCCTGTTTCTTCTGGATCTCGTCGAATTTCTTCTGTTGATCCGGTTTCAACACGGCGCGGACATCGGACTCGGCTTTCTTGTGGTTGGCCGCCATCTCGTCCTTCATGGCTTTCTGGTCGGCTGGCGAGAGTTTCTCCAGGTATTTTTCGACCGTCTGCTTACGCTCGTGCATCTGCTCGCCCATGATCTTGCGGATCTGCTCGCGCTGTTCGCGGGACAGGTCCAGCTGGCTGTACGGGCCTTTGCCGTGCATGCCGTGCATCTGACCGCCATGGCGCGGGCCGTCCAGCGGGCCACCCATCGGGCCGCCATCCTGTGGCATGGCCATGGCGACGGTCGGCAGGGCAGCGGCAAACATCAGAGCGATAAGAGTCTTGCGCATGGTGAATCTCCTTTGTCTCGTTCCCGGTACGTTCCGGATGAGTACAGATTACGGAGATCAAGGTCAGCGGCGGTCAGCGCTGTGTAAAGCTTGGGTAAACACGTTTTCGCGCCGACCTGACAAAACTTACAGACGATCAGAGGCTGTAGTAGTAGCCACGGCTGCGCAGGGCAACGATGCGCGGGCGACCGTCGGGGTGCGGGCCGATCTTTTTGCGCAGGTTGCTGACGTGCATGTCGAGGCTGCGGTCGTACAGGGTCAGCTTGCGACCGAGGGCGATCTGCGCCAGTTCCTGTTTGTCCAGCGGCTCGCCCGGTTGCTTGAGCAGGGCTTCGAGCAGGCGACTTTCGGAGACGGTGAGGGTGAATTCCTTTTCGTCGATGCTGACCACGCCGCGCACCGGGCTGAAGCTCAGGTCGCCCAGCTCGAGCTGGGTCGACACTGCGGCCGGATGACTGCGGCGCAGCACGGCGCGCAGGCGGGCGGTCAGTTCGCGCGGATCGCAGGGTTTGGCCAGGTAATCGTCGGCGCCCAGTTCCAGGCCGAGGATCCGGTCCAGCGGCTCGCCCCGGGCCGAGAGCATCAACACCGGCAGGTCGGCGTGATCGCTGCGCAATTGCTTGAGCAGTTCCAGACCGCTGCCGTCGGGCAGCATCACGTCCAGCACCACGGCCGCCGGCGCGGTTTCGGCCAGCGCCTTGCGGGCGCTCTGACCATCGTGGCAGGCCCGGACCTGAAAGCCTTCCTGGCTCAGCCAGCTACTCAGGAGTTCGCACAACTCCTGGTCATCATCAATCAGTAACAGCTCGCTCATGACTCACTCAATTTAGCCATTGCCGACGTTTTCGGCTTGCTCCACTGGCAAAGATACCGCAGAGCAGCGCCAATAGCGCTACCCCGGCCCCGGTGACGAACCATTGCTGCTGTTCGGTCAGCAGGCGCGGCAGCGGGCTGGCCTGGGCTTCCTTGAGTTGCAGCTTCAGACGCTGGTTCTCTTGGCGCAGCCGGGCGAGCTGGGCGCTTTCGCGGGTGTTGTCGGCATTTTGCAGTTGTTTGCTCAGTTCTTCCCGTTGCTGCTCGCTGGCCTTCAGGCGCTGCTGCAACTCGGTGATCTGGCTGCCGGCGCTCAACGAAAGCGGTGTGGAGCTGCCGCCTTCGGTGCTTTCTTCACCATGGGCGGGCGCCACGATCGACAACGTGACCAACATCAGACACAACGGACCCTTGCGCATCGCGACTCCTGTTTCCAAATGGATATTGGGCAGGTTGTCGGCCGGCAAACGAGAATAATGAGCGATTGAGAACGCGATGAACCGACAAGGTTCATCGCGTGGGGGGATCAGCGGGGGAGGTTACGGCAGGACTTGCTTGAACGGCTTGACGATCACGTTGGCGTAAACGCCGGCGGCGATGTACGGGTCGGCATCGGCCCAGGCTTGCGCCGCGCTCAGGGAATCGAATTCGGCAACGATCAGGCTGCCGCTGAAACCTGCTGCGCCCGGATCATTGCTGTCGACCGCCGGGTGCGGGCCGGCCAGCACGATGCGGCCTTCGCCCTTGAGCACTTGCAGGCGTTCAAGGTGTGCCGGGCGCGCAGCGAGGCGGGCTTCCAGGGAGTTGGCGACGTCGGTGGCAATGATGGCGTAGAGCATGTCAGTCCTCGGTTTTTGGCGTTGTGGTATCGGCGTCGTGCAGGTGACGGGACAGGTAGATGCCTTGAGCGACCAGGAACAGCACGGTCAAGCCCAGGCTGCCGAACACCTTGAAGTCCACCCAGTAGTCCTGGAAGGTGAAGGCGACGAACAGGTTGGCGGCACCGCAGAACAGGAAGAAACCGATCCAGGCGATGTTCAAACGGGTCCAGACCGGATCCGGCAGGGTCAACGCGTGGCCCATGATGCGCTTGATCAGCAGGCGGTCACCGATGAAATGGCTGCCGATGAAGGCCAGGGCGAACAGCCAGTTGACCACCGGGGCTTTCCATTTCAGGAAGGTTTCGCTGTGAAAGGCCAGGGTCAGGCTGCCGAACACGAGGCAGGCGACCAGCGTCAGCCACTGGCTCTTCTCCAGCTTGCGCTGCTTGATGAAGATCGCGCCGTACACCACCAGGGAGCTGATGATCAGCACGGCGGTTGCACTGTAAATGCCGCCTACCGTCAGTTCATGGCCGGCAACGTCGACGGTGCGTGGATCGAGTTTGTAGACGATGAAGAACAGCAGAAGCGGGATGAAATCGATGAATTGTTTCACAGTGAGAGCCAGAAGCTGGATGTGGCGGCATAATAACAAACATATGGGCGCGCGATAGCGCCAGCTGATTTGAGGTTACACATCCCCGTGAATGTTGATTTGCACTGCCACAGCACGGCCTCCGACGGCGCCCTGGCGCCTGCGGCACTGGTTGCGCGTGCGTTCGAGAACGGCGTGCGAGTCCTGGCCCTGACCGATCACGACACCCTAGAAGGCCTCGCCGAAGCGCGCACGGCCGCCGAGGCGCTGGGCATGCAACTGGTCAACGGCGTCGAGTTGTCCTGCACCTGGGGCGGGGCGACCATTCACGTACTCGGCTACGGTTTCGACGTCAACGCCGCGCCGCTGGTCGAGGCGATTGCCCAGTTGCACGACGGCCGCTGGCTGCGGTCTGAGGAAATAAGCCGCAAGCTCGCCCTCAAGGGCATGCCGAATGCGCTCGACGGCGCGCGGCAGATCCAGCAGGAACTGGGCGACAGCGGTAACGCGCCGGCCCGCCCGCATTTCGCCGACTGGATGGTGCGTGAAGGTTTTGTAAAGGATCGCGCCGAGGCGTTTCGCAAATGGCTCGGCGCCGGCAAGCTTGGGGACGTCAAGCAGCATTGGCCGACCCTCGAAGACACCGTCGGCACGCTGCGAGCCGCCGGCGCCTGGGTCAGCCTGGCGCATCCGTGGCACTACGATTTCACCCGCAGCAAGCGCCGAAAGCTGATTGCCGACTATATTCAAGCAGGCGGGCATGCGATCGAAGTGGTCAACGGTCATCAGCCTGCGGAACAGGTGGGCAGCCTGGCAATCCTTGCCCGTGAGTTCGGTCTGCTGGTCAGCGCCGGCAGTGATTTCCATGGCCCTGGTGGCTGGTCCGAGATCGGCCAGTACCGGCCGGTGCCGGAGGACCTTCCACCCCTGTGGTGTCGGTTCAAACATGACACAGTTATTGCCGCCGTCTGAACAGGTAGAGAATGTGAGTCAATTTTTCCAGATTCATCCGGAAAACCCGCAAGCGCGCCTGATCAAACAGGCGGTCGAGATCATCCGCAAGGGCGGAGTGGTGGTCTATCCCACGGACTCCTCCTACGCAATCGGCTGCCAGATCGGCGACAAGAACGGCATCGAGCGCGTTCGACGCCTGCGTCAGCTTGACGAAAAGCACAACTTCGCACTGATCTGCAGCGACCTTTCGCAACTGGGCAATTACGCCAAGATCGACACCGGGACGTTTCGAATCCTCAAAGCCCACTTGCCAGGGCCGTACACCTTCATCCTCAACGCCACCCGCGAAGTGCCGCGCCTGCTGCTGCATCCGAAGAAACGCACCATCGGTCTGCGGGTGCCGAGCCATCCGATCGCGCTGGCGCTGCTGGCCGAACTGGGAGAGCCGTTGATGAGCGTGACCCTGATCATGCCGGGCGATGAAGACCCGTTGAGCGATCCGTACGAAATGCGCCAGTTGCTCGAGCATCAGGTCGACCTGATCATCGACGGCGGTTCCGGCGGTATCAAGGCCTCCACCGTGATCGACCTCACGGGCGATGATCCGGAAGTGATCCGCGTCGGTTGCGGCGATCCTGCCCCATTCATGGTCGAGGCCTGAATGTCCGCAGTGGAAACCGTTGATCCCCAGGCCGGTGCCCAGCAGGAACTGCCGTTTGCCATGGTCTATGGCCAGGCCGTCACGGAAATGCCGCTGGACCTGTACATCCCGCCCGACGCGCTGGAAGTCTTCCTCGAAGCCTTCGAAGGCCCGCTCGATCTGCTGCTGTACCTGATCCGCAAACAGAACATCAACATCCTCGACATCCCGGTGGCGGAAATCACCCGCCAGTACATGGGTTATGTCGAGCTTATGCAGTCGGTGCGTCTGGAACTGGCCGCCGAATACCTGGTGATGGCCGCGATGCTGGCCGAGATCAAGTCGCGGATGCTGTTGCCCCGGGCCGAAACCGTCGAGGACGAAGAGGACGACCCGCGCGCCGAGCTGATTCGTCGCCTGCAGGAGTACGAACGGTTCAAGGCTGCCGCCGAAGGCATCGATGGCCTGAGCCGGGTCGGTCGCGACGTGATCGTGCCCAAGCTCGATGCCCCGGAAGCCCGCGCGCGCAAGCTATTGCCGGATGTGGCGCTGGAAGAAATCCTGATGTCCATGGCAGAAGTGCTGCGCCGGGGCGACATGTTCGAAAGCCATCAGGTCAGCCGCGAGGCGCTGTCCACCCGCGAGCGCATGAGCGATGTGCTGGAGCGGCTCAAGGGCGGCGGGTTTGTGCCGTTCGTCGAGCTGTTCACCGCCGAGGAGGGCAAGCTCGGGGTGGTGGTGACCTTCATGGCCATCCTTGAACTGGTCAAGGAATCCCTGATCGAGCTGGTGCAGAATGAGCCGTTCGCCGCGATCCACGTGCGAGCCCGAGCCGAATAACGAGTCCCGATATGAACCTGACTGAACCCCGCGAGCTGGCGTCCCTGCTTGAAGCCTTTCTGTTGGCCTCGGGAAAGCCGCAATCCCTCGAGCGCCTTTATGAACTGTTCGAAGAAGGCGAGCGCCCGGAACCGCCGGTCTTCAAGAAAGCCCTGACCCTGCTCGGCAAATCCTGCGAAGGCCGGGCGTTCGAGCTCAAGGAAGTCGCGTCGGGCTATCGCCTGCAAATCCGCGAGAAGTTCGCGCCGTGGGTCGGCCGGTTGTGGGAAGAACGTCCGCAACGTTATTCCCGAGCATTGCTGGAAACCATGGCGCTGATCGCCTATCGCCAGCCGATCACCCGGGGCGAGATCGAGGATGTGCGGGGCGTGGCGGTCAACACCAACATCGTCAAGACGCTGATGGAGCGTGAGTGGATCCGCATCGTCGGTTACCGCGACGTGCCGGGCAAACCCGCGATGTTCGCCACCACCAAGGCGTTTCTCGACCACTTCAACCTGAAGAACCTTGACGACCTGCCGCCGCTGGCCGAGTTGCGCGAAATCGAGGCGGATCCGGTGCTCGACTTCGACGACGCTCCGGTGCCGCCGGGCTTGCAGGAGCTGGCCGACGCCAGTGCCGAGCCGGAAGAGCCGAAAGAAGAAACCAGTTTCCACACCCTTCTGCTGGAACTGGACAGCATGGAGGAGGGGATCAAGACCGACTTTGACGACTTGCTGCGTGACGGGGCGGGCGGTGAATCGATGCCGACCGGGGTTGAGTTCGATCCGGTCGAGCCGCCGGTTGAGGATGAGTTCGAAACTGAATTTGAGCATGAGCCTGAATTCGAGCCCGAGCCTGAGCAGGAAGACGATGTGCTCGGCGTGGCCGAAGCCCGGGAAAAGCTGCTGGCCGCCGTCGCCCGGCTTGAACAGCCCGAACCGGAACCCGCCGCCGAGGAAGAGTTGAGCGAAGAAGAAGCCGAGGCCCGCGCCCTGGCCGAAGCCATCGAAGCCGAACGTCGCGAGTTCGAGGATTGAGCATGAGCTCGACCAAAGACCCGTGCATCAGCGTCTGCAAGTTCAGCGACGACATCTGTCTGGGCTGCGGCCGCAGCAAGCGCGAGATACGGGCCTGGAAGAAACTCGACAAGGACGACAAGCGCACTGTGCTGGCCGAAGCCGCGCTGCGTCTGATCAAGCTCGGGGCCACCGGTCGGCGGAAAAAGAAATAACCTTGCCCTGATCGACTAGTCTGTGATGCGCGCGCGGCCACATCCGCGTATGATTCGCGACCCTTCGGCGATCCCTTCGCCCGAAAACCCAGATTTCAACGCCTCAGCGGCTCATTCAGCGCCGCTGAACAGACCACACCGGGAGGTGCCCAGATGAGTGACATCAATCAGAAAGACGACCAGGAAATCGGCCCAGCAGGCGAAAAGCTGCAGAAAGTCCTCGCCCGTATCGGCGTCGGCTCGCGCCGTGATGTCGAATCCTGGATCGCTGCCGGCCGCATCAAGGTCAATGGCAAAGACGCCACCTTGGGCCTGCGTGTCGACATGCACGACGCCATCACCATTGATGGCAAAGTCATCAAGCGCGAAGAAGCCGCCGAGTCGGTGCGCCGCGTGATCATGTACAACAAGCCCGATGGCGAGATCTGCACCCGTGACGACCCGGAAGGCCGTCCGACCGTGTTCGACAAGCTGCCGCGTCCGAAAGAAGGCCGCTGGATCAACATCGGTCGTCTCGACATCAACACCACCGGTCTGCTGATGTTCACCACCGACGGTGAGCTGGCCAACCGCCTGATGCACCCGTCCTACGAGATGGACCGTGAGTACGCGGTGCGTGTGCGTGGCGAAGTCGATGACGAGATGATCGAGCGCCTGAAGGCCGGCGTTGTGCTGGAAGACGGCCCGGCGCGCTTCACCGACATTCAACAGGCACCGGGCGGCGAAGGCTTCAACCACTGGTATCACTGCGTGGTGATGGAGGGCCGTAACCGTGAAGTGCGTCGTCTGTGGGAATCCCAGGGCCTGGTGGTCAGCCGCCTGAAGCGCGTGCGTTTCGGCCCGGTTTTCCTCAACTCCGACCTGCCGATGGGCCGCTGGCGCGAAATGAGCCAGTACGAAGTCGACGTGCTGAGCGCCGAAGTCGGCCTGACCCCGGTGGCCATGCCGCAACTGAACGCCAAGAGCAAAGACAAGCTCGACCGGATGCAGCGCAAGTCGTCGCGTCCGATGGCCCGTACCGAGCGCGTGCGCACCCTGCGTCCGGCCAACGGTGCACCGATTGGCGCCGGTCCACGTCCGGTCCGCGAGCCGCAGATCGAAGGCGAGCGTCCAGGCCGCAAGCCGGCAGCGCGTCCGGATGGCGAGCGCGGTCCACGCACTCCGCGTCCGGCCAATGGCCGTACCGAGCGGGGCGAAGGTCGCGGTACGCCGGTGGCGGATCGTCCAGCCGACACCAAGCGTCCGGCCAAGCCGGCGCCGAAGCGTCCAGGCATCAAGCTGGCTGACGATGACAAGCCGTCGGGCAAGCGCCGTGGCGCACCGGCCGGTTCCGGCCAGCGTCCGGGTTTCGGTCGCAAGAAGCCGGAATAACGCGGTTGTAAGCTTCGAGCGGCAAGCTTCAAGCTGAAAAACAGAAACGCCAACCTTAGGGTTGGCGTTTTTTTTTGGACTTTTTATTTCTTTTTTCAGGCGTGTTTTTCTTGTTTTAAAACAAAAAACTTAACGCCTTTCAAATAGTTAGTCAGCTAACGTCAATCGCTGCTCCGGGCTTCGATGGGTCTGGAGTGGAAACTTTACGTTACGCACTGTCAGTGAATATTTACGAAAAGGCCGTCGCAGACCCTTAAATCGGGTGTCTTTATCAGACTGTAAGGAAAATCTGCCGGAGCCAGTCCCGCCGGGCCTTGCGCGGCGCTCTGGCGCGCTTGTTTCAGCGACGTTTGGAAGGTGAGATGCGCTGCATGCCTGTCGTGCAGGTGCATAACAAGAAGGAGGCGCAATGAACGCCGATATCCATTTTCACTTCTCCACGTGGGGCGGATTTTCCATCGTCCACGCCGATGGCCTGCAAAGGCCTGACTCAATTTTTGCAGCCGCCCGGGCCTCCCGGGGTGGACACATGCAATCCCGGCAACCGACACGCTGATCCGGCGAGGTCTGGCAGCAGGGGGTTAGCGGTGTACAATGCGCCGCGTTTTAACTGTGACCCTCTGCGTAATCGCGCAAACCTCAAGGTTTATCCGCCTTGTTCACTCCGCCGCGTCACAAGCGTGTCGGGTTCGATTTCGTCACAGATAAAAACAAACAGGTGACGCATGACCGTTGTAAAAAAGCTGAATTCCTGGTGCCTGCGCTGGGGTTTGATCAAGGTTGGCTGAAATCGCAACCTTGCAGCAACGTCTACTGAACATCATCAAACCTTGCGTGAGACCTTTTTCATGAGTGGACAAAACTCGCAATCAGGCGAGCTGAAACGCGGCCTGAAAAATCGCCATATTCAACTGATCGCCCTCGGTGGCGCGATCGGTACCGGATTGTTCCTCGGCTCGGCCGGGGTGCTGAAATCCGCCGGCCCGTCGATGATCCTCGGCTATGCCATCTGCGGCTTCATCGCCTTCATGATCATGCGCCAGCTCGGCGAAATGATCGTCGAAGAGCCGGTGGCCGGCTCCTTCAGCCACTTTGCGCACAAATACTGGGGCGGTTTTGCCGGTTTCCTGTCGGGCTGGAACTGCTGGATCCTGTACATCCTGGTGGGCATGTCGGAGCTGACTGCGGTCGGCAAGTACATCCACTACTGGGCGCCGGAGATCCCAAGCTGGGTCACTGCTGCCGCGTTCTTCGTGCTGATCAATGCGATCAACCTGGCTAACGTCAAAGTCTTCGGTGAAGCCGAATTCTGGTTCGCGATCATCAAGGTCGTGGCGATCGTCGGCATGATCGCCCTGGGCAGTTATCTGCTGGTCAGCGGCCATGGCGGCCCGCAGGCTTCGGTCAGCAATCTGTGGTCCCACGGTGGCTTCTTCCCGAACGGCGTCAGCGGTCTGGTAATGGCCATGGCGATCATCATGTTCTCCTTCGGCGGTCTGGAGATGCTCGGTTTCACCGCAGCCGAAGCCGACAAGCCGAAAACCGTGATCCCGAAAGCGATCAACCAGGTGATTTACCGGATCCTGATTTTCTACATCGGCGCACTGGTGATCCTGCTGTCGCTGACCCCGTGGGACAGCCTGCTGGAAACCCTCAACGCTTCGGGCGATTCCTACAGCGGCAGCCCGTTCGTGCAGGTGTTCTCGATGCTTGGCAGCAACACCGCTGCGCACATCCTCAACTTCGTGGTACTGACCGCGGCATTGTCGGTGTACAACAGCGGCACCTACTGCAACAGCCGCATGCTGCTGGGCATGGCCGAGCAGGGCGATGCGCCGAAAGCGCTGGCGAAGATCGACAAGCGCGGCGTGCCGGTGCGTTCGATCCTGGCGTCGGCGGCCGTGACCCTGGTGGCGGTGCTGCTCAACTACCTGATCCCGCAACACGCGCTGGAACTGCTGATGTCGCTGGTGGTTGCAACGCTGGTGATCAACTGGGCGATGATCAGCTTCTCGCACTTCAAGTTCCGCCAACACATGAACAAGACCAATCAGAAGCCGCTGTTCAAGGCGCTGTGGTACCCGTACGGCAACTACATCTGCCTGGCGTTCGTCCTGTTCATCCTCGGCGTGATGCTGCTGATCCCGGGCATTCAGATCTCGGTGTACGCGATCCCGGTGTGGGTGGTGTTCATGTGGGTCTGCTACGTGATCAAGAACAAGCGCAGCGATCAACGCGCGGTGCTTGGGGCCGCGGCCAAGTAGGCAACGGACGACAACAAAATAGCCGGCTTCCGCCGGCTTTTTTGTGCCCGGTCCTACGCGAAGTGACGATAGACTGCCGGCGCCAATTGAATCGCGAAGGAGTCGGGCATGCATCAGGTGCAAACGCACTACGAGGTCGAAGGAGACGCGCTGACGCGTGATGATGTGCAGGCGTTGATCGCGTCCCAGCGCTTGCCGCTGCGGTTTATCGGGGTGGATTTCACCGATGTCGATCTGTCGCGACTGACGCTGGATCGCGCCGATTTCCAGCGCTGCATTCTGCTGCGCACGCAATTTCTCGGTGCTCGCCTCGAAGCGACTCAATGGAAGGGCTGTCGGGGTGCCCACGCAGTGTTCGAAGCGGCCCAATTGCTGGAGGCCTCGTTCAGCAATTGCGATTTGAACAACACACGCTGGCAGCGGGCGAAACTGGCGCAGGTCGCTTTCACCGGCTGCAAGCTGACCGGTGCCAACTTCAGTCACACCTCCAGCCTGGGTCTGTCGTTCAGTGAGACCCGACTCAACAGCGCATTTCTGGGCGGCATGTCGTTCGCCCGCACGACGTTGAACGGTCTGGATTTCTCCGATGCGGACTTGAGCGATGCCGACTTTCGCAAGGCCGAGTTCGTCGAGTGCAGTCTGGCGCATGCACGCATCAATGGCGCAAGGTTCACCGATGCCGACCTGCGCGGTGCCGATTTGAGCGGCTTTCGGCTCAACGATGCCAAACTGTTCAAAGGGGCGGTGATTTCCCGGGCCCAGGCATCGATGCTGTTGTCCGAACTGGGGTTGTCTGTCGCTTAGCGACTTGAAGGTAGAGTTTCCATGCTGGTGATTTCCAACAATGTGCATCTGCCGGATGCCGAGATAGAGCTGACGTACATCCGCGCCCAGGGCGCCGGAGGGCAGAACGTCAACAAGGTCTCCAGCGCCGTGCACCTGCGCTTCGACATTCCGGCCTCGTCCTTGCCCGAATTCTACAAGGAGCGTCTGCTGGCGCTGCGTGACAGTCGCATCACCGGCGACGGTGTGCTGATCATCAAGGCCCAGCAATATCGCACGCAGGAACAGAATCGCGCCGATGCGCTGGAACGTTTGACCGAGCTGATTCTCAGCGCCACCAAGGTCGAGAAGAAGCGCCGGCCAACCAAGCCGACGCTGGGTTCAAAGAAGCGTCGGCTCGAGTCGAAAACCAAGCGCGGCAGCATCAAGGCCGGGCGCGGCAAGGTGGATTTCTAGTCTTCGCGGTACTTCGCCGTGTAGCGGTACAGATAGACGCTCAATGCCAGACCGCTCAGCGCGGCGAGGGCGGCGAACAGGAAGATCGAGGCAAAACCGAAGCCCGCTGCAATCGCACCCGCCAGCGGCCCGGTGATCCCCAGCGACAAGTCGATGAACAACGAATAGGCCCCGACTGCCGCGCCTCGGCTGGAGGCCGGCACCAGGTTCACGGCTTCCACGCCCAGCGCCGGGAACACCAGCGAGAAACCGAAACCGCTCAATGCCGCACCGGCCAATGCCCAATGCGCGTCCGGCGCCAGCCACAACAACAGCAGACCCAGGGTTTCCACCGACAGGCAGGCAATCGCCACGCGAAAGCCGCCGAGGCGGTTGATCAGGTTGCCGAACAGCAGCCGCGCACCAATGAAGCTGGCGCCGAACAGGCTCAGGCACAGCACCGCGTTATCCCAGTGCTGCGTGGCGTAATACAGGGTGATGAAGGTGGCGATGGTGCCGAAACCGATCGAGCCCAGCGCCAGTCCGCAGCCGTGCGGGAAGACGCGACCGAGAACGTGCATGAATGGCAGACGCTCGCCGGCCACGATCGGCGCGGCGGTTTTCGGCCAGGCCAGCAGCAATCCCAGGCTGGCGAGCAGCAGAATGCTTACGCCCATGCTCCACAGACCGAAACGGCTGACCAGCCATACCCCGAGCGGCGCACCGACCGCCAGCGCACCGTAACTGGCGATGCCGTTCCACGAGATGACTTTGGCGGTGTTGGCGGCACCGACGCGGCCGATGCCCCAACCGATCGAGCCTGAGCCGACCAGGCTTTCAGCGCTGCCCAGCACCAGACGGCCGACGAACAGGCTGATCAGGCTCAGCAGCGGCAGGTGGGGCGTCCACGCCGAAATCAGCATGAACACACCGCTCAAGCCACACCCGGCCAGACCAATCATCACCGCACGTTTACTGCCCTGGTTGTCGATGATCTTGCCGGCATACGGGCGACTGAGCAGCGTGGCGAGGTATTGCACGCTGATCACCAGCCCGGCGATGACCGCGCCGAAGCCCAGGTCGCTGTGCACGTAGCCCGGCAGCACCGCCAGCGGAATGCCGATATTCAGATAACCGATGAAGGTGAACAGGACGATGGAAACGACTTGCAGCGTGACCGCCAAGGGGCGCTGGGGTTCTGGCATAGAGGACGACATGAATTACGATCCACGGGAAGAGCAGAATAGATAGGCTGCTCATGATACCGATGCGGACGCGTCTGGAGCGGGGAAAAGTAAAACTATTTGGCCGGGGCGACCAATTGCGTGGTGACCAGTGCGGCCAGCGCGTTTTCCTCGCTGCCGAAACGGGCGAGCAGGGCGGCCTGTTTCTCGGGCGAGAGACGGCTCCAGATCTCGATCATCTTCTCGGTGGCACCGATCAGGATCTCGGCCTGTTGTTCATCGAATTCTTTGGACATGGCGGCTCAGGTTTCAGGCAGTGTGGAAAGCGCATGTTAGCGCTTTCCACACGGTCTGTACGGCGGGTGTTGCTTACTCTTCGCTGTCGGCCGGACGGCTGTCGGCGGCTTCTTTCGGCTCGGGCTGTTGGGCACCGGCTTGTTGCGTGGTCGTCTGCTCAGTTTCGTGCAGGCTTGGGAAGGGGAGATTCGGAATCTCGTGCATGGTTGCGCTCCTCGCTAAGTCTGTTGATAGATCTGGTAGATCCGCGCTTTCAGAAAGCCTGCGAAGGATACAGCAGGAAAAGTGACAAACAGATTTTTAAATCCATTTGTTTCGACGGGCGGGATTGTCTAGACAAGTGCGACAGGGTGACGCAGGGCAAATGTGGGAGCGAGCCTGCTCGCGATGAGTGCGCCAGATCGTTCCCACGCGGAGCGTGGGAACGATCAAGACAAGGGGGAGTTATTTGCAGACGTTGGCGATCGCTTCTGCCAGCAAGTCGAGACGCGTCGCATCAATCCCGGCAACGTTGGCCCGGCCCGAGCTGACCATGTACACGCTGTGATGCTCGCGCAGGTTTTTCACCTGTTCCGGCGACAGACCGGTGTAGGAAAACATCCCGCGTTGCACGCCAATGTGTGCAAAACGCTCGCGCAGGCCGTGCGGTTCCAGCGCTTCCACCAGACCGCTGCGCAATTGGGCGATGCGCAGGCGCATGGCTTCCACTTCGTCGGCCCAGCGGCGTTTCAGCTCCGGGTCGGCGAGGATCGTGGCGACGACAGCCGCGCCGTGATCCGGTGGCGTCGACCACAGGTTGCGGGCGATGTGCGCCAGCTGGCTGCGGATGTCGATCAGCTTGTCAGCGGTTTTCGCGCTGACGATCAGCGCACCGGTGCGATCGCGGTACAGGCCGAAGTTCTTCGAGCAGGAGCTGGTGATCAGTAGCTCGGGCAACTCGGCGGCGAACAGTCGGGTCGACCACGCATCCTGCTCCAGACCGTCGCCGAAGCCCTGGTAGGCAAAGTCGATCAGCGGCAGCAGATCGCGGCGACGGACCACCTCCAGCACCCGCTGCCAGTCGTCGTGGCTCAGGTCGAAACCGGTCGGGTTGTGGCAGCACGCGTGCAGCAGCACCACATCGCCTTTCGGCACTTCATTGAGCACGGCGAGCATCGCATCGACGTCGAGGCGGTTGTCGCTGCCGACGTACGGGTAATGGCTGATCTTGACCCCGGCGGCCGCGAAAATCGTTTCGTGGATCGGCCAGGTCGGGTTGCTCAGCCACACGCCTTTGCCCGGCAGGCATTGCGCGATGAAGTCTGCCGCCAGACGCAGGGCGCCCGTGCCACCCGGGGTCTGGGTGGCGCCGGCGCGTTGCTCGGCGATCAGTGCCGAATCGGCACCGAGCACCAGCTCGTTGATGACCTTGCCGAACAGCGGATTGCCGTGGCCACCGATGTAGGTCTTGGTGTCCTGGCTCTCGACCAGACGCGCCTCGGCGATTTTCACCGCCTCGGGGATTGGCGTCAGGCCCTGGGCATCCTTGTAGACGCCCACGCCGAGGTCGAACTTGCGCGGGTTGGAGTCCTGCGCGTAGGCCTCCATCAGGCCGAGGATCGGGTCGCCGGGCACCCGGCCGATGGCGTCGAAGTGCATTACTTGCGTCCTTCTGCGGTCTTGGCCACTTCGTCAGTGCGCGCGGCCATGATGAAGTCGTTGCGGTGCAGGCCTTTGATCGAGTGGCTCCACCAGGTCACGGTGACTTTGCCCCACTCGGTCAGCAGGCCCGGGTGGTGACCTTCGGCCTCGGAGATCTCGCCGACGGCGTTGGTGAAGGCCAGCGCGTGCTTGAAATTCTTGAACAGGAAGACTTTTTCCAGCTGCATGATGCTGTCGCGTACTTCGATGTTCCAGTCAGGGATCTGCTTGATCAGGATCGGCAGCTCTTCATCGCTGACTTGTGGGGCATCTGCACGGCAGGCTTCGCAATGGGCTTGGTTCAAAGTGGACATGGTGGACTTCCTGAAATCTGAAGGTGTTTTTTTATATTGGCGGTCAGTGTCGCCACGCTAAACCAAAGTGGCGACGACGGACAGACTCACTTGTAAGCAAAAGTCGCGGGTCACGCGGCTTTTGGTTTTGGCGGAAACTTCGGTGCGTGCAGACCCAGCTGCATGCCTTGCTTGACCATGGCCATGATGTCTTCGTGGGCCAGGTCGAACAGGCGCTTGAGGTTCGGCAGGACGAAATACAGCGGTTGCAGGATGTCGATGCGATACGGCGTGCGCATTGCTTCCAGCGGATCGAAGGCTTGATGCTCGGGCTCGTCCGACAGCGAGTAAACGGTTTCTTTCGGCGAAGACAGGATGCCGCCACCGTAGATGCGTTTGCCTTGCGGGGTGTCGACCAGGCCGAACTCGATGGTCATCCAGTACAGGCGCGCCAGATAAACGCGTTCTTCCTTGGTCGCCTGCAGGCCGAGCTTGCCGTAGGTGTGGGTGAATTCGGCGAACCACGGGTTGGTCAGCAGCGGGCAGTGGCCAAAGATCTCGTGGAAAATGTCGGGTTCTTGCAGGTAGTCCAGTTCTTCACGGGTGCGGATGAACGTAGCCACCGGAAACTGCTTGCTGGCGAGCAATTCGAAAAAGGTCTGGAAAGGGATCAGCGCGGGAACTCGGGCAACCTGCCAACCGGTGGTCTCGCCGAGCACCTTGTTGATCTCGCCCAGTTGCGGAATGCGGTCGTGGGGCAGACCGAGTTTTTCGATACCGTCCAGGTATTCCTGGCACGCGCGACCCTCGATCACTTTCAACTGGCGGGTGATCAGCGTGTTCCACACCGCGTGTTCTTCGGCGGGGTAGTCGATAAAACCTTGCGCATCGGGCTCGCGGGCCACGTATTGCGTCTGCTTCATACTGCTCTCCTGCGAGGGGAATTTCGTTCTTGTTATGTCCTGCGATGAACTGAGAAATACCCCGGAACGTTCGTTGTTGCAGCAGGTTGAAGACTGCTGGAGTAGGAAAAGTCTCTTTAATTCGTAAAATTTTCGTTACGCTTCGTGCGATAAGTCGTGTTTGCGGTGACTGTCGGGTTTGAAAAGGCCGATGGCTGTCACATAATCTTGACGACTATCTTGCGCGCTGCGCAGAAAATTCCGGCGCCAGACCGCCTCTTCACCTGTTTCGGGCCTTTATATGCGTATCAAAGTCCACTGCCAGAACCGCATCGGCATCCTGCGCGACATTCTCAATCTGCTGGTGGAGTACGGGATCAACGTCGCCCGTGGCGAGGTGGGCGGTGAGCATGGCAACGCGATCTATCTGCATTGCCCGAACCTGATCAACATTCAGTTCCAGGCGTTGCGACCGAAGTTCGAGGCGATTGCCGGGGTGTTCGGCGTCAAGCGGGTAGGGCTGATGCCTAGCGAGCGGCGGCACATGGAGTTGAATGCGCTGCTCGGTGCGCTGGAGTTTCCGGTGCTGTCGATCGACATGGGCGGCTCCATCGTGGCGGCCAACCGTGCGGCGGCGCAGTTGCTCGGGGTGCGGGTGGACGAGGTACCGGGTATTCCATTGTCGCGTTACGCCGAGGATTTCGACCTGCCGGAACTGGTGCGCGCCAACAAATCGCGAATCAACGGCATGCGGGTCAAGGTCAAGGGCGACATCTTTCTGGCCGACATCGCGCCGCTGCAATCGGAACACGACGACAGCGAGGCCATGGCCGGTGCCGTGCTGACCTTGCACCGCGCGGACCGCGTCGGCGAGCGCATCTATAACGTGCGCAAACAAGAGTTGCGTGGCTTCGACAGCATCTTCCAGAGCTCGAAAGTGATGGCGGCGGTGGTGCGTGAAGCACGGCGCATGGCACCGCTGGATGCACCGCTATTGATTGAAGGCGAAACCGGCACCGGCAAAGAATTGCTGGCACGGGCCTGCCATTTGGCGAGTCCGCGCGGACAGTCGCCGTTGATGGCGCTCAACTGCGCGGGGCTGCCGGAGTCGATGGCCGAGACCGAACTGTTCGGCTACGGCCCCGGTGCCTTTGAAGGCGCGCGCGCCGAAGGCAAGCTCGGGCTGCTGGAGTTGACGGCGGGCGGCACGCTGTTCCTCGATGGCGTCGGCGAAATGAGCCCGCGCTTGCAGGTGAAATTGCTGCGCTTCCTGCAGGACGGCTGCTTCCGGCGGGTGGGCAGCGATGAAGAGGTTTACCTGGATGTGCGGGTGATCTGCGCAACCCAGGTCGACTTGTCGGAGTTGTGCGCACGAGGCGAGTTTCGCCAGGATCTGTATCACCGCTTGAACGTGCTGTCGCTGCACATCCCGCCACTGCGCGAATGCCTCGACGGTTTGACGCCGCTGGTGGAGCACTTTCTCGATCAGGCCAGCCGGCAGATCGGCTGCCCGCTACCGAAACTGGCACCGGCGGCGATGGACCGGCTCAGTCACTACCATTGGCCGGGCAACGTGCGGCAGCTCGAGAACGTGCTGTTCCAGGCGGTTTCGCTGTGCGACGGCGGCACAGTCAAGGCCGAGCACATTCGCCTGCCGGATTACGGCGTGCGTCAGCCGCTTGGCGATTTCTCCCTCGAAGGCGGGCTGGACGAGATTGTCGGGCGCTTCGAGAAGGCGGTGCTGGAGCGCTTGTATTCCGAACATCCGAGCAGCCGACAACTGGGCAAGCGACTCGGGGTTTCGCACACCACGATTGCCAACAAGCTGCGTGAGTACGAAGTCGGCAAGGACGCGTCCGAGTGATCAAGGCCGGATCGGGTGTTTGCCGCCAAGCGGCATGACACCGCCGGTTTTTCGACTTCGATACATTTCCCTCATCCTCGCAAAATCCCTCAAGTCCTTTGTTTACCGGGCCCTCGGCCGCCAGAAAAAAGTTGGTCTGCAAATTGCTTATGGCTCAGCAGTACAGCGGTGGGCGGCAAACGTCCGGCATGCAGAGGAAAGAGTGTGGACAAGTACCTTTATGTGGCAATGACCGGCGCCAGCCAGAACGCACTGGCGCAAAAGGCTCATGCCAACAACCTGGCGAACATCTCCACCAATGGTTTTCAGCGCGACCTGGAGCAGGCGCGTTCGATGCCGGTGTTCGGTGACAGCTTTCCGGCGCGTGCGTTTGCCATGAGCGAACGGCCCGCCACCGACTTCACGCCGGGCTCGCTGGTGCAGACCGGCCGTGACCTCGACGTCGCCGTGTCGGGCAACGGCTGGATCGCCGTGCAGAACCCTAATGGCGGTGAAAGCTACGTGCGCACCGGCAGCCTCAACATCGATGCCCTCGGCGTGTTGCGTGCCGGCAACGGCATGCCGGTCATGGGCAATGGCGGGCCGATCGCCGTGCCGCCGGAGCAGCAGGTGGAAGTCGGTGAAGACGGCACCATCAGCATCCGTGCGATGGGCGAGGGGCCGCGCGTCATGGCCGAAGTCGACCGGATCAAGCTGGTCAACCCGGACATCAAGAACATGAACAAGGGCCTGGACGGTTCGATTTACACCAAGGACGGCCAGCCTGCGCCGGCCGATGCCAACGTCAAACTGGTGTCGGGTTTCCTGGAGTCGAGCAACGTCAATGCCGTTGAAGAGATGACGTCGGTGCTGGCCCTGGCCAAGCAGTTCGAACTGCACGTCAAGATGATGAATACCGCCAAAGACGACGACCAGGCCATGGCTCGGGTCTTGCAGATCAGCTAATTATCAGAACGTCGCGCCGTAAAACAGGCGCACGAGGAGAATCGAATGCTTCCGGCTCTATGGGTTGCCAAAACCGGTCTGTCCGCCCAGGACACCAACCTGACCACCATTTCCAACAACCTGGCGAACGTGTCGACCACGGGTTTCAAACGTGACCGCGCCGAGTTCCAGGACCTGCTGTACCAGATCAAGCGTCAGCCAGGCGCCCAGTCGACCCAGGACAGCGAACTGCCGTCAGGTCTGCAAGTGGGTACCGGTGTGCGCATTGTCGGCACCCAGAAAAACTTCACCGCCGGCAGCCTGCAAACCACCGAGCAGCCGCTGGACATGGCCATCGACGGTCGCGGTTTCTTCCAGATCCTGCAGCCGGACGGCACCACGTCCTACACCCGTGACGGTACTTTCCACCTCGACTCCAACGGCCAGATCGTCAACGCCAGCGGTTTCGCCCTGGAGCCGGCGATTGTCATTCCGAACAACGCCCAGACCTTCACCGTAGGTCGTGACGGCACCGTGTCGATCACCGTTGCCGGCAACGCCGCGTCGCAAGTGATCGGCAACCTGCAAACCGCCGACTTCATCAACCCGGCCGGTCTGCAAGCGGTGGGCAACAACCTGTTCCTGGAAACCGCCGCTTCCGGTGCACCGCAAGTCGGTACTCCGGGCCTGAACGGTTTCGGCACCACCCTGCAGAACACCCTGGAAACCTCCAACGTCAGCACCGTGGAAGAGATGGTCAACATGATCACCACCCAGCGCGCGTACGAGATGAACTCCAAGGTGATCTCCACCGCCGACCAGATGCTCTCGTTCGTAACGCAGAATCTGTAATCAAGTCTATGAGGCGGCCATGAGGTCGCCTGCAACACCGTGAGGTAAGGGTCATGAAGCGCTTTGTATCTGTTGTGGCATTGAGTGGGGTCGTCTCGCTCGCGGGCTGCGTCGCTCCGACGCCCAAGCCCAATGATCCTTACTACGCCCCGGTGTTGCCGCGCACACCGTTGCCGTCGGCCGCCAACAACGGCTCGATCTATCAGGCCGGTTTCGAACAGAACCTGTACAGCGACCGCAAGGCGTTCCGGGTCGGCGACATCATCACCATCACCCTGAACGAGAGGACCCAGGCCAGCAAGAACGCCAACTCGCAGGTGGCCAAGAACAGCAAGACCGGCATCGGTCTGACGTCGCTGTTCGGCAGCAGTGCGACCACCAACAACCCGATCGGCAGCAATGACCTGAGCCTGAGCGCCAGCTACGAAGGCGACCGCGCGACCAAAGGTGACAGCAAGGCCGCCCAGGGCAACACCCTGACCGGCTCGATCACCGTGACCGTTGCCGACGTGCTGCCCAACGGCATCATCGCCGTGCGTGGCGAGAAGTGGATGACCCTCAACACCGGCGACGAGCTGGTGCGGATCGCCGGTCTCGTGCGGGCCGATGACATCGCCACCGATAACACCGTGTCCTCGACCCGGGTCGCCGATGCGCGCATCACCTACTCGGGCACCGGTTCGTTCGCCGATGCGAGTCAGCCAGGCTGGTTCGACCGTTTCTTCCTCAGCCCGCTGTTCCCTTTCTAGGTGGCTACGTTGAATTTCAGAAGTCTCATGGTGGCCGCGTTCCTGTTGTCGGCGGCCTTCAATGCACAAGCCGAACGGTTGAAGGACATCGCCAGCATTTCCGGCGTGCGTTCCAACCAGTTGATCGGCTATGGCCTGGTGGTCGGTCTTAACGGCACTGGCGACCAGACCACGCAGACCCCGTTCACCCTGCAGACCTTCAACAACATGCTCTCGCAGTTCGGCATCAAGGTGCCGCCGGGATCGGGCAACGTGCAGCTGAAAAACGTTGCGGCGGTATCGGTGAGTGCCGATCTGCCGGCGTTCGCCAAGCCGGGTCAGCAGGTCGATATCACCGTGTCGTCCATCGGTAACTCCAAGAGCCTGCGCGGCGGCACTCTGTTGCTGACCCCGCTCAAGGGTATCGACGGCAACGTCTACGCCATCGCTCAGGGCAACCTGGTGGTTGGCGGTTTCGACGCTGAAGGCCGTGACGGTTCGAAGATCACCGTCAACGTTCCGTCGGCCGGTCGCATCCCTGGCGGTGCGTCGGTCGAGCGTTCGGTGCCGAGCGGTTTCAACCAGGGCAACAGCCTGACGCTGAACCTCAACCGTTCCGACTTCACCACCGCCAAGCGCATCGTCGACAAGATCAACGACATGCTCGGCCCTGGCGTGGCCCAGGCCATCGACGGCGGTTCGATCCGTGTGACCGCACCGCTCGATCCGAGCCAGCGCGTCGACTACCTGTCGATCCTGGAAAACCTCGAAGTCGATCCGGGTCAGGCGGTGGCGAAGGTCATCATCAACTCGCGTACCGGCACCATCGTCATTGGCCAGAACGTGAAGGTGTCGCCGGCCGCCGTGACTCACGGCAGCCTGACTGTGACCATCACCGAAGACCCGATCGTCAGCCAGCCGGGCCCGCTGTCCAACGGCCAGACCGCCGTGGTACCGCGCTCGCGGGTGAATGCCGAACAGGAAGCCAAGCCGATGTTCAAGTTCGGCCCGGGCACCACTCTCGACGAGATCGTCCGGGCGGTGAACCAGGTCGGCGCAGCGCCGGGTGACCTGATGGCCATCCTCGAAGCACTGAAGCAGGCCGGCGCGTTGCAAGCCGACCTGATCGTGATCTGAGGACGGCGACCATGGATATGCGCAAAAGCGGTCTGGTCAGCAGCAGCGATTCGGGTTCGTACTCCGACCTCAATCGTCTGAACCAGCTGAAGGTCGGCGACAAGAACAGCGACGGCAACATGCGCAAGGTTGCGCAGGAGTTCGAATCGCTGTTCCTCGGTGAAATGCTCAAGTCGATGCGTTCGGCCACCGAAGCGCTGGGCCAGGACAACCCGCTCAACACGCCGGCCGCCAAGCAGTATCAGGAAATGTACGACCAGCAACTGGCGGTTTCCATGTCCCGCGAGGGCGGTGGTATCGGTCTGGCCGACGTGCTGATCAAGCAGATGTCGAAGAACAAACCGATGGCGCCGGGCGAGGCTGCGGCCGCATCCGCCGCCAAGCAGGAAGAAGCCAAAGCCAAGGCCGCTGCCGTAGCCACGCCGATTGCCGCCGGCACCGTGGCCACCAATGGCCCGTTGTCGCGACTCAACGGCGAGCGTCCACTGTGGGCGTCGCGTTCGGTGCATGCGCCGAACACCGAACTGACCCATCGCAATGACATGGAAATGATCAACCAGCGTCGTCTGGCGTTGCCGCCGAAACTGGCGGATCGCTTGCTCGCAGGTCTGGTGCCGTCGGCCACGCCGGCAGCGGCCACTCAACTGCCGCAACGCGCCACGACCGCCGCTGTCACCGGTTCCGGCCCGCTGTACAACGGCGACTGGCTGGACCGTGCCGAGGCAGACAAGGCTTCCGGCGGGCAGATGCAGATTTACGGCCGAGCCATGGCGCAGATCCCGCTGGCACCCGCCAAGCGCGCGTTCAGCAATGCCGACCAGTTCGTCAACACCATGCTGCCGATGGCCGAGGAAGCCGCCGCCCGCATTGGCGTCGATCCGCGTTATCTGGTGGCTCAGGCTGCACTGGAAACCGGCTGGGGCAAATCGGTCATGCGCGCCCAGGACGGCAGCAGCAGTCACAACCTGTTCGGTATCAAGGCGAGCAGCAACTGGAAGGGCGATTCGGCCCGGGCGATCACTAGCGAGTTCCGCAACGGGCAGATGGTCAAGGAGACGGCCGAGTTCCGTTCCTATGCCTCGTACAAGGACAGCTTCCACGATCTGGTGACTTTGCTGCAGAGCAATAATCGCTATCAAGATGTGCTGAAGTCGGCCGATAACCCAGAACAGTTTGTACGCGAATTGCAGAAGGCCGGTTACGCGACCGACCCGAACTACGCGACGAAGATTTCGCAGATTGCCAGGCAGATGACGGTCAATCAGAACTACGCTGCGGCCGGCGTTCCAACAACGCCCTTATAAACACAAGGTAAGGTTTGAATCATGAGTTTGCTCAATATCGGGATGTCGGGGTTGAACGCGAGTTCTTCCTCTCTGGCTGTGACAGGTAACAACATTGCCAACGTCGACACCGCCGGTTATTCACGCCAGCAAACTGTGCAGGGCACCAAGTCCTCGATTCAGTACGGTAACGTGTTCATCGGTACCGGTACGACCCTCGCCGACGTGCGTCGGGTGTACAACTCCTACCTCGAATCGCAGCTGCACACCGCCACCTCGCTGAGCAGCGAAGCGGCCGCCTATGGCGCGCAGGCGACAGCGCTGGACGGTTCGCTGTCCGACACCAACACCGGCCTGACCGGCGTGTTGCAGAAGTTCTTCACCTCGATGCAAGGCGTATCGACCTCTGCCACCGACGACACTTCCCGTCAGTCGGTGCTGACCGGCGCGCAAGCCCTGACCAGCCGCTTCAACGCACTGGCCAAGCAGCTCAACGACCAGAACACCACGCTCAACGGCAACCTTGGCGACATGGCGGCCCAGGTCAACAAACTGGCCACCTCGATTGCCAATCTCAACCAGAAAATCGGCGAGATTTCCACCAGCGGCGGCCAGCCGAACGATCTGCTCGACACCCGTAACGAAGCCGTACGCCAGCTCTCCCAGCTGGTCGGCGCGCAGGTCGTCGAGCGCGGCACCAGCTTCGACGTCTACGTCGGCAGCGGGCAGCCGCTGGTTGTCGGTAACACCACCAATACCCTGAGCACCGTGCCGAGCAAGGATGACCCGTCGCGCATGGGCATCCAGATGGATCGCGGTTCGAGCACCATCGACATCACTTCGGTGATCAGTGGCGGCGAAATCGGCGGTCTGCTGAACTATCGCAAGGAAGTGCTCGACCCGTCGCTCAATGAGCTGGGTCGTGTGGCGCTGGTGATCGCCGATCAGGTCAACCGCCAGCAAGCCCAGGGTATCGACAAGAACGGTGACTTCGGCGCCGCGATTTTCAACAACATCAACAGTGCCGCGCTGATCAGTCAGCGCAGCATTGCCCAGGCGGGCAACAGTGCAGGTTCGGGCAACCTTGACGTGACCATCAAGGACACCGGCAAGCTGACCACCAACGATTACCAGGTCACCTTCACCAGCGCGACCAACTACACGGTCAAGCGCTCGGACGGCACCGACATGGGTTCGTTCAGCACCACGACCACGCCGCCTCCGGTGATCGACGGTTTCACCCTGGCCCTTAATGGCGGTGCTCTGAGCGCCGGTGACACCTTCAAGGTGACTCCGACCCGTGGCGCGGCCTCGAGCATCCAGACCGTGCTCACCGACCCGAAGAAAATTGCGGCGGCGGCACCGTTGACCGGCGTGGCCAGCACCAATAATTCCGGCACCTACACCCAGCCGACGCTGACCGACACCATCGATATCTACAACCCGACCTCCCAGGCCGAGTTGCAGAACGCGCTCAAGTATTCGACCCCGGTCAAACTGGTGTTCGGTGCGGTCGCCAGCGGCAGCCAGTCGTACAACATGGTCGATGCCAAGGGCAACACCATCGGCACCGGGACCATCGTGCCGGGGCAGGCTAACACCCTGAACCTGAAGATCGGCATGGTCGACTCCACCGGCGCACCGGTGATGGATACCAGCGTCACGCCGAACGTGCAGAAAACCTTCACCGTGCAGACCACCGTGGGCGCGACGCCGAAAGCCGGCGAAACCTTCACCATGAGCCTCACCGGCGCGGCGTCTTCGGACAACCGCAACGCCCAGGCACTGGTTGGTCTGCAGACCAAGCAGACCGTGGACACCGGCTCGGGCAGCAAGGGCATCAGCCTGACCGACGCCTACAACAAGCTGGTGACCAACGTCGGTACCAAGGCCGCTCAAGGCAAGTCCGACATCGAGGCCACCACCGCCATTCTGGATCAGGCGCAGGGCGCGCGTGATTCGCTGTCTCAGGTCAACCTGGACGAAGAGACCGGCAACCTGGTCAAGTATCAGCAGTACTACACAGCGTCTTCGCAGATCATCAAAGCTGCGCAGGAAACCTTCGCCACGCTGATCAACAGTCTTTAAGGAGCCGTAATTCATGCGCATTTCCACCGCTCAGTATTACGCGACGCAAGCTGCTCAATATCAGCGCAACTACAGCAAGGCTGTCGCGACCGCGAACGAAGCCAGCAGCCTGCAGCGCATCAACACCGCCGCCGACGATCCGATCGGCGCCGGTCGCTTGCTGAAACTCGGTCAGCAGGCCGCGATGCTTGATCAGTACAAAGGCAACATCGACACCACCAAGAGCGCGCTGACCGTTCAGGAATCCACACTGAACTCCATCACCACTGCTTTGCAGCGCGCGAAGGAAATCGGTCTGGCCGCCAACAACGGCATCGCCACCGATAAGGACCGCCAGGCTTACGCCGCCGAACTGAGCCAGATCCAGCAACAAGTGCTGGGCCTGATGAACTCCAAGGATGCCAACGGCAACTACCTGTTCTCCGGCTCGAAGACCGATACCGCGCCGTACTCGCAGAACGCCGATGGCACCTACACCTACAACGGTGACCAGACCCAGATCAACCTGGGCATTGGTGACGGCCTGTCGGTAGCCACCAACACCACCGGTTGGGATGCGTTCCAGCAGACCATCAACACCAGCCGCACCCAGACCACAATGACGGCTCCGGCCGTCGATGACGGTCGCGTGGTGCTGACCAACGGTACGGTCGGCACCGCCGCCACCTACAACGCCAAGTTTACGGCCGGTCAGCCTTACACCGTGGACTTCATCAGCAGCACTCAGCTGAAGATCACCGATGCCCTGGGCAACGACGTGACTTCCGAGGCCAGCCAGAACGGTCTGATCAGCAACAGCAACGGCGCCAACCAGACGGTCAGCTTCCGTGGCGTCGACATGAAGTTGAACATCAACCTCAAGGCTGGCGATACCAACCCGGACGCGGTCATTGCCGGTCATAGCTTCCAGCTGTCGGCTTCGCCGGACTCGTTCACCGCTTCGCGCAGCCCGGGCAACCCGTCGACCGCGGTCATCACCGGTTCCAGCGTGACCAACCAGGCAGCCTACGACGCGGCTTTCCCGTCGGGTGGCGGCGCAGTCCTGAAGTTCACCAGCGCCACCGCGTTCGACCTGTACGCGGCGCCTGTCACTGCCGACAGCAAGCCGATCTCGTCGGGTACCGTGGCTGGCGGCAACGCCACGGCAGCGGGCGTGACCTTCGCCCTCGGTGGTACGCCGGCGGCCGGTGACCAGTTCTCGATCCAGTCCAACAATCACCAGACCCAGAACGTGCTCGACACCCTGGGCCAGATGGTCACGGCGCTGAACACCCCGATCGACGGTGATCCGGTGGCCAAGCAGAAATTCCAGGGTGCCATGGAAGCCGGCCTCGGCAACATCGACAGCGCCGCCAATCAGATCGGCAGCGCGGTGACGTCCATCGGTGCCCGTGGGTTGTCGCTGGATGACCAGAACACCACTAACGAGAGCCTGCAGCTGGCAAACTCCACCACTCAGGGCACGATCCGTGATTCGGATCCGGCCGAAGTGATGACCCGCCTGACCTTGCAGCAGACCATGCTGCAGGCCTCGCAACTGGCGTTCAGCAAAATCTCTCAGTTGGGCCTGTTCAACAAGATCTGAAGCCTGAGCGGGCGCGCAAGCGCCCGCTTGCTCTGACCGCTCTGTATCAATCGTCTTTTTTTGCGGTTTCAAAGGGCTCGCTGTTCCGGGCGGGTTCCCGCCGCTTGCGAGTCCGCCGTGAATTCACTCCCCCTTGTCAGCCTCGTCATCCCCGCCTTCAATCCGCGTTTTTTCGAACGGGCCTTGAACAGTGCCGTGAGCCAGAATTACGGCAATCTCGAAATCATTGTGTGCGATGACAATCGCGGCAACGAGATCCAGGACATCACAGCGTCAGTGAGCGAGCAGACAGGCGTGGCCGTACGCTACGTGCGCAATCCACGGACGCTGGGGCTGGTCGACAACCTCAAGGTCTGTCTTGAGCAGGCGCAGGGCGAATTCATCAAGTTCCTGTGCGATGACGATCTGCTCTATTCGGCTTGCATCGAGCAGCAGGTCCACGAAATGCGGCATGACGAAGTCAGCCTGGTGGTGGCTCAGCGTCTGCTCTGGGATGCCAACGACATCATTCTGCCGGCGCGTATTGAAAACACCCCGTTGTCGCCAGTCAGTGCACTGCTCAAGGGCGACGATGTCCTGGGCATCTTTGAAAAATTCCCGGTCAACGTTCTCGGTGGATTCAGCAGTGCGCTGATGCGCCGCGCCGACGTTGTCGAGCTTTTGCCGGCGTTGACCGAGGAGGGTGCCTGCTTCGTCGCGACGCTGGATTTTGCCCTGTATGTCTGTCTGCTGCGGCGTGGCAATCTGGCGGTTTCCAATAACGTACTCAGCGCCGAACGTCTTTACCCGGAGCGTTTGAGTGCGCAACAACCGATGAAGGATGCGGCAGAAGTCGAGCGCGAATGGATTTCGCAAATGCTCAAGGCGCGCAGTGGTGAGTCGGCGCCTGCGCCGGGGTGGGTGCGCTATGTTCCGTTGGCCCGTGTCGAAGAGTCGCCCCGGGTGTGGCAAGAGCTGCCCCTGAGCCGAACCCTTGGCTCCAAACAGAGCCGTCAGGAATGGGGCGTAGGCGTCAACAGCTTCAGCTTCGGCGAACTCTACGCGCAGTGGCTGGCATGCCGGGTGCTCACCGAACAGCAGCGCCACTGGTTGCCGGAAACGCTTGCCAGCTGGCCGCAGCAGCCGCGGATTGTGCCGATCATCATTGACCGGCAGGGCAGTCGCGATGGTCTGGAGCGCACACTGGAGGCGCTCGCTGCCCAGGATTACCCGCCGGAACTGATCCTGGTGCTGTCCGTTTCGTGTCACGAGGCGACCCTCGACGGGCGCGTGTTTCACATGCCGTTGCAGGATGACGGACTGGAACAGATCAACACACTGCTGCCGCAGCTCGAAGGCGCCGACTGGTTCTATCTATTGCAGCCAGGTGATTGCCTCGTTGCGCCGGCGTTGTTGGTCATGGCCGACCGGATCGCGCACAGCCAGACCCTGACCTGTCTTTACAGCGACGAGGGTAGCCTGCGCACCGGCGAATCGGCGGAGCCTGCGTTCAAGCCGGACTTCAATCTGGATCTCATGCGCAGTTATCCCTACGTCGGGCGCGCCCTGGCGTTCAAGCGCGAGCGCTTTCTGGCGCTCGGCGGCTTTGCACCGGCGTTTGCCGAGCTGGCACCCCATGATGTGCTGTGGCGGATGGTCGAGAGCGACGGCCTGAACGTTGTGGGACACATTGCTGAAGTGCTGCTGGAGTCCAAATTCGATCTTTCCCAATGGCTGACCGAATCGGGTGTCGTTGCGCAAAGTCCACGAATTCTCGAAGCGCATCTGCAACGGCTGGGGATTGTCCATGAAATCCGTCGTGGTGGCAGCGAGCTGCTGAATCGCGTGGATTATCACCATGCCCGACGCCCGCTGGTGTCGGTGGTCATTGTCACTCAGGACCAGACTGCTGCCGTGCAGCGCTGTGTGGAAACGCTGCTGGAAAAGACCGCTTATACCGAGTACGAATTGCTGCTGGTCGACAACGGCAGCGAAAGCGCTGAAGCGCGGGTATGGCTGGACGGCATGGCGCAACTGGGCAGCGACCGGATCCGCGTGCTGAGCTATCCGCAACAGGGCAATGCCGCCGCTGTGCACAACTTTGTGATCAGCCAGGCGCGTGGCGAGTATGTGTTGCTGCTCAACGCCTTTGCGGTGATTACCCAGGCCGACTGGCTCGATGAACTGCTCAACCATGCGCAGCGCCCGGAAGTCGGGGTGGTCGGTGCCAAGCTGTTCAATCCCGACGGCGGGGTGCTGCATGCTGGCCTGATTCTCGGTTTGAACGGGCCGGTCGGGCTGCCGTTCTATGGCCAGCCCATGCAGTCGGACGGGTACATGTTCCGCCTGCAGGCGGTCCATAACCTGAGTGCTGTCGGCGGCGATTGCCTGATGATTCGCAAGTCGGTTTTCGACGCTGCGGGCGGGCTCGACGAGCAGGACCTGAAGCAGTCGCTGAATGTCGTGGATCTGTGCTTGCGGGTTGGCCGCGAAGGCTACCTGGTGGTGATGAGTCCCCATGCCGTGCTGGCGGTGGGCGCGCGCCCAAGCGCTGCGGCGACGGCGGAAGACGAAGCGCTGCTCGCCGAGGAAAGGGACACGTTCTACCAGCGCTGGTTGCCGACCATTGCACGCGACCCGGCCTACAACACCAACCTGACGCTGCAGGGTGTGGGTGCCACCAACTTCAGTCTGGAACCTGGCTTGCGTACTGGGTGGAGTGCCTTTTCCAGGGCGCAGTTGCCGAATGTGCTGGTGGTGCCGATCAACGCCTCTGCCATCGGGCACTACCGCATGAGTCAGCCGATGATCGAGCTGCAGGCGGCCAACCGGGTCGAGGGGCGCATTTGCTACGGCTTGCCGTCGATCATCGATATCGAGCGTCAGTCGCCCGATGTGATCGTGTTGCAAGGGCGCTATTCGGAACACGCCATCGATGAAATCCCGCCGCTGAAAAAGTATTTCAATGCGCGGCGCATCTTCGAGCTCGATGACTATGTCATCGACGTTCCCCATCGCAATGCGCATATCCGCAACATGCCGAGCAAGCAGGACATGGAGCGTATGGTGCGACGCGCCATTGGTCTGTGTGATCGAGTGGTCGTGTCGACCCAGCCATTGGCTAACGTGCTGTCGGACATGCATCACGACATTCGTGTCGTACCGAACATGCTGTCCAAGGACTTGTGGAGTCACTTGCGCAGTCAGCGCCGCACCTCGAAAAAACCGCGGGTCGGTTGGGGTGGCGGTACCAGTCACCACGGTGACCTGGCCGTCATCGCCGATGTGGTGCGCGAGCTGGCCGACGAAGTCGACTGGGTTTTCTTCGGCATGTGCCCGGACGATCTGCTTCCGTACATGCATGAATTCCACGGCGTGATCGATCTGGAGATCTACCCGGCGAAACTGGCCAGCCTGAACCTTGACCTGGCCCTGGCGCCGCTGGAGTTCCACGTATTCAACGACTGCAAAAGCAACCTGCGGCTGTTGGAATACGGTGCCTGCGGTTATCCGGTGATTTGCACGGACACCGAAGCGTATCGCGGTTATCTGCCGTGCACCCGGATCAAGACCAACAGCACGGACGAGTGGCTGCAGGCGATCCGCATGCACCTGGCCGACCCGGATGCCAGCTACCGAATGGGTGACGAGTTGCGCGAGGTAGTCCTGCGTGACTACGTGCTGCGCGGCGATAACCTGCGGTATTGGGAATATGGCTGGCTGGCGGACTGAGCCGCGCTCGACAACCGAAAAAAGGCGACCTGAAGGTCGCTTTTTTTTCGGCCGTGAAATGCGTATTTACATTAAATGCCGACGAATGTGTGCGCGGATTAAAGCTTTGGTTTTTCCCTGTCGATATCAACGTATTCCGCGATTTATCAGTGGGCCGTGGCGGGGTGTGATCGCCACGCACGCAGGGACAGATTCATAACAAGGCAAGGAAGAAGCAAATGGCTATCGTAAATGGAACGAGTGAAGCGGATGTCCTGATTGGCACCCAGGACAATGACGAACTCTATGGAATGGAGTCGGATGATCAGCTGTTGGCCAGCGGGGGATCGGACGTGCTGGACGGCGGTGAAGGGTTTGATACGGCGACCTATTACGGCATGAGTTCGGGAGTCGGTGTCGAGGTTGGTGCTGGCGCCGTTACGGTCACAGGGCCCGATGGCAAGGTCGACACGCTGGTGTCGGTGGAGAAGGTGGTCGGCAGTTTCTACAACGACACCTTTACCGCTTCCGTGGGTGGCGTGACGCTGGACGGCAGTGTGGGTGATGACGTTTACAACGTCACCGCCGAAGGCGTGACCCTGATTGAAGAAAACAACGGTGGCTACGACGAACTGCGCACCAGCCTGAACACCGTCAAGATGGACCCGTTCATCGAGAAGCTCACTTTCACCGGTACCGGCGATTTCAAGGGTTACGGCAATGCCAGTGACAACGAGATCATCGGCGGCGCAGGTAACGACTGGCTGTGGGGTGGCGCCGGCGCTGATCACTTCGTGGGTGGCGAAGGCTTCGATACTGTCAGCTATTCCGACAGCCTCGAGGGTGTGAGAGTCCAGGATTTCGAGAACTACGATGCATTGACCATCGCTGCTGGCGACACCTTCACCGGCATCGAGGCGATTCAGGGATCGAATTTCGATGACGTGGTGTATCTGCTCGATAACGCCATGATCGTGGATGGCGCCGATGGCTACGACACCGTGAGCTACCGCCACTCCTTTGATGGCGTCAGTATCGGCATTGGTCAGCAAGCAGGTCCGGATGTCACGTTGCTGAACGTCGAGAAAGTCATCGGTACTTCGTTCGATGACCGATTCACCGCCAACGTCGCGGGCGTGACGCTGGAAGGCGGAAGAGGCGACGATGTGTACATCATCAACAGCGCCGGTGTGAGCATCGTCGAGACGGACCTCTTTGGTGGTACCGACCACGTGTACACCAGCCTGTCGTCGATGCACATGGATCCGTTCATTGAAAAAATGACGTATACCGGCACCGTAGACTTCACGGGCTACGGTAATGACGGGGACAACGTCATCGTGTCGGGCGCCGGCAATGACGTCCTGTACGGCGGCGCGGGTGCCGATCGCTTCGAAGGCGGAGCCGGTGTCGACACCGTCAGCTACGAAGACAGCAATGAGGGTTTGAGCGCCTCCCTCGGCTGGGGCCCGCAGAGTGGTATCGCCCTCTACGACACGTACATCGACATCGAAAACCTGCGTGGCAGCCATTTCAATGACGTGCTGCAAGGTGATTGGGGCGACAACATTCTGGAAGGCGGAGCTGGCGACGATTTCATTCAGGGTGGCGGGGGTGCGGACATTCTTTATGGTGGCCTGGCATCCGGTCTGGATGGCGAGACGCCGCAGAACGATACGCTGATTGGTGGCGATGGCGATGACACCTATGTGGTGAATGCCCCCGGCCTGGTATCCATTCAGGATATGGCCAGCAGCTACAACGACACCCTGATCATGAACACCATTGCCAACCTCAGCCAGTTGAGCGTTACGCGTGTCGGCGACGATGCCTACCTGCACGGTGCCAATGACGGCAGCAGCGGTGTGCCGGCCAATGGCGTGAAGCTGGTGGACTGGTATGTGGGTGGGTACAACAACATCGAGCATCTGCAGACCGCTGACGGCCAGGTCTATGACCTGCCGGCCATGATCGATGGGTTCGCGATGTTTGGCTGATCCGCCCGATTGATTGAAGTAGCTTGATGAAGGGATGATTCCGGCAACGGACTCATCCCTTTTTCATGTCCGGATGTCCCGCCGACGCAGGGCTGGCGGAGCTGGCGCGTTTCCTGCAAGTCCCCCTCAAATCGCCATAAAACGAGCGCTCGCGGTCATTCACCTGCGCCCGGACTGGCAAAGGTTCAGCCGCAAAGGCCTGCAACAGCGAGGCCAAGCCCTGTGACGTAGAAGAGGGGAGACGATGAAGGCAGTTATTTTGGCGGGTGGCCTCGGCACGCGCATCAGTGAAGAGTCGCACCTCAAGCCCAAGCCAATGATCGAGATCGGCGGCAAGCCAATTCTCTGGCACATCATGAAGCAGTATTCCGCCCACGGAATCCACGACTTCGTGATCTGCCTCGGCTACAAGGGCTACGCGATCAAGGACTTCTTCGCCAACTACTTCCTGCACACCTCCGACGTCACGTTCGACATGCGCAACAACCGCATGGACGTTCACCAGAACTACAGCGAGCCGTGGAGCGTCACCCTGATCGACACAGGCGAGGAAACCATGACCGGTGGCCGTCTGCTGCGTGCCGGCCGTTACCTCAAGGATGAAGAGGCGTTCTGCTTTACCTACGGCGACGGTGTCTCCGACATCAACATTGCTCAACTCGTTGACTACCACAAGGGTCACGGCCGTCTGGCGACCGTCACCGCCGTGCAGCCGCCGGGCCGCTACGGCGCCCTCGAACGGCATGGCGATCAGGTCCTCGGCTTCACCGAAAAACCGCGCGGCGACGGCGGCTGGATCAATGGCGGCTTTTTCGTGCTGTCGCCAAAAGTGCTGTCGTACATCGCTGGCGACGAGACCACCTGGGAAGCCGAACCGCTGGCTCAGTTGGCCCAGGACGAACAACTGAAAGCCTTCGAGCACGAAGGCTTCTGGCATCCGATGGACACCCTGCGCGACAAAAACCACCTCGAAGCGCTGTGGCAGAGCGGGGAGGCCCCATGGAAACAATGGGCCTGAGTCCTGAGTTCTGGCGTGGCAAGCGGGTTCTGATTACCGGTCACACCGGTTTCAAGGGTAGCTGGCTGACCCTGTGGCTGCAAAGCCTTGGCGCGCAGGTCAGCGGTTTTTCCCTCGATCCGTCGACCGAGCCGAGCCTGTTCGAACTGGCGCGCGTGCACGAAGGCATCAACGATCAGCGCGGCGACCTGCGTGATCTGGGCGCCTTGCTCGAGATCATCGCCGACACCGAGCCGGAGATCGTCCTGCATCTGGCGGCCCAGCCGCTGGTGCGTGAGGGTTATCGTGATCCGCTCGGCACTTATTCGAGCAACGTCATGGGCACCCTCAACCTGCTCGAAGCGATTCGCCAGGTCGGTTGCGTGCGGGCCTGCGTGCTGGTGACCACCGACAAGGTCTACGCCAACAAGGAATGGCTGTGGCCGTACCGCGAAGACGAAGCTCTCGGTGGCCATGACCCTTACAGCAGCAGCAAGGCCTGCTGCGAGTTGCTGGCGCAGTCTTACGCGGCATCGTTCTTCCCGGCCGACAAGTACGCCGAGCACGGTCTGGCCCTGGCCACCGCGCGCGCCGGCAACGTGTTGGGCGGCGGTGATTTCGCCCCTGAACGGCTGATACCCGATGTACTGAAAGCCTGGTCGGCCGACGAGCCGGTGACCCTGCGTTACCCGCAAGCCGTGCGCCCGTGGCAGCACGCGCTGGAGCCGCTGGCCGGCTACCTGCAACTGGCCGCCGGCCTTTATGAAGAAGGCCCGGAATACGCCGGAGCGTGGAACTTCGGCCCGGGTGAAGCGGACATGTGCAGCGTCGGCGAAGTGGTCGAACTGCTCGCCAACCGCTGGCCTCAGGCCCGTGGACTGCGCCTCGAAAAGAGTGACCTGCACGAAGCCGGTCTGCTGCGCCTGGACAGTAGCCGCGCCCGTCAGGTGCTGGGCTGGCAACCGCGCTGGACGTTGCAGCAATGCCTGACCCAGACCCTCGACTGGCATCTGGCGTGGCAGAACGGCGACGACATGCGCACCGTGACCCTCGGCCAACTGAACCTGTACCGGGGCGCGCTGTGAGCGAGTTTTCCTTGAAACCGTTGCCGCTGGCCGGATTGTTCAGCGTCCAGCACAAACGCTTCGAAGATCAGCGCGGGCACTTCGCGCGGTTGTTCTGCGAGGGCAGTTTGAAGGCGTTCGGCAGTGAATTTCACATCCGCCAGATCAACCATTCCTGCACCCGCGAGAAGGGCAGCGTGCGCGGTCTGCATTACCAGAACGCCAATGCGCCGGAAGCCAAACTGATCACCTGCCTGCGCGGTGAAGTGTGGGACGTGGCGGTGGACCTGCGCCCGGACTCGGAAACCTTCCTGCACTGGCACGCCGAGCACCTGAAGGCCGGTGACGGACGCAGCCTGCTGATTCCGGCCGGTTTCGCTCACGGTTTCCAGACCCTCACCGAAGACGCCGAACTGCTTTACCTGCACAGCGCCGATTACGCGCCGGAGCACGAGGGCGGCCTGTCGGTGAACGATCCACGGCTGGCGATTGCCTGGCCGTTGCCTGTCAATAATTTGTCAGCGCGTGATTCCAGCCATCCCGCGCTCGATCAACACTTTGCTGGAGTGCGTCTATGAACTGCCGTGGGTGCGCTGCACCGCTGAGCCTGCCGCTGATCGACCTCGGCACCTCGCCACCGTCCAACGCCTACGTGCATGCCGATCGGCTGGAGCAGGCCGAACAATGGGTGCCGCTGAAGGTCGCCGTGTGCCAGCAATGCTGGCTGGTGCAGACCGAGGATTACACCTCTGCCGACAGCCTGTTCGATGCCGAGTACGCCTACTTCAGTTCGTTCTCCAGCACCTGGCTGGCCCATGCCGAGCGTTATGTCGCCGAGATGGTCGAGCGCTTCGGCCTGACCGCCGACAGTCGCGTGGTGGAAGTCGCGGCCAACGACGGCTACCTGCTGCAATACGTGGCCGGTCGCGGCATCCAGTGCCTGGGCGTGGAGCCGACCCGCAGCACCGCGCAGGCAGCACGGGAAAAAGGCCTGGAGATTCGTGAACTGTTCTTCGGTCGCGACACCGCCGCACAGCTGAAAAGCGAAGGCTGGGCCGCCGACCTGATGGCCGCCAACAACGTGCTCGCTCACGTGCCGGACATCAATGATTTCCTCGGCGGTTTCGCCACGCTGCTCAAGCCGACCGGCGTCGCCACCTTCGAATTCCCGCAACTGCTGACGCTGATGGCCGGCGCGCAGTTCGACACGCTCTATCACGAACACTATTCCTACCTGTCCCTGACTGCCGTGCAGACGCTGTGTGAACGCAATGGCCTGGAAGTGTTCGACGTCAGCCAGCTGACCACCCATGGCGGATCGCTGCGGGTGTTCGTCCAGCGCAAGGACGGCGAACGCCGCGCCGTGCAGCCGGCCGTGCAACAGCAGTTGCAGGCCGAACTCGACGCCGGGGTGAAAACCACCGGGTACTACGCGACGCTGGCGCCGGCTGCCGAACGTATCAAGCATGATCTGCTGCGTTTTCTGTTGCAGGCCAAGGCCGACGGCAAGCGTGTGGTCGGTTACGGCGCTGCTGCCAAGGGCAACACCTTGCTCAACTACGCCGGGGTCAAACCGGATCTGCTGGCCTGGGTCGCCGATGCCAACCCGCACAAGCAGGGCAAGTTTCTGCCGGGTAGCCGCATCCCGATTGTCGCGCCGGCGCAGATCGATATCGAGAAGCCGGATTACGTGCTGGTGCTGCCGTGGAACCTGCTGCACGAAGTCAGTCAGCAACTGGCCCAGGTGCGTCAGTGGGACGGTCGCTTCGTGATCGCTGTGCCTGAGTTGAGCGTGCTGTGAAGGTTTTGGTCACTGGCGCTACCGGCTTCGTCGGTCGCCATCTGGTCGCAGCGTTGCTGGCCCGTGGCTGCACGGTGCGGGCGGTTGCGCGCGACGCGCAGAAAGCCGCGGACATGCCGTGGATCAATGACGTCGAGTTCGTGAGCGCGGATATTCACGCGGCGGATCTGAACGTCGCGGCGCTGACCAAGGGCGTCGATGCGCTCGCGCACCTGGCCTGGCCGGGGTTGCCGAACTATCGGGCGTTGTTCCATTTCGAGCACAACCTGATGGCCGACTATCGCTTCATCAAAGGCGCGGTAGAGGCGGGCGTGAAGCTGGTGCTGGTGACCGGCACCTGTTTCGAGTACGGCATGCAGAGCGGCCCGTTGAGCGAACAGAACGACGCGCAGCCGGCCAATCCTTACGGTCTGGCCAAACACACGCTGCACCTGTTTTTGCAACATCTGCAGCAGGAGCATCCGTTCACCCTGCAATGGGCACGGCTGTTCTACCTGCACGGCGCCGGGCAGAACCCCAACAGTCTGTTGGCGGCGCTGGACCGGGCGATCGATGCCGGCGATGCGACGTTCAACATGTCGGCGGGTGAGCAGCTGCGCGATTTTCTGCCGATTGAAACCGCTGCCGCTCATCTCGCCGCGATCCTGCACAAGCGCGATTTCGACGGCACGATCAACTGCGCCAGCGGCCAGCCGGTTTCGGTGCGGGCGCTGGTCGAACAGCGCGTGCAAGAGCGCGGCGCGACCATTGGCCTGAACCTCGGCCACTATCCGTATCCGACCCACGAGCCGCTGGCGTTCTGGGCGGTGACCGAGCGCTTGCAACAGTTATTGGGAGAGCCGCAATGAGGCACGAGTTGTATCGGGTCACCGACCTGCCGGTGCTGCAGAACCGCACCTTTGCCGATCCCGAATCGGCGAAGGCATCGGCCCGCGCCGACATGTTGCTGGTGCAGGATGAGCGCAGCGGTCTGATCTTCAATGCGGCGTTCGACGCCGACAAGCTCAGCTACGACGCCGACTACCAGAACGAGCAGGCGCATTCCGGCCAGTTCCTGAAGCACCTGAGCGATGTCGAAGGCATCATTGCCCGGCACTTCAAGGGTCAGGAACTGATCGAAGTCGGCTGCGGCAAAGGCTATTTCCTGGAGCTGCTCAAGGGCTTGGGTTATCGCATCACCGGCATCGATCCGGCCTACGAGGGCGAGAACGCCGACGTGATCAAGGCCCCGTTCACCCAAGGTCTGGGCCTGGAGGCGGACGCCATCGTGCTGCGTCATGTGCTGGAGCACATTCAAGATCCGCTGGGTTTTCTGGCGGTGATCGCCGAAGCCAATCAGGGTGGCGGGCAGATCTACATCGAAGTGCCGTGCTTCGACTGGATCCTCGAACACCGCGCCTGGTTCGATTTGTTCTACGAGCACGTCAATTACTTCCGTCTCGATGACCTGCGCCGGATGTTCGGCACCGTGCACGAGGCCGGTCACCTGTTCGGTGGCCAATACCTGTACATCGTCGCTGACCTTGCCACGTTGCGCCTGACCCCGGAACAACCGGTGCCACGCCTGGCCTTGCCGGACGATTTCACCGCCAGCCTCGAGCGCGCGGTGCAGATCATCCAGGGTGCACCCGAGCAGGGTTCGGCGATCTGGGGCGCCTCGTCCAAAGGCGTGATCTATTCGCTGTTCCTGCAACGCGCCGGCGTGGCGGTGGATCGCGTGGTGGATATCAACCCGGCCAAGCAGGGGCGTTACCTGCCCCTGAGTGGCGCCCGGGTGTCCTCGCCGCAAGAGGCGATGGACGCCTTGCCCGAGGGCGCCAACCTGTTTGTGATGAATTCCAATTACCTCGAAGAGATCAAGCGGATGACCGGTGGACGTTACGTCTATCACGCCGTCGACAGCGCTTCGTTCCAGTGACCCTTGAGATTTTGAAAATGACCGACAACAGCATCAACAAAGCCTTCGAAGCCGAGTGCCGCGAGCAGATCGCCCAGCAGGGTGACGACCAGAAACTGACGGGCCTGGCCCGCGATTTCTTCAACGAATCGGCCAAACACAAGTACAGCTACCACTTCTCGTGGATGGGCCGTCCGATCATCCAGCTGCCGCAAGACATGATGGCCATGCAGGAAATCATCTGGCAGGTGAAGCCGGATCTGGTCATCGAGTGCGGCATCGCCCACGGCGGTTCGATCATCTACTACGCCTCCCTGCTGGAACTGCAAGGTCACGGCGAAGTGCTGGGCGTCGATCTGGACATCCGTCCGCACAACCGTGAAGCCATCGAAAGCCACCCGATGAGCAAACGCATCAAGATGATCGAAGGTTCGAGCATCGACCCGGCCATCGCCGCCCAGGTTCGCGCGGCGGCTGAAGGCAAGAAAGTCATTCTGGTGCTCGATTCCAACCACACCCACGACCACGTGCTCGAAGAGCTGCGCCTCTACGCGCCACTGGTTTCGGTCGACAGCTACTGCGTGGTGATGGACACCGTGGTTGAAGACATGCCGGCCGATTTCTTCCCGGATCGTCCATGGGGCCCGGGCGACAACCCGAAGACCGCCGTGTGGAAATACCTGGAAGAGAACAAGGATTTCGAGATCGATGTTCAGTTGCAGAACAAGCTGCTGATCACCGTGGCGCCGGACGGTTATCTGCGTCGCGTTCGTTAATTCGCAACATCACCAAAGCGTTGTCTCGGCGAGTCGCCGGTTGTGGAGAGAAGTTATGCAAGGCAAGTACAGTTCTGAACTGACACTACCGCTCAACGAGCTGTTGACCGTGGTGCTGATTACGCACAATCGTCCGGCGTTCCTGCGTCGGGCGGTGAAGTATTACAGCAGCTTGCCCTGCAAAATCATGGTGCTGGACTCCACGATCGAGCGGCCCGAGGGGGATTTTTCCGCCGTTGATTATCACCACGTGCCGCAGTTTGCCTACTGGGGCATGCAGGCCAAGCTGGCTTACGGTGTCGAGCGACTGACCACGCCGTACATGGTGCTGGCAGCCGATGACGACTTCATCCTGCACGATTCGCTGGCCGAGTCCGTGAGCTTCCTGCACGCGAACCAGGACTATGGCATGTGCCACGGCTATTGCCTGATGTACCTGACGCTGACCAACGGCGTGAACTACTACCGTCGGGACAAGAAGGTTCAGGAAGACTACGCGTCGGAGCGGGCTCAGGATCGGGTTATCGATTACATGAGTCAGTACATCCCGCCGTTCTATGCGGTGACGCGTACCGACCTGATGAAAACCTGGCACTCGGCATTGCCGGCCGGCACCAATTTTCAATGGCAGGAAATCGGCCACGTGTATTTCCTGCTGGCCAGTGCCAAGGCACGGATTCTGCCGATTCCCTATGTGGTCCGCGAGATCAACTACGGCGTCTCCGAGCACAACACCGATGTGTTCCATTCGCTGACCTACGTCGATAGCAAATCGGTCGCCGAGCGAGAGGCCTTTGCCGAGTTCCTCACCTCGTTGCCTTGCGCTATCGAAGGGCTGGACGCCATGCAGGCCAAAGCGTTTGCGCTGGAAAGTTTCGACGCGATGGCCGAGAGCCTGCGCAGCGGTCGTGCACTGACCGCGGAACTGATTTTCGAATCGGTCTGGAGTCAGGAAAAGAAGGTGCCGGATCGTCGTTTCGGGCCGCTGCAGTACGTCGAAATGCCCTTCTACAACCAGGCGTTTTTCGACCGTCTGGAACAGTTCGAATTCATGCTTCACGCCATGCCGGCCGGTCGCATTCAGCTGGAAGGGCTGGAGGGCGTATGGACGCGTCAGGCGCACTTGCTGCAGGCGCGCAATAACGACACGGCAGAAAGCGTGACTGACCGGTTGTGGCAGGCGCACGACCTCAATGCTTTCAACCAGACGGTCGTCAAACGCCTGTCGACGCAACTGCAGGCGTCGGATGAGGACGAAGCGGCGCATGCCATGAACGACTGGATCGCTCGCCTCGAGGCGTTTGCGGACGATGACCAGCAGGCCATGTTCGACAAAACGAAGTCCGGTCGCCTGCTCAAGTGGCTGGCTGCCCGCGAGCCGTCCGCCGAACAATCGCAGGCGATTGCCCGTCAGCTGGCGGTCAACGGCGGCGGCCCGCAGTTCGGTATTTTCCTGCTGGACCTGGATAACGACATCGACAAGTTGCAGGTCTCGCTCGACAGCCTGCTTGAGGGCCACTGCAAAGCGTTCAGGATTGTCGTGTTCACCACCGGTGAAGCGCCGAGCGCGACCACCGCGCAGAACACCCTGCACTTTGTCCGCGTGACCCAGAGCAACTTTGTCGACAAGCTCAATCAGAGTGCCCAGCAGTCGCCTTGCGACTGGCTGCTGCTGGCACAGGCCGGCGATCAGTTCACCGCCAGCGGCTTGTTGCGCGCCAGCCTGGAACTGATGGACGCGGCCCCGATACGTGCAGTCGCCACCGACGAGATCCAGCGCCAGGAGAGCGGCGCGCTGGTTGACGTGTTCCGCCCGGGTATCAATCTTGATCTGCTGCAAAGCGTGCCGTCGCTGATGGCGCGTCACTGGCTGGTCCGTCGCGACGTCCTGCTGGATGCGGGTGGCTATCAGGCCGACTTCAACAAGGCGCTGGAACTGGACTTGCTGCTGCGCATCATCGAGCAGGGTGGTCTGGACGGTCTGGCACACCTTGACGAACCCTTGCTGATCACTCAGGCAGTGGCCCCGGAAGAGAATGCCCACGAGCGTCAGGCCTTGCTGCGCCATCTGGGTAATCGTGGCTACAAGGCCAAGGTCAACTCGACCCTGCCGGGTACCTGGCAGATTGATTATCGTCATGCCGAGCAGCCGCTGGTGTCGATCATTGTGCCGGTCATCGATGATGTGCGTGCGTTGCAGCGCTGCCTGGAAAGCGTGGTGCTCAAGACCCGCTACAGCCGCTTTGAGGTCCTGGTGGCGGCCAATCCGAATACGTCCGCCGAGGTCAACGATTGGCTGGGCTCCCTGCAGCACGCCAAGGTGCGCGTGCTGCGTGCCGATCAGCCGTTGTGTGACTCAGCGCTGTGCAACGCCGCCAGCGAGCAGGCGCAAGGCGATTATCTGGTGCTGTTGGCGGCGGACAGTGAGGTGGTCAACCCGAACTGGATCGACTTGTTGCTCAACCACGCACTGCGGCCGGAGGTGGGCATCGTCGGTGGCAAACTGGTGAGCCGCGACGGCAAGGTTGCTCAGGCCGGCTTGATCCTCGGTCTCAACGATGGCGTCGGTTCGCCGTTCATCGGCGAGAAGCACAGCGCCGAGGGTTACATGCAGCGCCTGGCCGTCGAGCAGAATTACTCGGCCGTGTCCAAGGTCTGCCTGATGATCGGCAAAGAGCTGTTCAATGCGCTGGGCGGTCTCGATGAAGTGACGTTCGCTGATGGCTTCAGCGATGTCGACCTGTGCCTGAAGGCGGGTCAGGCCGGCTATCTCAATGTGTGGACGCCACTGGTGCAGGTGCTGCACACCGGCGAGCTGCCGCAGGCACCGCAAGCCCTGGCGGCCTTGCGTGAAAAATGGAGCACGGCCTTTGCGCAGGATCCGGCCTACAACGCCAACCTGGCGCTGAACGGCAAAGGCTTTACCCTGGGCGAAAATACCTCGATCAATTGGGCACAGTTGCTCGCTTGAGCCTGCCGGGCAGGGAACAGGAATCAGAACATGTTCAACGGTAAGTCGATTTTCATCTCCGGCGGCACCGGCTCGTTCGGGCGCAAGTTTATCGCGCGCCTGCTCGAGCAATACCAGCCCAAGCGCGTGGTGGTGTTCTCCCGGGATGAGCTCAAGCAATACGAAATGCAGCAGACGTTCAACGCGCCGTGCATGCGTTACTTCCTCGGTGACGTGCGCGACGCCGATCGTCTGCGCCAGGCCATGCGCGGCATCGATTACGTGGTGCATGCCGCGGCGTTGAAGCAGGTGCCGGCGGCGGAATACAACCCGACCGAATGCATCCGCACCAACGTCAACGGCGCGGAAAACATCATCGCCGCTGCCATCGACAACGGCGTGAAGAAAGTCGTCGCGCTGTCCACCGACAAGGCCGCGAGCCCGATCAACCTGTACGGCGCCACCAAGTTGCTGTCGGACAAGTTGTTCGTCGCGGCCAACAACATCGCCGGTGAACAGCAGACGCGTTTCGCCGTGGTGCGCTACGGCAACGTGGCTGGTTCGCGCGGGTCAGTGGTGCCGTTCTTCAGCAAGCTCATCGCCGACGGCGCGACAGAGCTGCCGATCACCGATGAGCGCATGACCCGGTTCTGGATCACCCTCGATCACGGCGTGCAATTCGTGCTCGACAGCTTTGCGCGGATGCACGGCGGTGAAGTGTTCGTGCCGAAGATTCCGTCGATTCGCGTGGTCGATCTGGCGCGTGGCATGGCCGAGCATCTGCCGCACAAGAACGTCGGCATTCGTCCGGGCGAGAAGCTGCACGAGTTGATGGTGCCGCTGGACGATGCGCGGATGACCCTGGAGTTCGCCGATCACTACACCATCCAGCCGTCGATTCGCTTCACCAGCGTCGATGTGGATTTTGCCGAGGACAAACTCGGTGAGCGTGGCGTACCGGTTGGCGAAGACTTCGAGTACCGCTCCGACACCAACCCGCACTTCCTCTCGGTGGGGCAGATCGCCGAGCTGCACGCGAAGCTCTCGGTATGATTCCCTACGGTCGGCAAAGCCTCGACCAGGCGGACATCGACGCGGTCGTCGAGGTGTTGCAGTCCGACTGGTTGACCCAGGGCCCGACTATCGAGCGCTTCGAGCAGGCGATGGCCGAGCGTTGTCAGGCCGACTTCGCCGTGGCGGTGTGCAACGCCACGGCGGCGCTGCACATTGCCTGTCTCGCGGCGGGGCTCGGCGCGGGCGACCGCTTGTGGACCACGCCGAACACCTTTCTCGCGTCGGCCAATTGCGGCCGTTACTGCGGCGCCGACGTTGATTTCGTGGACATCGATCCGCTGACCTGGAACCTCGATGCTGAAGTTCTGGCGAGCAAACTCGATGCCGCCGAGCGCGACGGCAGCTTGCCCAAAGTGCTGGTGGCGGTGGCGTTCTCCGGGCAGAGCTGCGACATGCGGCGAATTGCCGAACTGGCCGAGCGCTACAACTTCACGGTGATCGAAGACGCCTCTCACGCGGTCGGTGCGTCCTATGCGGGACGCCCTGTGGGTTGCGGTGAATTTGCCGCGATGACCGTGTTCAGCTTCCACCCGGTGAAGATCATCACCAGCGGCGAAGGCGGCATGGTGCTGACCAATCGCCCGGAACTGGCCGAGCGGTTGCAACGCTTGCGCAGCCACGGCATGACTCGCGATCCGCAACAGATGACCGAACCCAGCCACGGCCCGTGGTACTACCAGCAGGTCGAGCTGGGGTTCAATTACCGGATCACCGATCTGCAAGCCGCGCTGGGCCTGTCGCAGCTGAGCAAGCTGGACGAGTTCATCGCCCGGCGTCGGGAACTGGCCGAGCGTTACGACCGCTTGCTGGCGTACTTGCCGGTGACTGTGCCGAGCCTCCAGCCGGAGGCCGAATCGGCCTGGCATCTTTATGTGGTGCGTTTGCAGACCGAGCGCATCAGCCTCAGTCACCGTCAGGTGTTCGAAGGCTTGCGTGCCGCCGGCATCGGCGTGAACCTGCACTACATTCCGGTGCATCTGCAGCCGTACTATCGTGACCTGGGTTTTGCCGAAGGTGACTTCCCCGAAGCCGAGCGTTATTACGCCGAAGCGATCAGCCTGCCGCTGTTTCCGTTGCTGAGCGATCAGCAGCAGGACTATGTGGTCGAGCAATTGCGTCGGTTGACTGAATGATTGCCGCTGCGGCGGTGGATGGAAACGGTAATGCGTGATCTGAGCGAGCAGGAACAATTCTGGCAAGGCGAATTCGGCAACCAGTACGTCGATCGCAACGTCGGCCAGCCACTGGTGGCGGCCAATCTGGCGTTGTTCGCCAAGGCGCTGACCCGGGCCGGACGGATCGACAGTTTGCTGGAACTGGGCACCAACGCCGGCAACAACTTGCAGGCGTTGCGTCAGCTATTACCGCGCTGCGAGCTGTTCGGCGTCGAAATCAATGCCAGTGCCTGCGCTCAGGCGCGTGCGCTGGAGATTGCGAACATCTGGCACGGTTCGCTGTTCGACTTTCCCCGCGAGCGCCAATACGACCTGACCCTGAGCAAAGGCGTGCTGATTCATCTGGCGCCGGAGCTGTTGCCGACGGCGTATGCGCAGTTGTATGAATTGAGTTCGCGCTACATTCTGATCGCCGAGTACTACAATCCGTCGCCGGTGGAAGTGTCCTATCGCGGCAACAGTGGAAAACTGTTCAAACGCGATTTTGCCGGGGAAATGCTTGACCGTTATCCTGATCTGCAACTGCTGGATTACGGCTTCGGTTATCGCCGCGACCCGCAATTCCCGGTCGACGACATCACTTGGTTCCTGCTGGAAAAACGTCCTTGAACAACGTCGCAATCATCCCGGCCCGTGGGGGCAGCAAGCGCATCCCGCGCAAGAATCTCAAGCCGTTCGACGGTGTGCCGATGATTGTCCGTTCGATACGCACGGCCCTCGATTCAGGGTTGTTCGAGCAGGTGGTGGTCAGCACCGACGACGCAGAGATCGCGGACGTGGCGCGTGCCAACGGTGCTCAGGTGCCGTTCATGCGTCCGGCGGAGCTGGCCGATGATTTCACCGGCACCGCGGCGGTGATCGCGCATGCCTTGCAGCAACTGCCGGCCTTCGATTATGCCTGCTGTGTGTACGCCACGGCGCCGCTGTTGCAGGCGCGATTTCTGCGTCAGGGCCTGGAGTTGCTGGTGCAGCATCCGGACAAGTCCTTTGCTTTTTCAGTCACCGATTTCGGCTTTCCGATACAGCGCGCCCTGACCCTGGACGGGAAGGGCGCGCTGACGGCGTTGTACCCCGAGTTTCGCAATACCCGTTCGCAGGATCTGCCGGCTGCCTTTCAGGATGCCGGCCAGTTCTATTGGGGCCGCAGCGAGGCGTGGCTGGGTGGGGAGGTGCTGTATTCGCCGGCCAGTCTGCCGGTGATCCTGCCCCGGCATCTGGTGCAGGACATCGATACCGCCGAAGACTGGAAGCGCGCCGAGTACCTCTACGCCGCCCTCAAGGCTGGCGGAGAGTTGCAATGAGAGTGCTGATCCGCGCCGACGCCTCGCCGACCATCGGCAGCGGCCACATCGCCCGGTGCCTGACACTGGCGCGAGTACTGCGCACGCAAGGTAGTCATGTCGCGTTCGCCTGTCGTCGTTTGCCGGGGCATCGGCTCGATGCGTTGCAGAGCGAAGGTTTCGAGACCTTCGCGTTGCCGGAGCGCTACGCCGGTGAAGACCCGGAGCAGGCCATCGAATCGATGCTGCCGTGGCAGGCGGATATCGATGCACTGGCGACGCAACTGGAAGGGCAGCCTGAGTTTGACTGGGTCATCGCCGACCATTACGGCCTCGACCATCACTGGCAGACCGCGGCCCGTCGCTTCGCGCCACGGATCGCCGCCGTCGATGATCTGGCGACTCGCCGCTACAGCGTGGATCTGCTGCTCAATCAGAACCTCTCGGGGCTCAGCGAAAACTATCAGCCGCTGCTGCCGACCGGTTGTCGAACGCTGCTCGGTCCACGCTTCGCCATGCTGCGCGAAGAGTTCAGTGGCCCGGCCATCGAGATCAAACCGGTGGCGCGCCGGGTGCTGGTGAATTTCGGCGGCTTCGATGCGGCGCGCCAGACCCATCACGCGATGCTGGCGCTGACGGATTTTTCGGCGCTTGAAGTGGATTTCGTCGCCGGTGCCGACAACCCGGCCTGGGCAGAGATGCAGGCGTTGGCCGAAACGCGGCCGCGCTGGCGGCTGCACAGTTTTGTCAGCGATTTTCATCGGCGCATGACCGAGGCCGACCTGTTTATCGGTGCCGGCGGCGGCACCAGTTGGGAACGCGCGGCCCTGGGCCTGCCGACGATTTGCATTGCGGTGTCGAACAACCAGCAGGCCAACGGCGAGGTGATGGCGGCGGCCGGCGCGCATGTGTTCATGGGCGCGCGGGAGCAGGTCGGCGTCGAGCAACTGCGCGATGCCATCGGCTTTGTCGTGGGCAATTTTTATCTGCGCCAGAGCCTGGCCGAGCGTTCGCGGCATCTGGTCGACGGGCGCGGCGCGTTGCGGGTCGCAGCGGCACTGGCCGGTGCGGTGCTCAAGTTGCGTCTGGCGACGCCGGATGACGCGCAGTTGCTGTTCGAGGGGCGCAATGCAGAGGCGGTGCGCCGCTGGTCACTGGACAGCGGGGCGATTGACTGGACGCAACATGTGAACTGGCTGGGCGCGAGCCTGCGCAATCCTCAGCGGTTGCTGCTGGTGGCCGAGGCGGATGATGGCCCGGTCGGTGTCCTGCGCTACGATCTGCGCGGCTTTGAGGCAGAGGTCTCGCTGTATCTGTTCGAAGGGCGTCTGGGGCTCGGCTGGGGCAGGGCGCTGCTGGCGCAGGGGGAGACTTTTGTGGCTGCGCACTGGCCGCAGATGACCGCCATCACCGCCCAGGTATTGCCGGCCAATCAGCCCTCGATGAATGTTTTTCGTGACGCCGGGTTTACCCAGAGTGCCTGCGCGTTCACCAAGGTTTTGAAGGAATTCCGTCAATGAGCAGTTTCAAGATCGGCAACCGCCGGATCGGTGCCGATGCGCCGCCGTTCATCATCGCGGAAATGAGCGGCAACCATAACCAGTCGCTGGACGTAGCCCTGCAGATTGTCGAAGCGGCGGCAAAGGCCGGTGCCCATGCCTTGAAGCTGCAAACCTACACCGCCGAAACCATGACTCTGGATCTGGCGCAAGGCGAGTTCTTCATCAAGGATCCGAACAGTCTGTGGGCCGGTACTTCGCTCTACGACCTGTATGAAAAGGCCCACACACCCTGGGAATGGCATGCGCCGATCTTCGCCCGGGCCAAAGAGCTGGGCATGCTCGCGTTTTCGACGCCGTTCGATGACAGCGCCGTGGACTTTCTCGAAAGCCTCGATGTGCCGGCCTACAAGATCGCCAGTTTCGAGAACACCGACCTGCCGCTGATCCGTCGTGTCGCGGCGACCGGCAAACCGCTGATCATTTCCACCGGCATGGCCAGCATCGCCGAACTCGATGAAACCGTGCGCGCTGCCCGTGAGGCGGGGTGTAAGGATCTGGTGCTGCTCAAGTGCACCAGCACCTACCCGGCGACGCCGATCAACAGCAATGTGCGCACCATCCCGCATCTGCGTGAGTTGTTTGGCTGCGAGGTCGGGCTGTCCGATCATTCGATGGGCGTTGGTGTGTCGGTGGCAGCGGTGGCGCTGGGCGCGACGGTAGTGGAAAAACACTTTACCCTCGACCGTGCGGCCGGTGGCGTGGACGCCAGTTTCTCGCTGGAGCCGGCGGAACTGGCCAGCCTGGTGGTCGAGACCGAGCGCGCCTGGCAGGCCATGGGCCAGGTCCATTACGGCGTGACCGAGGCCGAGAAAAAGTCGCTGGTCTACCGCCGGTCGCTGTACGTCACGGCCGATATGGCGGCCGGTGAACCCTTCACGGCGGCCAATGTGCGCGCGATTCGTCCCGGTCTCGGTCTGCCGCCCAAGCACACCGATGCCGTCCTCGGGCGCCATGCGCGCCAGCCGATCAAACGCGGTACGCCGCTGGACTGGTCATTGGTCGAATGACCCGATCTGTCACCGATTCGGCAAAATAGCGTGACCTGCGAGTCATAACGCGCATCTTCACTGTATTGTAATGACCGGGGAGATGGCGCCTGGCCCGATTTCGGTTCCAGTGATAGCCCTTTGCGCTTCCCGTGGCTGCCCGTTGTGGCGGCCGTTTTCTGTTTGTCGGCGCCCCTCGAATCCTTGCGAGCGGTGGTATTGGGCTGTTTATTATTGGGAAGCCGTAATGATTGGCATAAAAAGCATTGCGAGCTACGTTCCTGTAGCCGGCGTGGACAATTACGCACAAGGTGCAAAATTCGAGAAGGATGAGGAATTCATCCTCGGCAAGATCGGTTCGGCCTTCCTCCCACGCAAAGACGCGGAACAGGAAACCTCCGATCTGTGCGTTGAAGCGGCCAATGCGCTGTTTGCCAACAACCCTGAACTGAAACGTGAATCCATCGATGCGCTGATCGTCGTCACCCAGAACGGTGACGAAGAAGGCCTGCCGCACACCGCGGCCATCGTCCAGGACAAACTCGGCCTGCCGACCAATGTCGCGGCGTTCGATATTTCCCTGGGCTGCTCCGGTTACGTCTACGGCATCTACGCGATCAAAGGCTTCATGGAAGCCGCCGGCCTGAAGAATGGTCTGTTGATCACCGCCGACCCGTATTCGAAGATCGTTGATCCGGAAGATCGCAACACCACCATGTTGTTCGGCGACGCCGCCACCGCCACCTGGATGGGCGAAGACCCGGTCTGGGCGCTGGGCAAGGCCAAGTTCGGTACTGACGGTTCCGGCGCACCGCACCTGAAAGTCACCGATGGCGTGTTCTTCATGAATGGTCGTCAGGTGTTCAACTTCGCGCTGCTCAAAGTGCCGGCGCACTTGCACGAACTGCTCGACGATTCCGGTCTGAAAGCCGATGACATCGATGCCTTCTGCATTCACCAGGGCAGTGCGGCGATTGTCGATGCCGTGGCGCGACGCTTCGAAGGCGAGCCGGAGAAGTTCATCAAGGACATGGTCGAGACCGGCAACACCGTGTCGTCAAGTGTGCCGCTGCTGCTGGAAAAACACGTGATGGATTCCGACTGGAACCGCATCGCGATCAGTGGTTTCGGTGTCGGTCTGTCGTGGGGTTCGGCGATTATTTATCGTCCTTGAATCCGCTAAGAACGACGGATACAAAAATAGCGTTCAAGGGTTAACCTTGAACGCTATTTTTTTGCCTGAAGGGAGCGCGAGGCGCCATGAGTGAGTTTTTCCAGGCCAATGCTGAAGTCGTCGAGCGACGCTGGCCGGCGCTGTTCGCACGATTGCTGAACGAAGACAGTTCGGCGATTGAGGCCGAACTGACGCAAGGGCTGGGCTCGACGCTGAGCATTGGCGGCATTCAGCTCACCAGCCGGCATGATCGTGTCCGCGAGGCGCAGATTCAGGCCGCCAGCCTACCGGCGGACAAGCCGCAACTGCATGTCTACGGCACCGGCCTCGGGGATTTGCCCGCGGTGCTGCTGGAGCGCGCCGGGCTTGAGCGCTTGTATGTGCACATCCTCAATGGCGCGCTGTTTGCCCTGGTGCTGCAACTGCTCGATCAGCGTGAGTGGCTGCAGGAGCCGCGAGTTGAATTGCTCTACGCCGGCGACCTGCCCGACATCTGCACGCCATTCTTTGCATTGCCTGCCGAAATGCTGCTGGCCGATGACTTCAACGCGAAGATTCGTGATCGACTGGTCAGCGAAGTGCACTTGAGCTTCAACAACCGTGAGTTCGATCCGCAGTCACCGTTCATTCAACAGCGTCTGCAGGACTGCTTGCCGGTATTGCTTGCCGACGATGATGTGGCGACGCTGTTCGGCACCTGCACCGGTCGGGAGATCTATGTGATCGGCACCGGGCCGACGCTGGAACAGCATTTCGAACGTCTGGCCGCGATCCGCGAGCGGGCCGAGCGTCCGTTGTTCATTTGCGTCGATACCGCCTACCGGCCGCTGCGCGAGCACGGGATCGTGCCCGACTATGTGGTGAGCATCGATCAGCGCATCAGCTTCCGGCATTTGCCTTTCGAGGACTCCGACGGCATCCCGCTGGTGTACCTGCCCATGAGTGATCCCGAGGTGCTGAGGGCCTGGAAGGGCAAGCGTTACGGCGGCTACTCGGCCAGTCCGGTCTATGCGGCATTGCGTGAACAGCACCCGAGGGCGCTGCTGCATGTGGGTGGCAGTGTGATTCACCCGGCCGTGGACCTGGCGGTGAAGATGGGCGCTGCACGCATCACGCTGTTCGGTGCCGATTTTGCTTTCCCGATGAACAAGACCCATGCCGGCTGGAATGACGGTGACCTGGGGCCGTCGGTGAATCAGGCGCGGCACTGGGTGCGTGACGGGTATGGCGAGCGCGTCAGTACCCAGCTCAATTTTCGCGGTTATCTGTGCGTGCTGGAGCGATACATCGCCAGTCAGCCGCAGGTGGCATTTTTCAACAGCAGCCGGGCGGGTGCGCAGATTGCCGGAACAGCGTTCAATCAGGAGTTTGTGCAATGACTGCACTGCAAAGCTGGGTAGACGAATGCCATCAGTGCGCCGGGTTGTTCCGCCTGGGACGTGATGTCGAGGCGGCGTTGACCATGGTCGATGTGTTCGAGGGCGCGCAGCAGTCATTGCTGTCGGCCGGCACGCAGACGCAGCAAGTCTGGGCGCAATTGCTCGCACAAATGCTCGAGTGCCAGGAGCGTCAGGACTGGCTGGGACTTGCCGATTTCATGGAGTACGAGTTGATTCAATTGCTGGAAGAATCGTCCGCCTGAAGAGGAGCGAAGGCGCTGGCCCGCCGGTTTGCGCCACGGACGGTTTTATGACGTCATTTTTTCGAAGGTGAAGTGCTGCTAAGTCTTTGTTTTCTAGGGGGTGGCAGGGTGATGGCAAATTTTTTCAAAAAAGCCCTCAAGCAACCTGCAAACCCGACGATAACTATTACGAAGGTTCTCTAGGCCATACCCGGCGGTTGCCAGGGCCGGAAGCCGCAGTACCCAACCAACGAGGAATTCGTCATGGCTTTAACAGTAAACACCAACACCACGTCGTTGAACGTTCAGAAAAACCTGAACCGCGCTTCCGACGCTCTGTCGACTTCGATGCAGCGCCTGTCTTCCGGCCTGAAAATCAACAGCGCTAAAGACGACGCCGCTGGCCTGCAGATCTCCAACCGTATGTCTTCCCAGATCCGCGGTAACACCCAGGCAATCCAGAACGCCAACGACGGTATCTCCGTTGCCCAGACCGCTGAAGGCGCTCTGCAAGCTACTACCGACATTCTGCAGCGTATGCGTGAACTGGCTGTTAAAGCACGTAACGGTACCAACGGCACTGCTGACCAGACCGCTACCAACGCTGAATTCGCTCAGATGTCCGACGAGATCACCCGTATCTCGGCTTCGACCAACCTGAACGGCAAAAACCTGCTGGACGGTTCGGCTGGTACTGTAACCCTGCAAGTGGGTGCAAACACCGGTTCGGCTAACCACATCGACCTGGTACTGAGCTCCAAGTTCGACGCCGTCAGCCTGTCGGTTGGTAGCGGTACTCTGTCCCTGACCGGTGCTACCGTAACTGGCGCTTCGCAGAACATCGACAACGCGATCACTGCAATCGACGCCGCTATCGCTGCAATCGGTGCAACTCGTGCCAGCCTGGGTGCTTCGCAAAACCGTCTGACCAGCACCATTCAGAACTTGCAGAACATCACCGAGAACACCACTGCTGCACAAGGTCGCGTACAAGATACCGACTTCGCCGCAGAGACTGCTAACCTGACCAAGCAGCAAACCCTGCAACAGGCTTCGACCTCTGTTCTGGCTCAAGCCAACCAACTGCCTTCCGCTGTACTGAAGCTGCTTCAGTAATTTCGGAATGAGTTTTAGCGGGGGAGTGCGCTTGCGTGCTCTCTCGCTTTTTACGTTATGAGGTGATGAGCATGGACATGAGCGTCAAGCTTAACGTGTCTTATCCGGCTCCCAAACCAGCCAATACCGTTACCGACAAGCCGTCGGAAACCAAGCCTCAGACCGTTGATGCTGTTCCTGCCTCGAAAAAGAGCCAGGAAGCAGATGAAACCAAGCTGAAGCTGGCGGTGCAGGAGATCGAGAAGTTCGTTCAGTCGATCAAGCGCAATCTGGAATTTTCGATCGACGAGCATTCCGGCAAGGTCATCGTCAAGGTGATCGCAAGCGAGACGGGCGAGGTCGTACGACAGATCCCCTCCGCAGAAGCCCTGAAGCTGGCAGACAGCCTCGCCAACGCAAGTCACGTGTTGTTCGACGCCAAAGTCTGATAGCTGGCATGAATAGTGTTTGAAGTTCTTTAGGCGCAGGTATTGGTCAAAAGACTGGCAACAACCCAAGGGAGATGCACATGGCAAGTCCAATTTTACCGGGTTCGGGCCTGGGTTCCGGCCTGGACATCGGTGCGATCGTTACTGCGCTGGTCAACGCTGACAAATCGCCGAAGCAGACGCAGATCGATAACCAGACCAAAACCAACACGCTGAAAATTTCCGGTGTGGGTGCTCTGAAGAGCGCGCTGACCACCTTTCAGGCGGCATTGGCCACTCTGGGCAGCAAGACCAATCCCGCATTCGCCGGCTACACGGCGACATCGAGCGTGCCTGGAACGCTGACTGTAACTTCCGATAACACTGCGGTTTCGGGCTCTTACAGCGTTGTCGTGAAAGAACTGGCTACCGGTTCGAAGGTCGCCTCTGCAGCCTTTGCCGGCGGTGCATCCAGTGCCATTCCGAGTGGTACCCTGAAAATCAGTCAGAATGGCACTGATTACAATGTCACCATCCCGGCCAATGCGACCTTGCAGAGCACGCGTGATGCGATCAACAAGGCTCAGGGCAGTAATGGTATTTCCGCCAACATCGTGACCGACGCCACTGGCGCCTCTCGTCTGGTGATCGGTTCGAACAAGACCGGTGCGGGTTCCGATCTCACTGTCAGCGGTATTGCCGGTCTGGAAATCGATGGCACCAAAGTCATGTCGGCTACGCCGGCGGCAGGTGATTCCGGTTCCGTGGGCGCGCTCGCCAAGGATGCGTCCCTGACCATCGATGGCCTGGCAGTCACCAGCAAGAGCAATACGGTTACCGGTGCGATCAGCGGCATGACCCTGAATCTGGTCGCTGCCAGCGCGACGCCGTCCACGGTTACCGTTGATACCAATACCAAAGGGCTGCAGACGTCGCTTCAGCAGTTCGTCGATGCCTACAATTCGCTCAAGACCACCGTTGACAGCCTGTCCAAGGCCACGCCGGATGAAGACGGCAAGCTGACCGTGCAGGCGGCGTTCACTGGCGATTCCTTGCCGCGTTCGTTGATTGCGAGCATTCGCGCCGAGTTTACCGGCGCGGGCGCGGGTGGCTCGATGGCCTATCTGTCGGAAGTGGGCATCATGACCGACTCCATTACCGGTAACCTGAAGCTCGACACCACTGCCTTCAACAAGGCCATGGCGGCTCCGGGGGCAACGGGTCAGGTACAGCAGTTGTTCAGTGGTACCAATGACACCAACGGTCTGCTGGCGCGCATGAGCAAGGCGGTTGACCCGTATCTCAAGACATCGGCCGACGGCAAGACTCAAGGTCTGCTGGATCAGCGACTGACGATCCTGAATGCCAATAGCCGGACGATTACCGATCAGCAAAAAGCCCTGGATGTCCGTGTGGCCAACCTGACCAAGACGTTGACTGCCAAGTACAACGCCATGGACTTGCTGGTAGGGCAGATGAAGGCGACGGCGAGCAACATTACGTCGTTCTTCAGCTCGCTGAACGCTCAGCAATCCGCGAAGTAACATGCAAAAACGACAAAAACCCGGCTACGCTTTCGAGCGTGCGCCGGGTTTTTGTCTTATGGTCTAAAGTTTTTCGACTCGCTGGCGATACACTGTTCATACGAGTCATTGTGGCAAATGAGGTAGAACATGAATCCGATGTTAGCCCTTCGGCAATACCAGAAAGTAGGTGCGCACGCTCAGACCTCTGAAGCGAGCCCTCATCGCCTGGTGCAAATGCTGATGGAAGGCGGTCTGGACCGTATCGCCCAGGCCAAAGGTGCGATCGAGCGCAAGGACATTCCTGCCAAGTGCACGTCGATCAGCAAGGCCATCGGCATCGTCAGCGGGCTGCGTGAAGGACTGGATCTGGAAAATTCCGCGGATACGCTGGCTGATCTGGACGGTCTTTACATCTACATGATGAAGCGTCTCGCCGAGGCGAACATCAGTAGCGATCCGCGTATTCTTGATGAGGTTGCCGGCTTGCTGAGCACCGTCAAAGAAGGCTGGGATGCGATCGCGCCTGCGCCCGCTCCGCAGTTCTGAGGAGATCACCATGAGTCTTGTATTGCAGCGAATCGAAGAAACCCGGGCAGCGTTGGTCGGAGCACTGGCCGAGCGCAACTGGGAGGCCATCGGTCAACTGGATCTCGATTGCCGTTCCTGCATGGAAGATGTCTTGAGTGAGGCTTCGGTGGACGAGGTCGCATTGCGCGACAACCTCGAGGAGTTGCTGCATGTCTACAAGCAGCTGCTTGAAGTCGCCATGGGTGAGCGTCAGGCGATAGTCGACGAGATGTCGCAGATCACCCAAGCGCAGAACGCGGCAAAGGTTTACCATCTGTTTGGTTAATTAACCCCCAGTTAATCCAGACATGTGCGCCATAAATTTGACTGTGCACGGTTTTTTGACTTAACTAGTGGCTGTTTTCAGATTTCAGGCGTCTACAGGCACAAGGTGTCCTGCAAGCGTCTCGCTTGCCCCTCATTTTGGGCATTGAGTTGACTAGGGAAGTTGCTATTGCATGTGGCGTGAAACCAAAATTCTGCTGATCGATGACGATAGCGTCCGCCGCCGCGACCTGGCGGTGATCTTAAATTTTCTTGGCGAAGAAAATTTACCCTGCGGAAGCCATGACTGGCAGCAGGCAGTCGGCTCTTTGTCGTCTAGTCGTGAGGTCATTTGCGTACTGATCGGGACGGTCAATGCTCCTGGTGCGCTTTTGGGCCTGTTAAAGACACTCTCAACCTGGGATGAGTTCCTTCCGGTTTTGCTGATGGGCGATAATTCTTCGGTGGACCTGCCCGAAGACCAACGCCGCCGGGTACTTTCAACCCTCGAAATGCCGCCGAGCTACAGCAAGCTGCTGGACTCCCTGCACCGTGCCCAGGTCTATCGCGAGATGTACGACCAGGCCCGAGAGCGCGGCCGCCATCGCGAACCCAACCTGTTCCGCAGCCTCGTCGGCACCAGCCGCGCGATCCAGCACGTGCGTCAGATGATGCAGCAAGTGGCCGACACCGACGCCAGCGTGTTGATCCTCGGCGAGTCCGGGACCGGCAAGGAAGTGGTTGCGCGCAACCTGCATTACCATTCCAAGCGTCGTGACGCGCCATTCGTACCGGTCAACTGCGGGGCGATCCCGGCCGAGTTGCTGGAAAGCGAACTGTTCGGCCACGAGAAGGGCGCCTTCACCGGCGCGATCACCAGCCGTGCCGGCCGCTTCGAGCTGGCCAACGGCGGTACGCTGTTCCTCGACGAAATCGGCGACATGCCGCTGCCGATGCAGGTCAAGCTGCTGCGCGTGCTGCAGGAACGTACCTTCGAGCGCGTGGGCAGCAACAAGACCCAAAGCGTCGACGTGCGCATCATCGCCGCGACTCACAAGAATCTCGAAAGCATGATCGAGATCGGCACCTTCCGCGAAGACCTCTACTATCGCCTGAACGTGTTCCCGATCGAGATGGCGCCGCTGCGTGAGCGCGTCGAAGACATTCCGTTGCTGATGAACGAGCTGATCTCGCGCATGGAGCACGAGAAGCGCGGTTCGATCCGCTTCAACTCCGCCGCCATCATGTCCCTTTGCCGCCACGGCTGGCCGGGCAACGTCCGCGAGCTGGCCAACCTGGTGGAGCGCATGGCGATCATGCATCCGTACGGGGTGATCGGCGTGGTCGAGTTGCCGAAGAAATTCCGCTACGTCGACGACGAAGACGAGCAAATGGTCGACAGCCTGCGCAGCGACCTGGAAGAGCGCGTGGCGATCAACGGCCACACGCCGGACTTCACCGCCAACGCCATGCTGCCGCCGGAAGGTCTCGACCTGAAGGACTACCTCGGTGGTCTGGAGCAGGGCTTGATCCAGCAGGCGCTGGACGACGCCAACGGCATCGTTGCCCGCGCCGCCGAACGCCTGCGCATTCGCCGCACCACGCTGGTGGAGAAGATGCGCAAGTACGGCATGAGCCGTCGTGAAGGTGATGAACAGGCGGATGATTGACGCCTGTTTTTCAACTGCTTCATTTATAAGCGGTTTTTTTTAGGCACGGGTATTGCTACGTCCCTCGCAACGTTCCGTTTAACTGACGGTCAGCCAAGCGAGAGAGCACAATGCCCCAAGCCTCCCAGATGTCTTCTGTTCCCGAGTCCTCGGGGCAACTGCCGTCCGTAGAGCAGGCGAGCCGCCAGGGGCTTGAGCAGGCATTCGCCCTGTTCAACCAGATGTCGAGCCAGTTGACCGACTCCTATAGCATGCTCGAAGCCCGGGTCACCGAGCTCAAGGGCGAGCTGGCCGTGGTCAGTGCTCAGCGCATGCAGGAACTGGCGGAAAAAGAACGCCTGGCCAACCGTCTGCAAAACCTCCTCGATCTGTTGCCCGGCGGCGTCATCGTCATCGACGGTCACGGCATCGTGTGCGAGGCCAATCCGGCCGCCATCGATCTGCTGGGCCTGCCTCTGGAAGGCGAGCTGTGGCGCCATGTCATCGCCCGTTGCTTCGCGCCTCGTGAAGATGACGGCCACGAAATTTCCTTGAAGAACGGTCGACGCCTGTCGATTGCCACCCGCTCGCTGGATGCCGAGCCGGGGCAGTTGGTACTCCTCAACGACCTGACTGAAACCCGTCACTTGCAGGATCAGCTTGCGCGCCACGAGCGACTGTCTTCCCTGGGTCGGATGGTCGCTTCGCTGGCTCATCAAATTCGTACGCCGTTGTCCGCCGCCTTGCTGTACGCCAGTCATTTGACCGAGCAGGAACTGCCGGTCGCCACCCAGCAGCGCTTCGCCGGTCGCCTCAAAGAGCGTCTGCACGAGCTCGAGCATCAGGTGCGCGACATGCTGGTGTTCGCTCGCGGAGAATTGCCGCTGACTGATCGCATCACGCCCAATACCTTGATGCAATCGTTGCAGGCCGCGGCGCTGACCCATGTGCAGGATCTGCCGATCCGCTGGCAATGCGACAGCCATGCCGGCGAGTTGCTGTGCAATCGCGACACGCTGGTCGGGGCGCTGCTCAATCTGATTGAAAACGCGATTCAGGCGAGTGCCGGTGAGGTGCGTCTGAAGGTGCATTGCTATACCCGCGACAACACTCTGCGTTTGTGTGTCAGTGACAGCGGCAGCGGTATCGATGCGACAGTGCTGGCGCGGCTGGGCGAGCCGTTTTTCACCACCAAAGTCACCGGGACCGGCCTGGGCCTGACCGTGGTCAAGGCCGTGGCGCGTGCGCATCAGGGAGAATTGCAGCTGCGTTCGCGGGTCGGGCGCGGTACGTGCGCGCAGGTCATCCTGCCGTTGTTTTCTGCTGTACAGGGAGCTGAGTGAAGGTCATGGGCATCAAGGTTCTGCTGGTCGAGGATGACCGCTCGTTGCGCGAAGCGCTGGCCGATACGCTGTTGCTGGCCGGTCACGACTATCACGCGGTGGGTTCGGCCGAAGAGGCGCTGAACGCCGTCGAGCGCGAAGCGTTCAGTCTGGTGGTCAGCGACGTCAACATGCCGGGCATGGATGGTCATCAATTGCTCGGCCTGCTGCGCGCGCGACAACCGCAATTGCCGGTGCTGCTGATGACCGCCCATGGCGCGGTCGAGCGCGCGGTCGATGCGATGCGCCAGGGCGCGGCGGATTATCTGGTCAAGCCGTTCGAGCCCAAGGCTCTGCTGGATCTGGTGGCGCGCCACGCCTTGGGCAGCCTTGGCGCCAGTGACGCCGAAGGGCCGGTCGCGGTCGAGCCGGCCAGTGCTCAATTGCTGGATCTGGCGGCGCGGGTTGCGCGCAGCGATTCTACCGTGCTGATTTCCGGCGAGTCCGGCACCGGCAAGGAAGTGCTGGCGCGCTACATCCACCAGCAATCCCATCGCGCCAGTCAGCCGTTCATTGCGATCAACTGTGCGGCGATCCCGGACAACATGCTCGAAGCCACCCTGTTCGGTCACGAAAAAGGCTCGTTCACCGGCGCCATCGCGGCCCAGGCCGGCAAGTTCGAACAGGCGGACGGCGGCACCATTCTGCTCGATGAAATTTCCGAAATGCCTCTGGGCCTGCAAGCCAAGCTGCTGCGGGTGTTGCAGGAGCGGGAAGTGGAGCGGGTCGGCGCCCGCAAGCCGATCACTCTCGATATTCGCGTGGTGGCCACCACCAACCGCGATCTGGCCGGTGAAGTGGCGGCGGGGCGATTCCGTGAAGACCTCTATTATCGTCTGTCGGTATTTCCGCTGGCCTGGCGTCCGTTGCGCGAGCGCACCGCCGATATCCTGCCGCTGGCCGAGCGTCTGTTGGCCAAACACGTCAATAAAATGAAGCACGCGATGGCGAAGTTCTCGCCCGAGGCGCAAGCGTGCCTGATCGGTTATCCGTGGCCGGGCAACGTGCGCGAGCTGGATAATGCGGTCCAGCGGGCCTTGATTCTGCAGCAGGGCGGGTTGATCCAGCCGCAGGATTTCTGTCTCTCCGGGCCTGCGCTGTTCGCCCCGTTGCCGTCGGTTGTGCCGGTTGCGCCGGTCATTCGTGAAGTCGAAATCGAGGCGGATTCGGCCGGTGCGCTGGGCGATGACCTGCGTCGCCGCGAGTTCCAGATGATCATCGACACCCTGCGTACCGAACGCGGTCGACGCAAGGAAGCCGCCGAAAAACTCGGCATCAGCCCGCGCACCCTGCGTTACAAACTGGCGCAAATGCGCGATGCGGGCATGGATGTCGAAGGCTACCTGTTCGCCACCTGACGGGTGGCGCAAACGTTTGAAACGGCTTTTCTGAAAGCGGTGCCCATGAGCTGGCACCGTTGTTGCTAACACCTGAGTACCCGCCGAGTGAGTGTCAAAAAATTGCGGGCCGCCCAAGAGAGTAGACCATGAGCCAAGGTATTGAATTTAATCGGTTGATGATGGACATGAAGGCCATGCAAATGGACGCCATGTCGAAGCCGAAATCGATTGCCGCTGCCCCTGAAGTGGCAGGCAGCAGCTTTTCCGACATGCTCGGTCAGGCCATCAACAAAGTCAGTGATACCCAGCAGGCGTCGACTCAGTTGGCCAACGCATTTGAAATCGGCAAGAGCGGCGTCGATCTGACGGACGTGATGATTGCCTCGCAAAAAGCCAGCGTGTCGTTCCAGGCTCTGACCCAGGTGCGCAACAAGTTGGTTCAGGCTTATCAAGACATCATGCAGATGCCGGTTTAAGGACGAGATTGAGTCATGGCAGAAGCAGTCGCCGATAACGTTCCGGCCAAGGCCACCCCGATAGACGGCAAACCGCCGCTGTTCGGCCTGTCCTTCCTGGAAAACCTCTCCGAGATGACCGTGCTGCGTCAGGTGGGCCTGTTGGTCGGCCTGGCCGCGAGCGTGGCGATTGGCTTTGCCGTGGTGCTGTGGTCGCAGCAACCGGACTACCGGCCTCTGTACGGCAGCCTTGCCGGCATGGACGCCAAGCAGGTCATGGACACCCTGGCCTCCGCCGACATTCCCTACACCGTCGAACCGAATTCCGGCGCCTTGCTGGTCAAGGCCGATGACCTGTCCCGTGCGCGGCTCAAGCTCGCGGCCGCTGGTGTCACTCCCAGCGACGGCAACATCGGTTTTGAAATCCTCGACAAGGAACAGGGTCTGGGCACCAGCCAGTTCATGGAAGCGACCCGTTATCGTCGCGGCCTCGAAGGCGAACTGGCCCGCACCATTTCCAGCCTGAACAACGTCAAGGGCGCGCGCGTTCACCTGGCGATCCCGAAAAGCTCGGTGTTCGTGCGTGACGAACGCAAGCCAAGCGCTTCGGTACTGGTGGAGCTGTATTCCGGTCGTTCGCTGGAGCCAGGCCAGGTCGTTGCCATTATCAACCTGGTGGCAACCTCTGTTCCCGAGCTGAGCAAATCGCAGATCACCGTCGTCGACCAGAAGGGCAACCTGCTGTCGGATCAGGCGGAAAATTCCGAAATGACCATGGCCGGCAAGCAGTTCGACTACAGCCGCCGCATGGAAAGCATGCTCACCCAGCGCGTGCACAACATTCTGCAACCGGTACTGGGCAACGATCGCTACAAGGCTGAAGTCTCGGCCGACGTCGATTTCAGTGCCGTCGAATCGACCGCCGAGCAGTTCAACCCGGATCAACCGGCGCTGCGCAGCGAGCAGTCGGTCAACGAACAACGCACCGCCAGCAATGGCCCGCAAGGTGTGCCGGGTGCCCTGAGCAACCAGCCACCGTCGCCGGCTTCGGCGCCGCAGACCACCGGTGGCGCAGCCGCCCCGGCGAGCATGGTGCAACCTGGCCAGCCACTGGTTGATGCCAACGGTCAGCAGATCATGGACCCGGCTACCGGCCAGCCGATGCTCGCGCCGTACCCGGCGGACAAGCGTCAACAATCCACCAAGAACTTCGAACTCGACCGCTCCATCAGCCACACCAAACAGCAGCAAGGTCGCCTGAATCGCCTGTCGGTGTCGGTGGTGGTGGACGATCAGGTCAAGATCAACCCGGCCAACGGTGAAACCACCCGTGCGCCGTGGAGCGCGGACGAATTGGCGCGCTTCACTCGTCTGGTACAGGACGCCGTCGGCTTCGACGCCAGCCGTGGCGACAGCGTCAGCGTGATCAACATGCCGTTCTCCGCCGAGCGCGGCGAAGTGATCGCCGACATTCCGTTCTACTCCCAGCCATGGTTCTGGGACATCGTCAAACAAGTGCTGGGTGTGTTGTTCATCCTGGTGCTGGTGTTCGGCGTGCTGCGTCCGGTGCTCAACAACATCACCGGTGGCGGCAAAAGCAAGGAGCTGGCCGGTCTGGGCGGCGACATGGAACTCGGTGGCATGGGCGGTCTGGATGGTGAACTGTCCAACGATCGCGTCAGCCTCGGCGGCCCGACCAGCATTCTGCTGCCGAGCCCGAGCGAGGGTTATGACGCTCAGTTGAACGCAATCAAGAGTCTGGTGGCAGAAGACCCGGGTCGTGTGGCCCAGGTCGTGAAAGAGTGGATTAACGCAGATGAGTGATAACCGAGCCGCCGTCGCCAAACTGTCCCGGGTCGATAAAGCCGCGATTCTGCTGCTGTCCCTGGGTTCGACCGATGCCGCACAAGTGCTGCGCCACATGGGCCCCAAAGAGGTCCAGCGAGTCGGCGTGGCCATGGCCCAGATGGGCAACGTCCACCGTGAGCAGGTCGAGCAGGTCATGAGCGAGTTCGTCGACATCGTCGGCGATCAGACCAGCCTGGGCGTCGGCTCCGACGACTACGTGCGCAAAATGCTCACCCAGGCCCTGGGTGAAGACAAGGCCAACGGCCTGATCGACCGCATTCTGCTGGGTGGCAACACCAGTGGCCTCGACAGCCTGAAATGGATGGAGCCGCGCGCCGTTGCCGACGTGATCCGTTACGAGCACCCGCAGATCCAGGCGATCGTGGTCGCGTACCTCGATCCGGATCAGGCCGGTGAAGTGCTGGGCAACTTCGACCACAAGGTGCGTCTGGACATCATCCTGCGCGTCTCGTCGTTGAACACCGTGCAGCCGGCCGCGCTGAAAGAATTGAACCAGATCCTCGAGAAGCAGTTCTCCGGCAACTCGAACGCCTCGCGCACCACCCTGGGTGGCATCAAGCGGGCGGCGGACATCATGAACTTCCTCGACAGCTCGATCGAAGGCCAGCTCATGGACTCGATCCGTGAAGTCGACGAAGACCTGTCCGGTCAGATCGAAGACCTCATGTTCGTGTTCAACAACCTGGCCGATGTCGACGACCGCGGTATCCAGGCGCTGTTGCGCGAAGTCTCTTCCGACGTACTGGTACTGGCCCTCAAGGGTTCGGACGAAGGCGTCAAGGAGAAGATCTTCAAGAACATGTCCAAGCGTGCCGCCGAACTGCTGCGCGACGACCTCGAGGCCAAGGGCCCGGTGCGCGTCAGCGACGTGGAGACCGCGCAGAAGGAAATCCTCACCATCGCCCGCCGTATGGCCGAAGCCGGAGAAATCGTGCTCGGTGGCAAGGGCGGCGAGGAAATGATCTAAGCCCATGGACAAGCATGACGACGATGTGACGGACCTGATCCGTGCCCGGGACGTCCGTGGTTTCGAATCTTGGGCGTTGCCCAGCTTCGACCCGCCGAAACCTGAGCCCGAGCCGGAACCGGAGCCTGAACCGCCGGAAATGGAAGAGGTGCCGCTGGAGGAAGTCCAGCCACTGACTCTGGAAGAGCTCGAAAGCATCCGTCAGGAGGCCTACAACGAAGGCTTCGCCATCGGCGAAAAGGAAGGCTTTCACAGCGCCACCCTCAAGGTGCGCCAGGAAGCCGAAGTGGTCCTGACGGCCAAGGTCAACAGCCTTGAGCAGCTGATGGGCCACCTGTTCGAGCCCATCGCCGAGCAAGACACCCAGATCGAAAAGTCACTGGTCGACCTCGTGCAGCACATCGCCAAGCAGGTGATTCAGCGCGAACTGGCCATCGACTCGACGCAGATCGAACACGTCATGCGCGACGCCCTCAAGCTGCTGCCGCTGGGCGTGGGCAATGTGCGGCTGTACGTCAATCCACAGGATTTCGAACAGGTCAAAGCCCTGCGCGAACGTCATGAAGAAACCTGGCGTATCGTCGAAGACGAAACCCTGCTGCCGGGCGGTTGCCGGGTCGAGACCGACCACAGCCGGATCGACGCCAGCATCGAAACCCGCGTCAGCCAGGTCATGGCCAAGCTGTTCGACCAGTTGCACGAACAGGCCCTGCACCCGGCCGCGCCGGACCTGAGTCTGGATCTGCCGGAGTCGCCAAAACCGGCACCGGTCGCAGATGAGCCGCTCGCGGACGCCCCCGATGCGCCTTGAACGCACCAGTTTCGCCAAGCGCCTGAGCACCTACGCTGAGGCCACCGAAATCGCCGGTGCGCCGATTCTCGAAGGGCGCCTGCTGCGCATGGTCGGCCTGACGCTTGAAGCCGAAGGCCTGCGCGCCGCCATGGGCACCCGCTGCATGGTGATCAACGACGACACCTATCATCCGTCCCAGGTCGAAGCCGAAGTCATGGGCTTCTCCGGCAGCAAGGTGTTCCTGATGCCGGTCGGCAGTGTGGCTGGCATTGCCCCGGGTGCCCGCGTGGTGCCGCTGGCCGACACGGGTCGCCTGCCGATGGGCATGAGCATGCTCGGTCGCGTGCTGGACGGCGCCGGACGTGCGCTGGACGGCAAGGGCGGTATGAAGGCCGAAGACTGGGTGCCGATGGACGGCCCGACAATCAACCCGCTCAACCGTGACCCGATCAGCGTGCCGCTGGACGTCGGTATCCGTTGCATCAACGGTTTGTTGACGGTCGGTCGCGGCCAGCGTCTGGGTCTGTTCGCCGGTACCGGTGTCGGTAAATCGGTGCTGCTCGGCATGATGACCCGCTTCACCGAGGCCGACATCATCGTCGTCGGCCTGATCGGTGAGCGGGGTCGTGAGGTTAAGGAGTTCATCGAGCACATCCTCGGTGAAGAAGGCCTCAAGCGTTCCGTTGTAGTGGCGTCGCCTGCGGACGATGCGCCGCTGATGCGTCTGCGCGCGGCGATGTACTGCACGCGGATCGCCGAGTATTTCCGCGACAAGGGCAAGAATGTCCTGTTGCTGATGGATTCCCTGACCCGTTTCGCCCAGGCCCAGCGGGAAATCGCCCTGGCCATCGGCGAGCCGCCGGCGACCAAGGGGTATCCGCCGTCGGTTTTTGCCAAATTGCCGAAACTGGTGGAGCGCGCCGGTAATGCGGAGAAGGGCGGGGGTTCGATCACCGCGTTCTACACCGTATTGTCCGAAGGAGATGACCAGCAGGACCCGATCGCCGACTCGGCGCGTGGTGTGCTCGACGGCCACATCGTGCTGTCGCGACGCCTGGCCGAAGAGGGTCATTACCCGGCCATCGATATCGAAGCCTCGATCAGCCGGGTGATGCCGGCGGTGGTGTCGCCGGAGCACATGCAGCGTGCGCAATACTTCAAGCAGCTGTGGTCGCGCTATCAACAGAGTCGCGATCTGATCAGCGTCGGCGCCTATGTCGCGGGCGGTGACCGCGAGACTGACCTTGCCATCAATCTGCAGCCGCAACTGGTCAGATACCTGCGTCAGGGTCTCAACGACAACATCAGCCTGGGTGAAAGCGAAGCGTATCTCGGCACGATTTTCGCCCCGGCGGCCGGCGGGTAACCGGTCATGGCCCTGAGTCGAGCCGCGCGTCTGGCGCCGGTGGTGGACATGGCCGAGAAGGCCGAGAAAACCGCCGTGCAACGCCTGGGTTACTTTCAGGGGCAGGTGAAGGTGGCCGAGAGCAAACTCGCCGACTTGCATGCCTTTCGTCTGGATTACTCCGAGCAGTGGATCGTACGCGGCAGCACGGGCGTGTCCGGGCAGTGGCTGCTGGGTTTTCAGGGCTTTCTGGCGCAGCTCGACACCGCCGTCGATCAGCAGCGTCAAAGCCTGCAATGGCACCAGAACAATCTGGACAAGGCCCGCGATGCCTGGCAGCAGGCATTCGCCCGGGTCGAAGGTCTGCGCAAGCTTGTACAACGTTATCTGGATGAAGCGCAGCGCGCCGAAGACAAGCGCGAACAGAAGCTGCTGGACGAGTTGTCCCAGCGTTTGCCGCGCCACGAGGCGTTTTGACGGGCAGATCTCGCACAGATCCCGACGCCATCGCGCCTTGCCCATGGCCCCTTCAGGTGCTAAACCTTGTACAGGTTCGTCAAATGACAAGGAAGCCAGTACATGTCAGTCGTTACAGAAGTGTCTGCGGACAAGAAAAAACTGACGATTTCGGTCAAGGGGCGATTCGATTTCGCCAAGCATCAGGAATTTCGCCAATCCTACGAAAAAGAGCAGCCCGAATCGGTGATTGTCGACCTCAAAGAGGCGACCTATCTCGACAGTTCGGCGCTCGGCATGCTGCTTCTGCTGCGTGATCATGTCGGCGGTGACGACTCGGAAATCCGCGTGGTCAACAGCAGTTCCGACGTGAAGAAAATCCTCGCCATCTCCAACTTCGACAAGCTGTTCGACATCAGTTGACGGCCATGCAGCCGCAAGAGCCGCTGACGATCCTGATCGCCGAAGACAGCGCTGCTGACCGGCTGTTGTTGTCGACCATCGTCCGTCGTCAGGGGCATGAAGTGCTGACGGCCACCCACGGTGCGGAGGCGGTCGAGGCATTTATCCGACAAAAGCCGCATCTGGTGCTGATGGACGCCATGATGCCGGTCATGGACGGCTTCGAAGCCGCACGCCAGATCAAGAACCTGGCGGGTGAAAATCTGGTGCCGATCATCTTCCTCACGTCGCTGACGGAAAGTGAAGCGCTGGCTCGCTGTCTTGAGGCTGGCGGTGACGACTTTCTGGCGAAGCCCTACAACCAGGTAATTCTCGCCGCCAAAATCAAGGCGATGGATCGCTTGCGGCGTTTGCAGGCCACGGTTCTTCAGCAACGCGACCTGATCGCCAAGCATCACGACTATCTGCTCAACGAGCAGCGGGTCGCCAAGGCTGTATTCGACAAGGTCGCGCATTCCGGTTGCCTGAGCGCGCCAAACATCCGTTACCTGCAATCACCCTATGCGCTGTTCAATGGCGACCTGCTGTTGGCAGCGTACACCCCGGCCGGCGACATGCATGTGTTGCTCGGTGACTTCACCGGTCACGGCTTGCCGGCGGCGGTCGGCGCCATGCCGCTGGCCGAGGTGTTCTATGGCATGACTGCCAAGGGTTACGGCCTGGCCGAGACCCTTCGGGAAATGAACGCCAAGCTCAAGCGCATCCTGCCGGTGGACATGTTCTGCTGTGCGACGTTGTTGTGCCTGAGCTTTCAGCGGCGCTCGGTGGAAGTCTGGAACGGCGGCATGCCCGACGGTTATCTGCATTGCCTGGCTACCGGGGAGCGCAAGCCGCTGGCGGCTCGGCATCTGCCGCTGGGTGTGCTCAGCCCGCAGACCTTCGATGACCGCACCGAGGTTCACTCGATGGCGGTGGGTGATCGGGTGTTTCTGCTCTCCGACGGGGTCATCGACACCTGCGATGCCAACGATCAGTTGTTTGGTGTCGAGCGCTTGCACCAGGTGTTCGCCGCCAATCGCCAGCCGGATCGGCTGTTCGAGGACATCGAGCAGGCGTTGCAGGACTTTCGCGGTGAGGCCCGGGACGATGTGAGCATGGTCGAGGTCAGCCTGCTGGAGATGGCGCAGGTTAATCCGTCGGCGCCGGTGTATTCCGACAGTGGCCAGTCCTGTCCGCTGGACTGGTCGGTGAGCTTCGAATTTCGCGGTGCCACGCTGAAACGCTTCAATCCGCTGCCTTATCTGTTGCAGTTGCTACTGGAAGTGCATGGCTTGCGGGCGCAGAGTGGCGCACTGTACAGCGTGCTGGCCGAGCTTTATTCCAACGCGCTGGAGCATGGCGTGCTGGGCCTGGACTCGAGCCTCAAGCGCGATGCATCGGGTTTCGCCCGTTATTATGAGCAGCGCAATGCGCGCCTCGAGGCCTTGCAGGACGGTTACGTGCGCGTGCATTTGCAGGTGCGGCCGGAAGGTGAGGGCGGTTGTCTGGTGGTGCGGGTCGAAGACAGCGGCCAGGGATTCGATGTCTCGCGCGTGATGGAGCGGCCGCTCGACGGTGTCCGTCTGTCGGGGCGCGGAGTCAGTCTGATCCGGCAATTGGCGCGTAATGCCAGCTGGTCAGACGATGGTCGCAGTGCTCGCGTGGAGTTTTTCTGGGAGGCTCTGGCATAATCCGCGCATTCTTGATCAAGGAGTGAACAAGTGGCTGATACACATGTGGACCACGAGGCGCTAAGCGTGCTGCGGGAAGTGATGGAAGACAGCTATCCGGAACTGCTGGATACCTTTCTCGCCGATTCCGAAAATCGCCTGCGGGAGTTGCAGCAGACTGCCGATGCCGACGCATTGTCTTCCGTTGCGCACAGCTTCAAGGGCAGCAGCAGCAACATGGGTGCGACCCGTCTTGCGGTGCTGTGCCAGGAGCTGGAACAGCATGCCAAAGACAAAAGCCCTTCTGAAATCATCAAACTGGTCGCCGACATCCATAGCGAATTCGCCGATGTGCGGCCCGTTTATGTCGCCGAGCGGCAGCGCTCGCTGACGCACTGATCCTGCCGTCGGGCGGTTTTGCCGGAATTCTGACGAAACTGGCCCGGCACTTGCAGTCATCTATCCCAACTGTACCTACGATCCCAGTGCAGCGGAGACCGTGCCATGCCTGCAAGCCCCAACATTCTTCTTCAGACCGCCGCCCAGGCCAAGGCGCAAGCTGCCTCGTCCAAATCATCGGCAGTGGCCGCAGAGCCCGGGGACAAGGCCTCCAGCTTCGCTCAGGTGTTCGCCGATCAAGGCCCGAACAAGCCCTCGGTGAGCGTCGACAATTCGGCAAAGCCTGCCCGTGACAAGGTGGCTGACAACAGCGGCAAGAAAGACCTCGGCAAGGATCAGTCTGCCGCCCCGGAGCCGGCGGTTGCCGATAGCGGCAAAGCCTTGCCCGCCGACAAATCGGCGACGGCGGCAACGGACGACAAGACCGCTACTGATGATGAGACTGCCGATACCGCAACGACTCCTGTTGTCGACACAGCACCGGTGGATCCGGCACTGGTGGCGGCGGTAGAACCTGTCGTTACCGCACCGGTAGCCGCCACCCCTGTCGTCGATACCGCTGCGAAACCGGAAACCGATCAACCTGCCGTGGCGGCATTGCCGGGTATGGTCAAGGATCCGGCGCCGGCCACTGATCCTGCTTTCGACCCCGAGGCGGATCCGCTGGATTCGCTGCCTGCCGTGCGCATGGCCATGGAGCAGAGTGGTCACATTTCCGCTTCCAGTCAGTCCCAGCCCAAGGCCACCCCGGCCCAGACTCAGGCTGACGGTGAATTGACCTCGGCGCAGACCTTCGCTGCCGGCATGGCCAGCATGCTCGATGTGCAGGCTGACAAGGACAGCACCAGTCAGGGCGGTGAGAAGGCGTTCAGCGGCCTGATCGATGACGGCCTGAAAGACCTGAAGACCGCCACAAGCGACACTCGTGTCGATGATTTCGCCAACCGTCTGGCGGCGCTGACCCAGGCTGCCACGCCGAAAACCGCCAACGCGGTGCCGGTGAACCAGCCGATTGCCATGCACCAGAACGGCTGGACCGAGGAAGTGGTCAACCGGGTCATGTACCTGTCGAGCAACAACCTGAAGGCGGCTGACATCCAGTTGCAACCGGCCGAGCTCGGACGTCTGGATATCCGGGTGAACATGGTCCCGGACCAGCAAACCCAGGTGACCTTCATGAGCGCGCATCCGAGCGTGCGTGAAGCCCTCGACGGTCAGATGCACCGCCTGCGGGACATGTTCAATCAGCAAGGCATGGGGCAGGTCGACGTCAACGTGTCCGACCAGAACCGTGGCTGGCAGGGTCAAGGCCAGGAACAGGCGCAGCAGGGGCAGGGCGGTCGCACCAGCGCAGCCGGCGGTCGCCTGGATTCGGCTGAAGAAGAGTTGACCCCGACGGCTGTCGCTGAAGCGGCGGCCACCGCCACTCACGTGATCGGCTCCAGCGCCGTCGACTACTACGCCTGATCAAATCAAAAGCCCCTCACCCTAGCCCTCTCCCGGAGGGAGAGGGAACTGATTGGGGATGCTTGAGATGCTCGCTAACCTGATTGTTTGGGCTGAATCCAAGTCGACTCGGTGCCTCAGGTCGATATATCACAACAAGACAACTCGATCGGCTCCCTCTCCCTCCGGGAGAGGGCTGGGGTGAGGGTTGCTTTTGACTTCAGCGTTGTCTCCGCTACTACCTACACTTCTGGCATAACACTTGCTCTTGCCTTGCCGTGCGACTGTGAAAACCCGATTAGTGACGGATTATTGGCATGGCGAAGAGCGAAGCTGCAGCAGTAAAAGACCCCGCAACCAAAGGCAAACTCAAGATGATCATTGCGATCGTGCTCGGGTTGCTGCTGGCCATCGGCGCATCTGTGGGGGCGACCTGGTTCTTCATGCACAGTGCCCAGAGCAAGCCCGAGGCGGCGGCCGAAGCGGCCCCGGTCGGCAAGCAACCGGCGATTTTCGAGCCGATGGCGCCGGCCTTCGTGGCCAACTACAACCAGAACGGCCGTCAGCGCTACATGCAGGTGAGCATCACCATGCTGGCGCGCAATCAGGCCGATCTGGAAGCGCTCAAAGTGCACATGCCGGTGATCCGCAACAACCTGGTGATGCTCTTCTCCGGTCAGGATTTCGCCACGCTGGCGACCCCGGTCGGTCAAGAGATGTTGCGCCAGAAGGCCACAGCCAGCGTCCAGGAAGTGGCGCAGAAAGAGCTGGGCAAAGTGGTGATCGAACAGTTGCTTTTCACTAATTTCGTACTGCAGTAGGAACACGACATGGCCGTGCAGGATCTGCTGTCCCAGGATGAAATCGACGCGCTGTTGCATGGTGTCGACGATGGTCTGGTACAGACCGATAACGCTGCCGAACCCGGCAGTGTCAAAAGCTACGACCTGACCAGCCAGGATCGCATCGTCCGTGGACGCATGCCGACTCTGGAAATGATCAACGAGCGTTTTGCCCGCTACACCCGCATCAGCATGTTCAACATGCTGCGCCGCTCGGCGGACGTTGCCGTCGGTGGCGTACAGGTGATGAAGTTCGGCGAATACGTGCACTCGCTGTACGTGCCGACCAGCCTCAACCTGGTCAAGATCAAACCCCTGCGCGGCACCGCGCTGTTCATCCTCGACGCCAAACTGGTGTTCAAACTGGTGGACAACTTCTTCGGCGGCGATGGCCGTCACGCCAAGATCGAAGGGCGTGAATTCACCCCGACCGAACTGCGCGTGGTGCGCATGGTGCTGGAGCAGGCGTTCGTCGACTTGAAGGAAGCCTGGCAGGCGATCATGGAAGTCAACTTCGAGTACATCAACTCGGAAGTGAACCCGGCCATGGCCAACATCGTCGGCCCGAGCGAAGCGATCGTGGTCTCCACGTTCCACATCGAACTCGACGGCGGTGGCGGCGATCTGCACGTGACCATGCCGTACTCGATGATCGAACCGGTGCGCGAAATGCTCGACGCCGGTTTCCAGTCGGATCTCGACGACCAGGACGAACGCTGGGTCAATGCCCTGCGCCAGGACGTGCTGGATGTCGACGTGCCGATCGGTGCCACCGTGGCTCGCCGCCAGTTGAAGCTGCGCGACATCCTGCACATGCAGCCGGGTGACGTGATTCCGGTCGAGATGCCGGAAGACATGATCATGCGCGCCAACGGCGTGCCGGCCTTCAAGGTCAAGATGGGCTCGCACAAAGGCAACCTTGCGTTGCAGGTTATCGAGCCGATCGAGCGCCGCTGAAGCGGCGCCCTCACTCCCTGATTCTTTTACCGGTTTTTTGCCCGCCGAGGACAAATGATGAACGACGATATGAACACCCAGGACGATCAGGCACTGGCCGATGAATGGGCTGCCGCCCTGGAAGAAACCGGTGAAGCCGGGCAGGCCGACATCGACGCGCTGCTGGCCGCCGATGCAGGTGCTTCGAGCTCCAACCGTCTGCCGATGGAAGAGTTCGGCAGCGTGCCGAAGAACAACGATCCGGTGACCCTCGACGGTCCGAACCTGGACGTGATCCTCGACATTCCGGTGTCGATCTCGATGGAAGTGGGCAGCACCGACATCAACATCCGCAACCTGCTGCAACTCAACCAGGGTTCGGTGATCGAGCTCGATCGTCTGGCCGGCGAGCCGCTGGACGTGCTGGTCAACGGCACCCTGATCGCCCACGGTGAAGTGGTTGTGGTCAACGAAAAGTTCGGCATCCGTCTGACTGACGTGATCAGCCCGAGCGAACGCATCAAGAAGCTGCGCTGAGTGAAAAAGGTTCTGGGGGCTTTGTTCGGTCTGGCGCTGGCCTTGCCGTTCAGCGTGCTGGCGGCCGAGCCGGTGGCGGCAACTGCGGCCACTGCTGCGCCGGCCGTCAACAGCGGCGTGGCCGGACAGCTGACGCAACTGGTGCTGGGTCTGTTGCTGGTGCTGGGGTTGATCTTCTTCCTCGCCTGGCTGTTGCGCCGGGTGCAGCAGGCAGGTCCCGCCGGCAAGGGCCAGGTGATCGAGCTGATCGGTTCCCGCGCGCTCGGCCCGCGTGATCGTCTGATGCTGGTGCAGGTCGGCAACGAGCAGATTCTGCTCGGCCTCAGCCCCGGAACCATCACTGCGTTGCACGTGCTCAAAGAGCCGGTCGAGGTGCCGAGCACCGCCGACAAAGCGACTCCGGAATTTGCCCAGCATCTGTTGAAGATCCTCGGCAAGGATCAGAAGGATAAGAAGTAATGGGTGCGTTGCGCATCGTCTTGACCCTGGCCTTGATGTTGGCCGCGCCGCTGGCATTCGCCGCCGATCCGTTGTCGATCCCGGCGATCACCCTGGGCACCAACGCCGAGGGCGCGCAGGAGTATTCGGTCAGCCTGCAGATCCTGCTGATCATGACGGCGCTGAGCTTCATTCCGGCTGCCGTCATCCTGATGACCAGTTTCACCCGGATCATCATCGTCTTCTCGATCCTGCGTCAGGCCCTGGGCCTGCAGCAGACTCCGTCGAACCAGATTCTCACCGGCATGGCGCTGTTCCTGACGCTGTTCATCATGGCGCCGGTATTCGACCGCGTGAACAACGATGCCTTGCAGCCGTACCTCGCGGAAAAGCTGACGGCCCAGCAGGCGGTGGAAAAGGCTCAAGTGCCGATCAAGGACTTCATGCTTGCCCAGACCCGCTCCAGCGATCTTGAGCTGTTCATGCGCCTGTCCAAACGCACCGACATCGCGACGCCGGATCAGGCGCCGCTGACGATTCTGGTGCCGGCGTTCGTGACGTCTGAACTGAAGACCGCGTTCCAGATCGGCTTCATGATCTTCATCCCGTTCCTGATCATCGACCTGGTGGTGGCGAGCGTGCTGATGGCGATGGGTATGATGATGCTCTCGCCGCTGATCATTTCCCTGCCGTTCAAAATCATGCTGTTCGTGCTGGTGGATGGCTGGGCGCTGATCATCGGCACCCTGGCCAGCAGTTTCGGAGGTGTATCGCCATGACGCCAGAAGTAGCGGTCGACATCTTTCGCGAGGCTCTGTGGCTGACCACCATGATGGTGGCGATTCTGGTGGTGCCGAGTCTGTTGGTGGGCCTGCTGGTGTCGATGTTCCAGGCTGCCACCCAGATCAACGAACAGACCCTGAGCTTCCTGCCGCGTCTGCTGGTGATGCTGGTCACGCTGATCGTCGCCGGCCCGTGGCTGGTGCAGACGTTCATGGAATACATCACTCAGCTATACAAAAACATTCCGATGGTCATCGGCTAAGCCATGCAATCGCTGCTTCAGTTGACCGATACCCAGATCAGTACCTGGGTGGCGTCGTTCATGCTGCCGATGTTTCGCGTCGCCTCGATGTTGATGGTGATGCCGGTCTTCGGAACCACGCTGGTGCCCCGGCGGATCCGTCTGTACTTCGCCTTCGCGATCACCGTGGTGATCACGCCCAACCTGCCGCCGATGCCAGCGGTCAGCCCGCTGGACCTCAGCGGTCTGCTGCTGATCGCCGAACAGATTCTCGTTGGCGCGGTGCTGGGTTTCTCGCTGCAATTGTTCTTTCAAGCTTTCGTGGTGGCCGGGCAGATCGTCGCGATCCAGATGGGCATGGGCTTCGCATCGATGATCGACCCTACCAACGGCGTGTCGGTGGCGGTGATCGGGCAGTTCTTCACGATGCTGGTGACCTTGCTGTTCCTGTCGATGAACGGGCACCTGGTGGTCTTCGAAGTGCTCACCGAGAGCTTCACCACGCTGCCGGTCGGCGGCGGGCTGATGACCACGCATTACTGGGAGCTGGCCGGCAAGCTCGGCTGGGTGCTGGGCGCCGCGTTGTTGCTGGTGCTGCCGGCAGTCACCGCGCTGCTGGTGGTCAACATCGCCTTTGGCGTGATGACCCGGGCCGCGCCACAGCTGAACATTTTCTCCATCGGCTTTCCGCTGACCCTGGTGCTCGGCCTGTTCATCGTCTGGGTCGGGTTGGCGGACATTCTCAATCAGTATCAACCGCTGGCCACCGAGGCTTTGCAGTTTTTACGAGAACTGGCAAAGGCGCGCTGAGTCATGGCTGAGAGCGAAAGCGGTCAGGACAAAACAGAAGACCCCACGGAGAAGCGCAAGAAGGACTCCCGGGAAAAGGGTGAGATTGCGCGCTCCAAGGAGCTCAACACGCTGGCGATCATGCTCGCGGGCTCTGCAGCGCTGCTGATCTTTGGCGGGATGCTGGCGCAGGATTTGATGGATCTGATGCGCCAGAACTTCACGCTGTCGCGGGAAGTGATCATGGACGAGCGCTCCATGGCGACGTTCCTGATGAACTCCGGTTTGCAGGCTTTGCTGGCGATTCAGCCGATCATGATCACCCTGTTGCTGGCGGCATTTCTCGGGCCGATCGCGCTGGGCGGCTGGCTGTTTGCCGCCGGTTCGCTGGCGCCCAAGTTCAGCCGGATGAACCCGGCGGCGGGCCTCAAGCGGATGTTCTCGATGAAGGCCGTGGTCGAGCTGCTCAAGGCGCTGGCCAAGTTTCTCATCACGTTGGGCGTGGCGCTGGTGGTGCTCAATGCGGACATCGACGATCTGCTGCGCATCGCCCACGAGCCGCTGGACCGGGCGATCATTCACAGCTTGCAACTGGTGGGCTGGAGTTCCCTGTGGCTGGCCTGCGGGTTGATCATCATCGCCGCCGTCGACGTGCCCGTGCAGATCTGGGAGAGCATCAAAAAGCTCAAGATGACCAAGCAGGAAGTGCGCGACGAGCACAAGGACCAGGAAGGTCGGCCAGAGGTCAAACAACGGATTCGCCAGCTCCAGCGCGAGATGTCGCAGCGCCGGATGATGGCGGCGATCCCGGATGCCGACGTGGTCATCACCAACCCGACCCACTACGCCGTGGCGCTCAAGTACGACGCCGAGAAGGGCGGGGCGCCGATGCTGCTGGCCAAGGGCAGCGACTTCCTGGCGCTGAAGATCCGCGAAATCGCCGTGGCCAACAACGTCATGCTCCTCGAATCGCCAGCGCTGGCGCGTTCGATCTATTACTCCACGGAGCTGGAAGAAGAAATCCCCGGCGGCCTGTACCTGGCGGTCGCTCAGGTTTTGGCGTACGTCTACCAGATCCGCCAGCACCGCGCGGGCAAGGGCAAGTTCCCGGAACCGCTCAAGGACGACCTGCCGATCCCGCCGGATTTGCGGCGCGATTCCTGATGGTGATGAAGCAAAAAAACCGCCATCCGGTTGAATCCGGTGGCGGTTTTTTCATTCCCGATGACCTGTGTTGCCCGCGAAGGCGTCAGCAATCACGACATATCACTCAAGCCTTTACACAGGGTTCGGCGACTGCGGTATTTCCAGATTATTCAGCACCCGATTCGCTGTTAGCTCCCCGAGCATGATCAGTTGCCCGATGCCCGTCAGCGTCCTGCGCTGCGAGGCGGGCATGAGGTGGGCGAAGTCATTGGCGATGGTTCTGGCGGACGCGAGGGTTTCGCAGAGCTCGGCCAGCAGCTCTTCGTTTTTGAAGTCCGCGGTGACGGCATACATTCTGCGGGTCTTGCGCGGAGGTGGCGTGGAGCCGGGCGGGCAGAGGTAGTGATCGAGGGCGCGGTCGGCGGCTTCGTGAAGCTTTCTGGAATCGGCGGACTCGTAGGGCGAGGCGGGGTCGGTTTCGGGCGGGTTGGGTGTTGGTTTGATCATGGTGAAGCTCCTGAGGTTATGGAGCCACTTTCCCCCTGTCGCTAAACAAGTGAAGGTGGCAGCTGTACGCAGGTTAGCGAACCGGTCTCAGGCACCCCGGTAGACCCAAAGGTCTCCCGCATACAGCCGCCATAACGTAATTGCGGACGAAGAGTCCCACAACGAAGCCATGAACGCTGATGCGCTGAGAAAGTTCGAGTCGCTAAACCCGATCGCTGATTCGTCAGCGACCGATCCACAATAGAACCCGACCCCACAGCGCACAAGCCGGCGGATTCTGGCGTAGCCGTAGGCAACGGCGCAAGGATTCGTAGCCTGTAAGGCGTGTCTGAAGGTGTCTTTTAAACACCTGAGTTTAAAAGGCATTTTGTGCTGAGTTCTCGGGCCCCTTCGCGAGCAGGCTCGCTCCCACATTTGGAATGCGTTCCCCTGTGGGAGCGAGCTTGCTCGCGAAAGCGACATCCCGCCCAGCAGAAAAACCACGCCCGAACCCCTCTGTTTCAATCATCGGCAAAAGTTGGAAGGCTTCTTGCAGTAGCCGCCCTGCGCCCGCTCTGGGCGTCAAAAGTTTGCTTTAAAGGAACGGGGAAAACCGGTGGATCGCTCTCAGTTATTCAACACTGCTCGCTCGAATGTTGCCGACCTCAGTCGAGGCAATCTGGGTGTGCCGCTGTTGCTGCTGGTCATGCTGGCGATGATGATGTTGCCGGTGCCGCCGTTCCTGCTCGACGTGTTCTTCACCTTCAACATTGCCCTGTCGATCGTCGTGCTGCTGGTCTGCGTATACGCCTTGCGGCCGCTGGATTTCGCGGTGTTCCCGACGATCCTGCTGGTGGCGACGCTGTTGCGACTGGCGCTGAACGTGGCGTCGACGCGGGTGGTGATGCTCCACGGTCAGGACGGCCACGCCGCCGCCGGTAAGGTGATCCAGGCCTTCGGTGAGGTGGTGATCGGCGGTAACTACGTGGTCGGTATCGTGGTTTTCGCGATCTTGATGATCATCAACTTCGTCGTGGTGACCAAGGGTGCCGGCCGGATCTCCGAGGTGAGCGCGCGCTTCACCCTCGATGCGATGCCCGGCAAGCAAATGGCGATCGACGCCGACCTCAACGCCGGTCTGATCGACCAGGCGCAGGCCAAGGCCCGTCGTCAGGAAGTGGCCCAAGAGGCCGAGTTCTACGGTTCGATGGACGGTGCCAGCAAATTCGTACGCGGTGACGCCATCGCCGGTCTGCTGATTCTGTTCATCAACCTGATCGGCGGTATGGCCGTCGGTATCTTCCAGCACAATATGACGTTCGCCGACGCCGGCAAGGTTTACGCCTTGCTGACCATCGGTGACGGTTTAGTGGCGCAATTGCCATCACTGTTGTTATCTACAGCTGCAGCGATCATGGTGACCCGTGCTTCCGGCTCGGAAGACATGGGCAAGCAGATCAATCGCCAGATGTTCGCCTCGCCCAAAGCGCTGGCGGTGGCGGCCGGTCTGATGGCGGTCATGGGCCTGGTGCCGGGCATGCCGCACTTCTCGTTCCTGACCATGGCTGCCCTCGCCGCCGGTGGTGCTTACCTGTTCTGGAAAAAGCAGAACGTTGCCAAGGTGCAGGCGCTGCAAGAGGTTCAGCGTCAGCAGGAATTGCTGCCGTCGCCGGCCCGCGCCATGGAAACCAAGGAGCTGGGCTGGGACGACGTGACCCCGATCGACATGATCGGCCTGGAAGTCGGCTACCGCCTGATTCCGCTGGTGGACCGCAACCAGGGCGGGCAATTGCTGGCGCGTATCAAGGGCGTGCGCAAGAAGCTCTCGCAGGATCTGGGCTTCCTGATGCCGACCGTGCACATCCGCGACAACCTCGATCTGGCACCGAGTGCCTACCGCCTGACCCTGATGGGCGTGATCCTGGCCGAGGCCGAGATCTACCCGGATCGCGAACTGGCGATCAACCCGGGACAGGTCTACGGCTCGCTCAACGGCATTACCGCCAAAGATCCGGCTTTCGGCCTGGAGGCGGTGTGGATCGAAGTCAGCCAGCGCGCCCAGGCACAATCGCTCGGTTACACCGTGGTCGATGCCAGCACCGTGGTTGCGACCCACTTGAACCAGATTCTGTACAAGCACTCCAGCGAGCTGATCGGCCACGAAGAAGTGCAGCAATTGATGCAATTGCTGGCCAAGAGCTCGCCGAAACTGGCTGAAGAGCTGGTGCCGGGCGTGGTCACGCTGTCGCAGCTGCTCAAGGTGTTGCAGGCGTTGCTGGCCGAACACGTGCCGGTGCGCGATATCCGCAGCATTGCTGAAGCCATCGCCAACAATGCCGCCAAGAGTCAAGATACCGCCGCTTTGGTGGCCGCTGTGCGGGTCGGCGTATCCCGCGCCATCGTCCAAAGCATTGTAGGGACTGAGTCGGAGCTGCCAGTTATCACGCTAGAGCCAAGGTTGGAACAAATATTGCTCAATAGTCTGCAGAAGGCAGGGCAAGGCTCGGAAGAGGGCGTTCTGCTGGAGCCGAGCATGGCCGAGAAGCTGCAGCGTTCGCTGATCGAAGCGGCGCAGCGCCAGGAAATGCAAGGTCAGCCGGTGATCCTGTTGGTAGCAGGCCCGGTTCGCGCGATGCTCTCGCGCTTTGGTCGCCTGGCAGTTCCCGGACTGCATGTGCTGGCCTACCAGGAAATTCCGGACAACAAGCAAGTGACCATCGTTGCGACAGTAGGGCCCAACGGCTGAGGTAGTGGTTTATGCAAGTTAAGCGTTTTTTCGCCGCCGATATGCGTCAGGCCATGAAGCTGGTTCGTGATGAGCTGGGCGCTGATGCCGCCATCATTGGCAACCGCCGCATTGCCGGCGGCGTCGAGCTGACGGCGGCGCTCGATTACAAACTGTCGGCGCTGGCCCCGCGTGTTCCGAACATGGAACTCGAGGATGAGCTGCGCAAGACCCAGTCGCGCATCGTCACCGCCCAGGCCGAGCTGAGCCTGCGTGGCGAAGCCGACGGCAACACCAATCGCCAGTTGTTCGCCGGGCTGCCGTTGACGGCCGGCCTGCCGCTGACCGCTGCCGAGCCGCTGACCGAACCGACCTACGAAGCTCCGGCCCGTCCTGCACCGGCGCCTGCAGCGGTTTCCGCTGGCGTCGACCCGCGTGCTCTGGACTCGATGCGTTTCGAGCTCAACAGCCTGCGCGAACTGATGGAAGTGCAACTCGGCACCCTGGCCTGGAACCAGCTGCAAGGCAGCCGTCCGGCCCAGGCCAATCTGTACCGTCGTCTGCAACGCATCGGTTTGTCCGGCCCGTTGTCCCGTGATCTGCTGTCGATGATCACCGAGATCGACGAACCGCGTCAGGCCTGGCGCATGCTGCTGGCGCACCTGGCACGAATGATTTCCGTACCGGAAGTCGAGCCGCTGGAAGAGGGTGGGGTGATTGCCATGGTCGGTCCTGCCGGCATGGGCAAGACCACCACGCTGGCCAAACTGGCCGCCCGCTACGTGCTCAAGTACGGCGCGCAGAACATCGCGCTGGTGAGCATGGACAGTTTCCGTATCGGCGCACAGGAGCAGCTCAAGACACTGGGCCGCATCCTTAACGTTTCGGTGACCCACGTCGATCCGGGCCAGTCCCTGGTGCAGGCGCTGGATCCACTGCTGCGCAAACGCGTGGTGCTGATCGATACCGCCGGCCTGCAAGCCAGCGATCCGGCACTGCGCATGCAGCTGGAAAGTCTGGCCGGTCGTGGCATTCGCTCAAAAAATTATCTGGTCCTGGCAACCACCAGCCAGAAACAGGTTCTAACCGCCGCTTATCACAGTTACAAGCGTTGCGGGCTGGCTGGCTGCATCCTGACTAAACTGGATGAGACGGCCAGCCTTGGCGAAGTGCTGAGCCTGGCGATCAGTCATGAACTGCCGGTCGCCTACCTGACCGACGGCCCACGGATTCCGGATGATCTGCATCTGCCGCGCCGTCATCAACTGGTCAGCCGCGCCGTCAGCGTGCAAATGCAGGAAGAACCCAGCGAAGAAGCCATGGCTGACATGTTCGCTGATATCTACCACAGTCCGACCAAGCAGGTTGGCTGAGGTAATGAACCGTTTTTGTACCTACATCGATGGTCTGCCATGCATTGTTCCGGTTGTGAACGCGCAGCCAGTAATGTGGCCTCCGTCTATGCAAGACAAGGTAAAGAAATAACATGGGCAGCATGCATCCCGTACAGGTGATCGCGGTGACCGGCGGCAAAGGTGGCGTCGGCAAGACTAATGTGTCAGTGAACTTGTCCTTGGCGCTGGCAGAGCTTGGCCGTCGGGTCATGCTGCTGGACGCCGACCTGGGGCTGGCGAACGTCGACGTTCTGCTGGGCCTCACACCCAAACGCACCCTGGCCGACGTGATCGAAGGCCGCTGCGAGCTGCGCGACGTGCTGTTGCAAGGCCCCGGCGGAATCCGCATCGTGCCGGCCGCTTCCGGCACCCAGAGCATGGTTCACCTGAGCCCGGCCCAGCATGCCGGCCTGATTCAGGCGTTCAGCGACATCGGCGACAATCTCGACGTACTGGTGATCGACACCGCTGCGGGTATTGGTGACTCGGTAGTCAGTTTCGTTCGCGCAGCCCAGGAAGTGTTGCTGGTGGTCTGTGACGAGCCGACCTCGATCACCGACGCCTACGCGCTGATCAAACTGCTGAACCGCGATTACGGCATGAATCGCTTCCGCGTCCTGGCCAACATGGCCCAGAGCCCGCAGGAAGGTCGCAATCTGTTCGCCAAGTTGACCAAGGTCACGGATCGCTTCCTCGACGTCGCCCTACAATACGTCGGCGCGGTGCCCTACGACGAAAGCGTGCGCAAGGCGGTGCAGAAGCAGCGTGCGGTCTATGAAGCCTTCCCGCGTTCCAAGTGCGCACTGGCGTTCAAGGCGATCGCACAGAAGGTCGACACCTGGCCGCTGCCCGCCAACCCGCGCGGCCACCTCGAATTTTTCGTCGAGCGCCTCGTGCAGCAAACGGCAGGACCTGTGCTATGACCGCCAGCGGTATGAATTTCTACAAGAAGTCGGCGCGTGACGCGCAGTACGAGCTGATCGAGCGTTACGCGCCACTGGTCAAACGCATCGCCTACCACTTGCTGGCGCGATTGCCGGCCAGTGTGCAGGTCGAAGACCTGATCCAGGCCGGGATGATCGGCCTGCTCGAAGTCTCGACCAAATACGACGCCAGCAAGGGCGCCAGTTTTGAAACGTACGCGGGCATCCGGATCCGCGGTGCGATGCTCGATGAAGTCCGTAAGGGGGACTGGGCGCCACGCTCGGTTCACCGCAATACCCGTATGGTCAGCGACGCAATTCGCTCGATTGAAGCTAAAACCGGCCGTGACGCTAAAGATCACGAAGTTGCGGCCGAACTCCAATTGAGTCTCGACGATTACTACGGGATTTTGAACGACACCCTGGGCAGCCGGCTGTTCAGTTTCGACGATCTGTTGCAGGACGGCGAACACGAAGGGCTGCACGAGGATGGCGCCAGTGCTCATCTGGAGCCGTCGCGCGATCTGGAAGACGAACGTTTCCAGGCCGCGCTGGCGGACGCGATTGCCAATTTGCCGGAGCGTGAGCGACTGGTGTTGGCGCTGTACTACGACGAAGAGCTGAACCTCAAGGAGATCGGTGAAGTCCTTGGCGTCAGTGAATCGCGGGTCAGCCAGTTACACAGCCAGTGCGCGGCCCGCTTGCGGGGGCGTTTGGGGGAGTGGCGAGCGCGCTGAAGGCAGTGTGGGGACACTGCGAACGAGGCTGGTGCGGTGGTGAACGGCACCGGTCTCGATCTGTTGTGCTCCAGACAGTCATCGAGTGTTTTGCCGGATTGATTGAAATGGCGCGTCCAGGTGCTGGGCGCGTTTAAGACTGCTTGGAGGTCGAATTGAACAAAGACATGAAAATCCTCATCGTTGATGACTTCTCAACGATGCGGCGGATCATCAAGAACCTGTTGCGTGATCTGGGGTTCACCAACACCGTTGAAGCCGACGATGGCACCACTGCCATTCCGGTACTCAACAGCGGCAGCATCGACTTTCTGGTGACCGACTGGAACATGCCCGGCATGACCGGTATCGACCTGCTGCGCCACGTGCGTGCCGATGAAAAGCTCAAGCACCTGCCAGTGCTGATGGTGACCGCTGAAGCCAAGCGCGAGCAGATCATCGAAGCGGCCCAGGCCGGCGTTAACGGCTACGTGGTCAAACCTTTCACGGCCCAGGCGTTGAAAGAAAAAATCGAGAAGATTTTCGAACGCATCGGCTGATGAACGCGCGGGGGAGCTATGGAGCATAACGAATCTTCACAGGGCGATTTTGAGTCGACCCTGAAAAAACACGCGGTCGAACTGGTCGAGAGCCTTGAAAAAGGCAAGTTCGGCGACGCTGTGCAACTGATCCATGAGCTCAATCAGACCCGTGACCGTGGCCTGTACCAGGAAGTGGGCAAGCTCACGCGTGAACTGCACAGTGCGATCGTCAATTTCCAGATCGATCCGCACATGCCACAGGCTGAGGAAGTGTCGCAAATCACCGACGCTACCGAGCGCCTGGGCTACGTGGTCAAACTGACCGAAGCTGCCGCCAACCGCACCATGGATCTGGTGGAAAGCGCGACCCCTGTGGTCAATGGCCTGGCTGACGAAGCCCAGGCCTTGAGCGCCGATTGGAGCCGCTTCATGCGCCGTGAGGTCGGGGCTGAAGAGTTCCGTGAACTGGCGCGCCGGGTCGACGGTTTTCTGGCACGCAGCAGCGCGGACAACCGCGCGGTGTCGAGCAATCTGAACGACATTCTGCTCGCCCAGGATTACCAGGACCTCACCGGTCAGGTGATCAAGCGCGTGACCCAATTGGTCACCGAAGTCGAAAGCAACCTGCTCAAGCTCGTGCTCATGGCCAGCCAGGTGGACCGCTTTGCGGGCATCGAACATGACCGTGCGGCGATGCTTGCTGAAAAAGATCCACAAAAACATCTCTCGCAGGGTGAAGGTCCGCAGATTCATGCCGATAAACGAGAAGACGTTGTGTCCGGTCAGGACGATGTGGACGATTTGCTATCCAGCCTTGGATTTTGAGTTTTTTTGGGTTTTTAGACCTGTAGGAGCACCCCATTAATGAGCTTCGGCGCCGATGAAGAGATCCTTCAGGATTTCCTGGTTGAGGCCGGCGAGATTCTTGAGCAACTGTCCGAACAACTGGTCGAGCTGGAAAGCCGCCCGGATGACGCAGATCTGCTCAACGCAATTTTTCGCGGTTTCCACACTGTAAAAGGGGGCGCCGGCTTCCTTCAGCTCAACGAGCTGGTGGAGTGCTGTCACATCGCCGAAAACGTGTTCGACATCCTGCGCAAGGGTGAACGACGCGTCGATGCAGAACTGATGGACGTGGTGCTCGAAGCGCTGGACGCGGTGAACAGCATGTTCAGCGAAGTCCGCGATCGCAGCCCGATCACCGCCGCCACCCCGGAACTGCTGGCCGCCCTGGCGCGTCTGGCCGAACCGCAATCGGCGGATGAAGCTCCGGCTTCGCCGGTTGCCGAGATGATCGAAGAACTGGTCGTCGAAGGCGATTCGGGCGACATCACCGATAACGAATTTGAACAGTTGCTGGACTCGCTGAACGCCGTCAAGGCCGAAGCCGAAGCCCCGGCGGCTGCCGCTGCGCCGACTTCCAGCGAAGCGGCCAGCGATGAAATCACCGACGCCGAGTTCGAGTCGCTGCTCGACCAGTTGCATGGCAAGGGCCAGTTCGCGGCCGACGCCGTGGCACCGGCGGCCGCTGCACCTGCTGCTCCAGCGGCGGGCGACAGCTCGGACATCACCGACGACGAATTCGAGGCCTTGCTCGATCAGTTGCACGGCAAGGGCAACTTTGCCGTTGATGCGCTGGAGTCGGCGATTGCTTCGGTTCCTGCAACGGCTGCTCCGGCAGCGGCTGCGGCCGGTAGCGATCTGATCAGCGATCACGAGTTCGAATCGCTGCTCGACGATCTGCATGGCAAAGGCAAGTTCACTGACGTCGCCACCGGTGCCGTCGTGACGGCTGGCAATGCTTCTGCTGTTGCAGCGCCTGCTGCGAAGGCCCCGGCCGCTGCGGCAAAACCTGCTGCAAAAGCGCCTGAGCCGAAAGCCGAACCGGCCAAACCGGCTGCCGCTGCGGCACCGGCTCCGGCCCGTGCACCGGCGACGCCGCCACCGGAAAAACCGGCGAGCGAAGCCGAGACCACCGTGCGTGTGGACACTGCACGTCTCGACGAAATCATGAACATGGTCGGCGAGCTGGTACTGGTGCGTAACCGTCTGGTGCGCCTGGGCTTGAACAGCGGCGACGAGTCGATGCAGAAGGCCGTGTCGAACCTCGACGTGGTCACCGCCGACTTGCAGACCGCGGTCATGAAGACCCGGATGCAGCCGATCAAGAAAGTCTTCGGCCGCTTCCCGCGTCTGGTTCGCGACCTGGCACGCCAGCTCAAGAAAGAGATCAACCTGGAACTGGTGGGCGAAGAGACCGACCTCGACAAGAACCTCGTCGAGGCACTGGCCGACCCGCTGGTCCACTTGGTGCGCAACGCGGTTGACCACGGCATCGAGTCGCCGGAAGAACGTGAAGCTTCGGGCAAGGCCCGTGGCGGCAAGGTGATTCTGGCGGCCGAGCAGGAAGGCGACCACATCCTGCTGTCGATCTCCGACGACGGCAAAGGCATGGACCCGAACGTCCTGCGCGCCATCGCCGTGAAACGCGGTGTGATGGACAAGGATGCCGCCGATCGCCTGAGCGACACCGAGTGCTACAACCTGATTTTCGCCCCGGGTTTCTCGACCAAGACCGAGATCTCCGACGTGTCCGGCCGCGGTGTCGGCATGGACGTGGTGAAGACCAAGATTTCCCAGCTCAACGGTTCGATCAACATCTACTCGACCAAGGGCCAGGGCTCGAAGATCGTCATCAAGGTGCCGCTGACGCTGGCGATCATGCCGACCCTGATGGTGATGCTCGGCAATCAGGCGTTCGCGTTCCCGCTGGTGAACGTCAACGAAATCTTCCACCTCGACCTGTCGACCACCAACGTGGTGGATGGCCAGGAAGTGGTGATCGTGCGGGACAAGGCGCTGCCATTGTTCTACCTCAAGCGCTGGCTGGTCAGCTCTGCCGCTCACGAAGAGCAGCGCGAAGGCCATGTGGTGATCCTTTCGGTGGGCACCCAGCGGATCGGCTTCGTCGTCGATCAACTGGTCGGCCAGGAAGAAGTGGTCATCAAGCCATTGGGCAAGATGCTCCAGGGAACTCCGGGCATGTCCGGCGCCACCATCACCGGTGACGGCCGCATTGCACTGATTCTCGATGTTCCGAGCATGCTCAAGCGTTACGCCGCACGGCGTATTTGAATCCGGTGCGGCGGGGCGACAACGTCCCGCCGCACCTAATGGAGTGTTTATGGCAGTCAAAGTCCTGGTGGTGGACGATTCGGGTTTTTTCCGCCGCCGCGTCTCGGAAATTCTTTCAGCGGATCCGAGCATCCAGGTTGTCGGCACGGCAACCAACGGTAAAGAGGCGATCGATCAGGCCCTGGCCCTCAAGCCGGACGTGATCACCATGGACTACGAGATGCCGATGATGGATGGCATCACGGCCGTGCGGCACATCATGCAGCGCTGCCCGACCCCGGTGTTGATGTTCTCCTCGCTGACGCACGAAGGCGCCCGGGTCACCCTGGATGCGCTGGATGCCGGCGCGGTGGATTTCCTGCCGAAGAATTTCGAAGACATCTCCCGCAATCCGGAGAAGGTCAAGCAACTGCTGTGCGAGAAGGTTCACAGCATCTCGCGCAGTAACCGTCGTTTCAGTGCCTACAGTGCGCCGGCGCCTGCCGCTACACCTGCACCTGCGCCGACTCCGGCAGCAGCGCCGTCGAGCTTTGGCAGCCACAGTGCTCCGGCCCGTCCGGCACCTGCGCCTGCACCGACTCGCGCGCCAGCGGCCAGCGCTTCGTCGCCGGCCCCGAAACGCAAAAACTACAAGCTTGTGGCGATTGGTACATCGACCGGCGGCCCGGTAGCGCTGCAACGGGTTCTGACCCAGTTGCCGGCCAACTTCCCGGCACCGATCGTGCTGATCCAGCACATGCCGGCAGCCTTCACCAAGGCCTTCGCCGAACGTCTGGACAAGCTGTGCCGCATCAGCGTCAAGGAAGCCGAGGATGGCGACATCCTGCGTCCGGGCCTGGCGCTGCTGGCGCCGGGTGGCAAGCAGATGATGATCGATGGCCGTGGCGCGGTGAAAATCCTGCCGGGCGACGAGCGTCTGAACTACAAGCCGTGCGTGGACATCACCTTCGGTTCTGCAGCCAAGTCCTACAGTGACAAAGTTCTGGCGGTGGTACTGACCGGCATGGGCGCCGATGGCCGCGAGGGTGCACGCCTGCTCAAGCAGGGCGGCAGCACGGTCTGGGCTCAGGACGAAGCCAGTTGCGTGATCTACGGCATGCCGATGGCCATCGTCAAAGCTGACCTCGCCGACGCGGTGTACAGCCTGGACGATATCGGCAAGCACATCGTCGAGGCATGCGTCTGATGGATGTTCTAAGCCTTATCGGGATCATCATGGCGTTCGTCGCCATCATCGGCGGCAACTACCTGGAAGGTGGTCACCTCGGCGCGCTGGCCAACGGCCCGGCGGCGCTGATCGTGCTCGGTGGCACCGTCGGTGCCGCGCTGCTGCAATCGCCGATGAGCGCGTTCAAGCGCGCCATGCAGATTCTGGCCTGGATCTTTTTCCCGCCGCGTGTGGATCTGGCCGGCGGTATCGACCGCGTGGTCAACTGGAGCCTCACCGCGCGCAAGGAAGGCCTGCTGGGCCTGGAAGGCGTGGCGGATGCCGAGCCCGACGCCTACTCGCGCAAAGGCCTGCAACTGCTGGTCGACGGCGCCGAGCCGGAAGCGATCCGCAGCATCCTCGAAGTGGATTTCTACACTCAGGAAGCCCGCGATGTCGAAGCGGCCAAAGTGTTTGAAAGCATGGGCGGCTACGCGCCGACCATCGGCATCATCGGTGCGGTGATGGGCCTGATCCACGTGATGGGCAACCTGGCCGATCCGTCGCAACTGGGCAACGGTATTGCGGTCGCGTTCGTCGCTACCATCTACGGTGTAGCCAGTGCCAACCTGATCCTGTTGCCGGTGGCCGCCAAGCTCAAGTCAATCGCGTTGCGACAGTCGCGTTATCGCGAAATGTTGTTGGAAGGGATCTTGTCGATCGCTGAAGGTGAAAACCCACGCTCCATCGAGTTGAAGCTTCAGGGCTTCATGGATTAAGGGACTAACCTCATGGCACGTCGTCGCCAGCATGAAGAGCACGTAAACCATGAACGTTGGCTGGTTTCCTACGCCGACTTCATCACCTTGCTCTTTGCCTTTTTCGTGGTGATGTACTCCATCTCGTCGATCAACGAAGGCAAGTACAAGATCATCTCCGAAGCGCTGATCGGGGTCTTCACCGACTCCGACCGCGCGCTCAAGCCGATCCCGATCGGTGAAGAACGACCGAAGACCGTGACCCCGGCCAAGCCGCTGGTCAAGGACGCCGAACAGGTCGACGCCGGCATCGCCGGGGCCAGCGATCCGCTGAAAAGCATCGCCGATGACATCAGCGCCGCGTTCGGTGACCTGATCTCCTCGAACCAGATGACCGTGCGCGGCAACGAGCTGTGGGTCGAGATCGAACTGAACTCCAGCCTGTTGTTCGGCAGCGGTGATGCGATGCCCAGCGATATCGCGTTCAACATCATCGACAAGGTCGCAGCGATTCTCAAACCGTTCGACAACCCGATCCACGTCGAAGGCTTCACCGACGATCAACCGATCCGCACGGCGCAGTACCCGACCAACTGGGAACTGTCCTCGGCGCGTTCGGCGAGCATCGTGCGCATGCTGGCGATGCAGGGTGTCAACCCTGGCCGCATGGCGTCGGTGGGCTACGGCGAATTCCAGCCGGTGGCCAACAACGCCACCGCCGAAGGCCGGGCGAAGAACCGTCGTGTGGTGCTGGTGGTGTCGCGCAATCTTGATGTGCGCCGCAGCCTGACCGGCACCGGAACCGCCCATGCGCAACCGGATGCCGCGTTGAAGCGTGCTGGCACACAAACTGCACCGACCCCGGTCAAGACGCCGGGACGCGAGAGTGCCGTCAATTCTCCGTCGCCCGCATTAATACGCTGAACCATGTCTCGGCCGAGTATCCCGGCCGGGAGGAACGATCTGAATGAGAGTCTGGGCAGTCGCCAATCAAAAGGGTGGTGTTGGTAAAACCACTTCTTCCATCGCTTTAGCCGGTTTGCTGGCAGAGGCGGGCAAGCGCGTGGTCGTGGTCGATCTGGACCCGCACGGCTCGATGACCAGCTATTTCGGTTACGACCCCGACAGCCTGGAACACAGCAACTACGACCTGTTTCTGCACAAGGGCAGCGTGCCGCAAGGCCTGCCGGGCCAGCTGCTGCTGTCGACCAGCGATGAACGCATTTCCCTGTTGCCGTCGAGCACCGCGCTGGCCACCCTCGAGCGCCAGTCGCCGGGGCAGAGTGGCCTGGGTCTGGTGATCGCCAAGAGTCTGGCGCAGCTGTGGCAGGACTTCGATTACGCGATCATCGACAGCCCGCCGTTGCTCGGAGTGTTGATGGTCAACGCCCTGGCCGCGAGCCAGCAACTGGTGATCCCGGTGCAGACCGAGCACCTGGCCGTCAAAGGCCTGGAGCGTATGGTCAATACCCTGGCGATGATCAACCGCTCGCGCAAACAGGCGCTGCCGTTCAGCATCGTGCCGACCCTGTTCGACCGCCGCACTCAGGCGTCGATGGGCACCTTGCGCGTGCTGCGTGACAAATTCCCCGACGAGATATGGCAGGGTTACATCCCGGTCGATACCCGTCTGCGCGACGCCAGTCGTGCCGGTGTCACCCCTTCGCAGTTCGACGGCAAGAGCCGTGGCGTGCTGGCTTACCGCGCGCTGCTCAAGCATCTGCTGGCGCAGCAACTCGTTCCGCAGGTGGCTTGAGCATGAATCGGCCGATCAAGCTGACGTCCAAGCCGCAACTGGCGCTGCAGTCCTATCTGGACGGCTTGCTGCAGGAAGTGCCGGACGAGGTCGAGCAGCAAATCGCAGCCCCGGTCGAGGTGGTCGAGACCGCCGCGGCGCTCGATGAATTCCAGGCCGCCGTGCTTGAAGAGCAGGCCCGGGATGCGCAAAAAACCGCCCGGCCGATCGCCCCGGTTGCAGCGCCTGCCGCTGTAGTAGCGAAGGCGCCTGCGACGTTGATCAAAGAGCCTGAGCCGGTGCGCGTGGTATCGACCCTGGCGCCGCTGCTGCAAACCCAGCTTCTGCAAACGCCTCCGGCTCCCGTAGTCCCAGAGCCAGAATCTGAAGCACCTGCGCCAGCCCCGGTCGAACCAACCCTGGTTGCGCCGCTGGTGGAAGTGCATCTGCCGCCCAGCAACACGCCGCCACCGGTAGAAACCGACGGTCGTCCAGCCTGGGCTTCGGAAGCGTTCGAATGCCTGCTGTTCGACGTCGCCGGGTTGACCCTGGCCGTGCCGCTGGTGTGCCTGGGCTCGATCTATTCGCTGGCCGGCCATGAGCTGACGCCGCTGTTCGGTCAGCCGGAATGGTTCCTCGGGATTCTGCCGAGCCAGGCCGGCAACCTGAAGGTGCTGGACACCGCACGCTGGGTCATGCCGGATCGCTACCGCGATGATTTCCGTCAGGGCCTGCAATACGTGATTTCGGTGCAGGGTTACGAGTGGGGCCTGGCGGTGCATCAGGTCAGTCGCTCGTTGCGTCTGGAGCCGAATGAAATCAAATGGAGAAGTCACCGGGGTCAGCGGCCATGGCTCGCCGGGACGGTGATTGAACACATGTGCGCCTTGCTCGATGTTTCCGCACTGGCCGAGTTGATCGCCAGCGGTGGGGCAAAGCACATGTCCGGCAGTAAGCCGAACCACAAACCGACATAAAGACAGTACCGGCATTCAAATGCCGGCGAACGAAACACACACCGCCAGGCGCGGTTTTTCGAGGGGCTAGGGTATGAACGACAAGGCTACGGCGGCAAAGGGTTCCGAAGATCCGATCCTGCAATGGGTGACCTTCAAGCTGGACAACGAAACCTACGGCATCAACGTGATGCGCGTTCAGGAAGTCCTGCGCTACACCGAGATCGCTCCGGTTCCGGGTGCGCCAAGCTACGTGCTGGGCATCATCAACCTGCGCGGCAACGTGGTGACCGTGATCGATACCCGTCAGCGCTTCGGCCTGATGAGCGGTGAGATCAGCGACAACACCCGTATCGTCATCATCGAAGCCGACAAGCAAGTGGTTGGCATCATGGTCGACAGCGTGGCCGAAGTGGTTTACCTGCGTCAGTCGGAAATCGAAACCGCACCGAACGTCGGTAACGAAGAGTCGGCCAAGTTCATCCAGGGCGTGTGCAACAAGAACAACGAGTTGCTGATCCTGGTCGAGCTGGACAAGATGATGAGCGAAGAAGAATGGTCGGAACTGGAGAACATCTGATTGATTCTCGAGGTAGCGGTCATTGTCCTGTTCCTGTTCTGGGCAGGCACGCTGGCGATGTTTCTGGCGTACATCAAGGCGCAGCGGGTGATCGCTGCGCAACAGGCCCAGGGCGATGCGCTGCGTGATCAGCGCATCAAGGACCTGGCCAAGCGTGTCGACGATTACCAGAACGGCAACGTGCGCATGGGCGAAGCCCTGCACGAGCTGCGCTCGGTCGTCGGTCCGATCCCGGACAAACTCGCCCAGCTCGAGCAGCGTGATCCATCCAGCCTGTCATTCGCCCAGGCGGCGAAACTGGTGGGGATGGGCGCGAGTGTCGATGAGCTGACCCAGTCCTGCGGGTTGACCCAGGCTGAGGCGGAGTTGATGCGCAAGCTGCACAGAAGCAGCTAAAAGCCTCAGGTGGGAACGAAAAAACGCAGTCATCGATGACTGCGTTTTTTTTGCCTTCAGTAATCGTCGCCGCGTTCGGTGACGTCTTTCTCGACCATCGGTGCATCCGGGTTGTGTCCCGCCGGGAACTTGCCCTTGAGGTTCCAGGCGAACGCGATGATCTCGGCGATCGTGCGGTACAGCTCTTCGGGGATGCTGTCGCCCAGTTCCATCCGCGCCAGCAACTTCACCAGTTCGGCGTTTTCGTAGATCGGCACTTCACAGTCGCGGGCGATCCGCAGGATTTCTTCGGCCAGTTCTTCGTCGCCCTTGGCGGTGAGGGTCGGGGCGTGGCTGCCGTCGTATTTGAGGGCGATGGCCTGGCGTGGAGCGGTGGTGTCATTCATGCGGTTTCGTCGACCCAGCGGTGTTCGAGGCGGGTTTGGATGCCTTGCGGCGGGGTGCCGAGGTGGCAGTCGATGTCGCCGACGTTCAGCCCGGAATCCAGCAGGCGCTGGCGCAGTGCAGTCAGATTGCTTTCGATCAGGCTCGCGGTGTACGGCCGCTCGGCCCATAGCTGACTGGACAGGCTGCCGCTGATCAATTGCGCCTGAATCTGCATCGGCCCCAGCGGTTCCATGTCGAACGCCAGATCGACGCGCCACAGTTGTTGTTTCGGCTCGCGCTCATCGCGGCGCTGCTCGTTCGCTTCCTGTTTCTCCGGTGCTTCTTCGCGCTGGAACTTGACCTGCAACGGCACGATGTCCTGCAGGTTGCGCATCGGGATTTCCAGTTGCCAGGTGCTCAGCAGGCGGCCGTCGTCGGTGACGCCGGTCTGTTCCAGACTCGACAGCTGATGGCTTTGCAAGCGCGACACGGCGGCTGCGGCGAGGCGCAGCAAATGTTCCAGATCGCCTTCACCTTCCAGACTTTGCAGCAGCCGGTCGGGCAGCGGAAAACTGCTCGGCACCGGCTTCGCACTGACCTGACCGAGCATGCCCAGGGCGTTGCGCACAAAGCTCGGCAGCGCCTGGGCCAGCGTGTTGGCGGCGATGATCGCATTCAGGTTGGTATTGCCGGGCAGGCCGGGGGTTATCTGGGCGATCAGCTTGAGCAGATCGGCTTTCATGTCCGGGGCCAGTGTCGGGTTCTGTCCGGTCAGCAGTTTGGTTTCGAGGAACACGCCGCTGTTGGCCAGCGCCTGGGCCAGACCTTTTGGGGTGCTCAGTTGCTGCACGTCCGGCAGGTTGGCGAGCAGTTTGTCCACGGCGGCACGCAAATCCTGGGAGGTCTGATCGGTGGCGGGGGGCAGGCTCTGGAGCATTTTCAGCAAGCCGTCGAGCGAGCCCTGACGGCTTTGCTGACTGACCAGTTGCTGGCTGACCGCCAGTTGTTCCTGGCGATTGCTCAGCGGCAGGAACTTCAGGGTTTGCGAGTCCTGCACCAGCGCCGACAGCAAGGTGCCGATACGCAACGGTTGCGGGCTGTCGATGCTCAGGGTGGTGCCGCTCAACGCGGTGTTGAGCAGGCTGACCATCGAGCGATACACCGTCGGTTGCCCCGGCACCTGCGGCAAGACCTGAGCCGTCAGCACCTTGCCTTGTAGCAGCGTGCCGACCGGCAGTTGCGCGGTGTCGATGCGGGTGAGGGTGGCGACGCTGCTGGCGATGGCCTGTTGCACGGTGATCGCCAGATTGCCCGCCGACGGCTGGGTGATCGCCAGGCTGGTGCCCTGAGGCAGCGGCAGATTGCTGGTCGCCTGCACGGTGGTCTGACGGCCGCTGTCCAGCGTCACCTTGAGCAGCAACTGAAAGGTCTGATCCGCCTGCTTGAGCGACAACACCTCGGCCTTGGCGCTCTGGCCGGCGGCAATCAGCCCGTCGACCGGCGTCAGCAACTTCAGCAACTCACCCACCTGCGGGCGAACAGTCGCCGGGGTGGTGGGCGGGAGCGGGAGGATGTTCATTTCGCCTGTCATACGCGGACACAACCTGAGGAAAATGCACTCGGGAGAGAGGATGGCGACATGTATAATGCCGCCCGTCGTTCCAGGAGTGGCGAAAACATTGCAATTGTTTGACGCAGCTCTCTAGATCGAGCCGTCATTGCATTTATGCTGCAACTCTTTAACGGCCGCGCCAGAGCCGACTTGAACCGTATAAGGCCCGTAAACCCTTGACCAGTCCTGTCCTGCAAACCGTTGCCCTCGCGTGTGAACGTGATCTCAGACTGCTCTTCGACAATCTCGAATTGAGACTGGCCAGTGGCGATATGGTGCAGATCAGCGGCCCCAACGGCAGCGGCAAGACCAGCCTGCTGCGTTTGCTGGCCGGTTTGATGCAGCCGACCGACGGTCAGGTACTGCTCAACGGCAAGCCGCTGGGCGAGCAACGCAGCGAGCTGGCGCGCAACCTGCTGTGGATCGGCCATGCCGCCGGGATCAAGGATCTGCTCACGCCGGAAGAAAACCTCGCCTGGCTCTGCGCCCTGCATCAACCCGCCGAACGCGACGCGATCTGGCAGGCCCTGGCGGCGGTTGGATTGCGCGGTTTCGAGGATGTTCCCTGCCACAGTCTGTCCGCCGGCCAGCAGCGCCGCGTGGCATTGGCGCGGTTGTATCTGGACAGCCCGCCGTTGTGGATTCTCGACGAACCGTTCACCGCCCTCGACAAACAGGGCGTGGCACAGCTTGAAGAACACCTGGCCGGGCACTGCGAACGGGGAGGGCTGGTGGTGCTCACCACGCACCATACGCTGAGCCGGATGCCGGCCGGTTATCGCGACATCGATCTGGGGAATTGGGCGGTATGAGTGTGTTCGGCCTGCTGGTTGCCCGTGAATCCCGACTGCTGTTCCGCCGCCCGGCGGAGCTGGCCAATCCGCTGATTTTCTTCGCCATCGTCATCGCGCTGTTCCCGCTGGCCGTCGGACCGGAAACTCAAGTATTGCAAAACTTGTCCCCGGGGTTAGTCTGGGTGGCGGCACTTTTGTCGGTCCTGCTCTCGCTGGACGGGCTTTTCCGCAGTGATTTCGAAGATGGCTCCCTTGAACAGTGGGTCCTTTCGCCGCACCCCCTGCCACTTCTGGTATTGGCCAAGGTGCTGGCACACTGGCTTTTTTCCGGGCTGGCACTGGTTTTGCTCTCGCCGTTACTGGCGTTGATGCTCGGGTTGCCGGCTGCGTGTCTGCCGGTTTTGCTGCTTTCGTTGCTGCTGGGAACACCGGTGCTGAGCTTGCTCGGCGCGGTGGGCGCGGCGCTGACGGTCGGTCTGAAACGTGGTGGCCTGTTGCTGGCGCTGCTGATTCTGCCGTTGTACATCCCGGTGTTGATCCTCGGCAGTGGCGCCTTGCAGGCGGCATTGCAGGGCATGCCGGCGCTTGGTTATCTGTTGTGGCTTGGCAGCCTGACCGCCCTGGCGATAACCCTGACACCTTTTGCAATAGCGGCTGGCCTGAAGATCAGCGTCGGCGAATAATGAGGTCTGGTTAAAATTTAACCAGCAAAGACCCTGAGACTGCTCACACCGATGAGCGGCACCCGTGATGGAAACAGTATGAACTGGACCTGGTTTCACAAGCTCGGCTCGCCCAAGTGGTTCTACGGCATCAGCAGCAAGTTGCTGCCGTGGTTGAGCCTCGCCGCGTTGTTGCTGATCTGCGTTGGCGTCATCTGGGGCCTGGCCTTCGCGCCGCCGGACTATCAGCAAGGCAACAGCTTTCGCATCATCTATATCCACGTGCCCGCCGCGATGCTCGCTCAGTCGATCTACGTGATGCTGGCGGTGTGCGGGGTGGTCGGGCTGGTGTGGAAGATGAAACTGGCCGATGTCGCCCTGCAGTGCGCCGCACCGATCGGTGCGTGGATGACCGCCGTGGCGCTGGTCACCGGGGCGATCTGGGGCAAACCGACCTGGGGTTCGTGGTGGGTCTGGGACGCGCGTCTGACCTCGATGCTGATTCTGCTGTTCCTGTATTTCGGCGTGATCGCGCTGGGCAACGCCATCAGCAACCGCGACAGCGCCGCCAAGGCCTGCGCGGTGCTGGCCATCGTCGGCGTGATCAACATTCCGATCATCAAATACTCGGTGGAGTGGTGGAACACTCTGCACCAGGGCGCGACCTTCACCCTCACCGAAAAACCGGCGATGCCCGTCGAGATGTGGCTACCGCTGCTGCTGACGGTGCTGGGTTTCTACTGTTTCTTCGGCGCCGTGCTGTTGCTGCGCATGCGCCTTGAAGTGCTCAAGCGCGAAGCCCGCGCCAGTTGGGTGAAAGAAGAAGTGCAGAACAGCCTGGAGGCCGCTCGATGAGTTTCGCGTCATTCGGCGACTTCCTCGCCATGGGCCATCACGGCCTGTATGTCTGGTCGGCCTACGGCATCTGTCTGGCGGTACTGATCCTCAACGTGGCGGCGCCGATCGCGGCCCGCAAGCGTTATCTGCAACAAGAGGCGCGTCGTCTGCGCCGGGAGAACGGCAAGTGAATCCGCTGCGTAAAAAGCGTCTGATCATCATCCTGGCAATTCTGGTCGGGGTCGGCGCTGCCGTCGGCTTGGCCCTGAGCGCCCTGCAGCAGAACATAAACCTGTTTTACACCCCGACCCAGATCGCCAACGGCGAAGCGCCGCAGGACACCCGCATCCGCGCCGGCGGCATGGTCGAGAAGGGCTCGCTGCAACGCTCCACGGATTCGCTGGACGTGAAATTCGTGGTCACTGACTTCAACAAGTCCGTGACCATCACCTACCGTGGAATCCTACCGGATCTGTTCCGTGAAGGGCAGGGCATCGTCGCACTGGGCAAGCTCAACGCCGATGGCGTGGTAGTCGCCGATGAAGTACTGGCCAAGCACGACGAGAAATACATGCCGCCGGAAGTGACCAAAGCCCTGAAGGACAGCGGCCAATCCGCGCCAACCCCTGCGAAGGAGGGTTGATCGATGACCTCCAGCATTTTCATTCCTGAGTTGGGCCATCTGGCCATGATCCTCGCGCTGTGTTTTGCGCTTGTGCAGGCGGTGGTGCCGTTGCTCGGTGCCTGGCGCGGCGATCGTCTGTGGATGGGGCTCGCCCAACCGGCGGCGTGGGGGCAGTTCGCATTTCTGCTGTTCGCCTTCGGTTGCCTGACCTACGCCTTCATGACCGACGATTTCTCCGTGGCTTACGTCGCGATGAACTCCAACAGCGCGCTGCCGTGGTACTACAAGTTCAGCGCGGTGTGGGGCGCCCACGAAGGGTCGCTGCTGCTGTGGGCGTTGATCCTTGGCGGCTGGACCTTCGCCGTGTCGGTGTTCTCCCGGCAACTGCCGCAAGTGATGCTCGCTCGCGTGCTGGCGGTGATGGGCATGATCAGCACCGGTTTCCTGCTGTTCCTGATCCTCACCTCGAACCCGTTTTCGCGGATCCTGCCGCAGATCCCGGCCGACGGTCGTGACCTCAACCCATTGCTGCAGGACATCGGCCTGATCGTCCATCCGCCGATGCTGTACATGGGCTACGTCGGTTTCTCGGTGGCCTTCGCGTTCGCCATCGCCGCATTGCTCGGCGGTCGTCTCGATGCCGCGTGGGCACGCTGGTCGCGTCCGTGGACCATCGTCGCCTGGGCCTTCCTCGGCATCGGCATCACCCTCGGTTCGTGGTGGGCTTACTACGAACTCGGCTGGGGTGGCTGGTGGTTCTGGGACCCGGTGGAAAACGCCTCCTTCATGCCATGGCTGGTGGGCACGGCGCTGATTCACTCGCTGGCGGTCACCGAGAAACGTGGCGTGTTCAAGAGCTGGACGGTGTTGCTGGCCATTGCCGCGTTCTCCCTGAGCCTGCTCGGCACCTTCCTCGTGCGTTCCGGCGTGCTGACCTCGGTGCACGCGTTTGCCTCCGATCCTGAGCGCGGCGTGTTCATCCTGATCTTCCTGCTGTTCGTGGTCGGTGGTTCGCTGACCCTGTTTGCGCTGCGCGCGCCGGTGGTCAAGAGCCAGGTCGGTTTCAATCTGTGGTCGCGAGAAACCCTGCTGCTGGGCAATAACCTGGTGCTGGTGGTGGCAGCGTCGATGATCCTGCTCGGCACCCTGTATCCGCTGATTCTCGACGCGATCAGCGGCGCCAAGCTGTCGGTCGGCCCGCCGTACTTCAACGCGTTGTTCATTCCGTTGATGGCGCTGTTGATGTTGGTGATGGCGGTCGGCGTGATCGTGCGCTGGAAAGACACTCCGGTGAAATGGCTGGTCAGCATGCTGACCCCGGTGCTGCTGGGCAGCGTTGCGCTGGCGGTGGTAGCCGGCGTCGCCTACGGCGATTTCAACTGGGCCGTCATCGCGACGTTCCTGCTCGCGGCCTGGGTGTTGCTGGCCGGCGTGCGCGACATCTTCGACAAGACCCGCCACAAAGGTCTGATCAAAGGCCTGCCGACCCTGACCCGCAGTTACTGGGGCATGCAGATCGCCCACCTCGGTATCGCCGTCTGTGCGCTGGGCGTGGTGTTGTCGAGCCAGAACAGTGCCGAACGCGACCTGCGTCTGGCACCAGGCGAGTCGATGGATCTGGCCGGTTATCAGTTCGTGTTCGAAGGCGCCAAGCACTTCGAAGGCCCGAACTTCACCTCCGACAAGGGCACCGTCCGGGTGATCCGCAACGGTCAGGAAATCAGCGTGCTGCACCCGGAAAAACGTCTGTACACCGTGCAGAACTCGGTGATGACCGAGGCCGGGATCGACGCCGGTTTCACCCGCGACCTCTACGTCGCCCTGGGCGAACCGTTGGGCGATGGCGCCTGGGCGGTGCGGGTTCACGTCAAGCCGTTCGTGCGCTGGATCTGGTTCGGCGGTCTGCTGACCGGTTTCGGTGGTCTGCTGGCGGCGCTGGATCGGCGTTATCGAGTGAAGGTCAAAGCCCGCGTGCGTGAAGCGCTGGGCATGGAAGGAGCCGCTGCATGAGACGTTGGTTGATGCTGGTGCCATTGGCGATTTTCCTGCTGGTGGCCGTATTCCTTTATCGCGGTCTGTATCTGGATCCGGCGGAGCTGCCGTCGGCGATGATCAACAAGCCGTTCCCGGAGTTTTCGCTGCCGGCGGTGCAGGGCGACAAGACCCTGACCAAGGCCGACATTCTCGGCAAACCGGCACTGGTCAACGTCTGGGGCACCTGGTGCATTTCCTGCCGGGTCGAGCACCCGGTGCTGAACAAACTCGCCGAGCGCGGCGTGGTGATCTACGGCATCAACTACAAGGACACCAACGCCGATGCGTTGAAGTGGCTGGCCGAATTCCACAATCCGTATCAACTCGACATCCGCGACGACGAAGGCTCCCTGGGCCTGAACCTCGGTGTCTACGGTGCGCCGGAAACCTTCTTCATCGACGCCAAGGGCATCATCCGCGACAAGTACGTCGGGGTGATCGACGAGCAGGTCTGGCGGGAAAAACTGGCGGCCAAGTATCAGGCGCTGGTCGACGAGGCCAAGCCATGAAGCGCTTTTTAGCTGCCATGGTGCTGGGCTTGAGCCTGGCCGGTGTGGCCCACGCCGCCATCGATACTTACGAGTTCGCCAAAGAAGGCGATCGCGAACGTTTTCGCGAACTGACCAAGGAACTGCGCTGCCCCAAGTGCCAGAACCAGGACATCGCCGACTCCAACGCGCCGATTGCCGCCGACCTGCGCAAAGAGATTTTCCGCATGCTCGGCGAGGGCAAGGACAATCAGCAGATCATCGACTTCATGGTCGACCGCTACGGTGATTTCGTCCGCTACAAACCGGCGCTCAATGCCAAGACCGCTTTGCTCTGGTTCGGCCCGGCCGGCCTGTTGCTGGGTGGCTTCGTGGTGATCGCGGTGATCGTCCGCCGCCGTCGCGGGCAGCGCGCCGAGACGCCGCAATCGCTGTCCCCTGAAGAGCGTCAGCGCCTCGACCAACTGTTGGATAAAAACCAAGAATGATTGATTTCTGGCTTGCCGCAGGGCTGTTGCTTCTGGTCGCCCTGAGTTTCCTGCTGATCCCCGTCCTGCGTGAACGTCGCGCCCAGCGTGAAGAGGATCGAACCGCTCTCAACGTCGCGCTGTATCAGGAACGCGTCGCCGAACTGCAATCGCAGCAGGCCGAAGGCGTGCTCGACGCCGCGCAAATGGACAGCGGCCGCGCCGAAGCCGCCCGTGAATTGCTGGCCGACACCGAAGGCGTGGCGCCGGCGCGGGTTTCGCGTTTGGGTAAACCACTTCCATTGCTGGCAGCCGTGCTGGTGCCGGTGTTGGGACTCGGTCTGTATCTGCATTTTGGCGCGAGCGACAAGGTCGAACTGACCCGGGAGTTCGCCCAGGCGCCGCAGTCGATGGAAGAGATGACTCAGCGTCTGGAGCGCGCAGTTGCCGCACAACCGGATTCGGCTGAAGGCGTGTATTTCCTCGGTCGTACCTATATGGCTCAGGATCGCCCGGCGGACGCGGCGAAGATGTTCGAGCGCGCGGTCAATCTCGCCGGTCGCCAGCCGGAACTGCTCGGCCAGTGGGCGCAGGCCCAGTACTTTGCCGACAACAAAAAATGGTCGGACAAGGTTCAGGCCCTGACCGACGAAGCGCTGAAAGCCGATCCGAAGGAAGTCACCAGCCTCGGTCTGTTGGGCATCGCCGCGTTCGAAGGCGAGCGTTATCAGGAAGCCATCGACTACTGGAACCGTCTGCTGGCGCAACTGCCGCCACAGGACAAATCCCGCGAGGCCCTGCAGGGCGGCATCACCCGCGCCACCGAAAAGCTGCAGGCCAGCGGTGGCAAGGTCGCCTCGGCGCCAGCAGCGAAAGCGGCGGCGTTGTTGAAAGTGCGTGTGGATCTGGCCAGCGAGCTCAAAGCCAAGGTGCAACCGGGTGACAGCGTGTTCATTTTTGCCCGCGCCACCTCGGGCCCGCCGGCACCGCTGGCAGCCAAGCGCCTGACCGTCGCCGATCTGCCGGTGACCGTGGAGCTGGGCGATGCCGACGCGATGATGCCGCAATTGAAACTGTCGAACTTCCCCGAAGTCCAACTGGTTGCGCGCATCTCCCGTGCCGGTCAACCGACCGCCGGTGAGTGGGTCGGTCGCAGCGGGCCTCTGGCCAGCAGCACCACCGCGCCGCAGACACTGACCATCGACAGCCCGGACAAATAGCCGGAACCAACAGGAAAGCACCGCCATGAACGCCATCGCCCGAATCACAGTCCTCACACTGGCCCTGGGCTTGAGCGCATGTGCGGTGCAACGACCGGAGCCGACCACCAGGCTGCCGCCTATCCCGCCGTCACAACCCAGCCCGACCCCGTCGACCACCCCGACGCCGAGCAAGCCGGGCATCCCGGCCAAACCCGCCAAACCCGTCCCGCGCACCTCGGCCAGCTTCGCCCCGCCCCCGGGCGGCAACAGCCACTGGGACCAGAAACTGGGCGTGTACGTGCTCGACGACCAGACCAACACCTTCTACCGCCAGCGCACCTACTACCGCTGGAACAACGGCTGGAGCCGCTCGATCAGCCCCAACGGCCCGTGGGAAGAAACCAACATCCACGGCGTACCGGCGGGACTGGGCAAGCAGTTCGGGGAGTAATGAAAAACGGCGATCTCAGGATCGCCGTTTTGCTGTCTGGGGTGATGAGCAATGCCTCACTCGTATCCTGTCATCAACGCCTGAGCTTGCTTTGCGAGAAGCGCCAATGCCAGCTCGCTGGGGCAGTGCATCAATCACATGCTGCAAAACAACCGAACGTCGTGCTGCGAATTTCTGTGCTTGAGTAAAGATAACTCTAGGGTTACTTTTGTTAAGCCGAAGCAAGGAGGCGGTTGGTGCAGAGCAGGTTATTGATCAAGGAGCTGGAGGAGGCAGGCTGGACGCTGGACCGGATAACCGGCAGCCACCACATCTTCACGCACCGTTACAACCCATACACGATTCCCGTCCCGCATCCGAAAAAGGATTTGCCGGTCGGGACGGTCAAGAGCATCAGGAGGCGTGCCGGGTTGTACAACCCGCCAGCCAGTTACAGAGGAGATCCGTAATGCAATACCCAATCTGCATCGAATGGGGTGACGAGAACACCGCCATCGGGATTCAGATCCCCGATATTCCCGGCGCGATTACTGCCGGAGATACGTTTGAGGATGCCTACAACGCGGCCGTCGAGATTGCCCACATCATGCTGCAGGAGATTGCGGCCGATGGCGACTCGATTCCGATGCCGACTTCGGCGGCGACCCATCGCAACAACCCGGAGTTCGCGGACATGGGTTGGGGCATGCTCGAGCTGGACATCTCGCCGTACATGGGCAAGACCGAAAAGGTCAACGTGACGTTGCCGGGCTATGTCATCCAGCGAATCGACCGCTACGTGCGTGAGCACAACGTCAAAAGCCGCTCTTCCTTTCTGGCGGATGCCGCCATGGAAAAACTGGTCCGGCATTGAGCATCAAGCACTGTCGGATCAGCAATCCGGCAGTGCTTTCAGATTCTAGGCCGTTGCCAGAACAGGCTTCTGCGAAGCACTCAAAAACCGCACAAGCGCCAGCAGCGGGAACGCGCTGCCAACAATCACGATCCACAACCAGCCGCCATGCTCGTACACCGCACTCGCCACTGACGAGCCGAAGGCGCCGCCGACGAAGATGCTGGTCATGTACAGCGCGTTGAGGCGGCCGCGGCTTTTGGCGTCGAGGGAGTAGACCGCGCGCTGGCCGAGCACCATGTTCATCTGTACGCAGAAATCGAGCACAACGCCGGTCACGGCCAGGCCGATCACGCTGTAGGCCGGGTGGATGAAGGCGGGCAGGAAACTCAGACTGGCGAACAGCATGGCCAGCAGCGAGGCTATGCGGGTGTGGCCGGCGTCGGCCAGGCGTCCGCTGATCGGCGCGGCGATGGCACCGATGGCGCCGACCAGGGCGAAGATCGCGATTTCACTCTGGGACAGGCCATGGTTGCGCGCCAGTTCCAGCGGCACGGCGGTCCAGAACAGGCTGAAGGTGGCGAACATGCAGGCCTGATAAAACGCTCGCTGACGCAGCACCGGTTGTTTGCGCAGCAGCGTCCACAACGATCCGAGTAACTGGCCGTAGGAGGCGCTGTGATCCGGCTGGCGCTTGGGCACAGTCAGCGCCAAAACCACGCTGATCGCTGCCATCAAGCCTGCCGCGATCATGAACATCGCCCGCCAGCCGAGATGGTCGGCGACCACGCTCGACACCGGCCGCGCCAGCAGAATCCCCAGCAGCAAACCGCCCATGATCCCGCCGACCACCCGGCCACGGGATTCTTCCGGCGCCAGATGAGCCGCCAATGGAATCAACACCTGCACCGACACCGAGCTGAACCCCACCAGCAACGAAATCAGCAGGAACACATTCGGTTGATCGGTAAACGCCGCGCCGAGCAGGCTGGCAATTGCCACCACGGTGGTGATGATCATCAACCGGCGGTTTTCCAGCAGGTCCGCCAGCGGCACCAGAAAGAACAGGCCCAGCGCATAGCCGATCTGGGTCAGCGACACGATGAAACTGGCCATGGTGTCGCTCAGGCCGATGTCCGGCGCGATCAGGCCGATGATCGGCTGGGCGTAGTAAATGTTGGCAACGATGGCGCCGCAGCAGAAAGCGAACAGCAGCACCATGCCTCGGGTCATTGCGTGAGTTGTGGCGGTCATAGGGTTTCTCGATCCAGCGAAAAGGAATGCGGTGAGGCTAAGGGACGGGCCGAGCCGGCAGTAGAGGCTTCTGATCGATATCAGTTATTCCGTTGCGGAACAGGTGGCGCCGAACAATCCATTGTTCATCGGCGAACCTTGCGTCCGACCGTTGAGCGTCGATGATACATTCACTTACATCTTGTTCGATAGCGTGCTTATGTTGTGACCGGGTTTCAGCGTTCATCAACGGAGGATTGCGATGTTTCGTCAGTTGCTTCGCCACACCACAACGATTGCCCTGATCAGTCTGCTCGGCGCCACTGCCGCACAGGCCGCCGAAGCGCCCGGCATGCGCATGGGCGTGCGCGGGGAAATTACCGGGGTCAGTTCCGACTCGCTCAAGGTTCACGTCAACAGCGGTGAAAACGTCGTGATCCAGTTGACCCCGGACACCAAGGTCCGCGCGGTTACCCTGGCCAATATCGAAGACATCAAGCCCGGCAGCTACATCGGCTCGGCCGCCATTCCCCAGGAGGATGGCACGCTCAAGGCGCTGGAGGTTCACGTATTCCCGCCGGAGCTGGCGGGCAGCGGCGACGGTCATCGGCCGTTCGACCTGGCCAAGGGCAGCAGCATGACCAACGGCAGCGTCGGCGATCTGGTGGTCAGCAACGGCCGGGTGCTGACCGTCAACTACAAGGGCGGCCAGCAGAAGATCCTGGTGCCGGAGGACGTGCCGATCGTCAACCTGACGCCGGGCGATCGCAGCCTGCTCAAGGTCGGGGTGAAGATCGTCACCTTCGTGACCCAGAGCGCGGATGGCACGCTGACTGCGCAATCGATCTCGGCGGGCAAGGATGGCGTCAAGCCGCCCATGTAGCCGCCCACAAAAAAGGCGACCTCTGCAGGTCGCCTTTTTCATGTCAGCTCAAGCCTTACTGGCCGCTGTAGATCTGGTCGAAGATCCCGCCATCGTTGAAGTGGGTCTTCTGCACGGTGCGCCAGTCGCCGAAGGTCTTCTCGACCGACAGGAAGTCGACTTTCGGGAAACGGTCGGTGTACTTGGCCAGTACCGCCGGGTCACGTGGACGCAGGTAGTTGGCGGCCGCGATTTCCTGACCTTCCGGCGACCACAGGAACTTCAGGTATTCCTCGGCAGCGGCGCGGGAGCCTTTCTTCTCGACCACTTTGTCGACCACCGACACCGGCGGCTCGGCTTCGGCGGAGACGCTCGGGTAGATGACTTCGAACTGGTCGCGGCCGAACTCGCGGGCGATCATTTCGGCTTCGTTTTCGAAGGTCACCAGCACGTCGCCGATCTGGTTGGTCATGAACGTGGTGGTCGCGGCGCGGCCACCGGTATCCAGCACTGGCGCCTGCTTGAACAGCTTGCCGACGAAGTCTTTCGCCTTGTTCTCGTCACCGCCGTTTTTCAGCACGTAGCCCCAGGCCGACAGGTAGGTGTAGCGGCCGTTGCCCGAGGTTTTCGGGTTCGGCACGATAACCTGCACGCCGTCCTTGAGCAGGTCCGGCCAGTCTTTCAGGGCTTTCGGGTTGCCTTTGCGCACGATGAATACGGTCGCGGAGGTGAATGGCGCACTGTTGTTCGGCAGGCGGGTGACCCAGTCCTTCGGCACCAGTTGGCCGTTGTCGGCCAGGGCGTTGATGTCGGTGGCCATGTTCATGGTGATGACGTCAGCCGGCAGGCCGTCGATGACCGAACGGGCTTGCTTGCTCGAACCGCCGAAAGACATCTGCACCGTGATGTTTTCGTTGTGTTCGGCCTGCCAGTGTTTCTGGAACGCAGTGTTGTAGTCCTTGTAGAAATCGCGCATCACGTCGTAGGAAACGTTGAGCAGGGTCGGTGCGGCCTGAGCCACGCTGCCGAAGGCAAGACCAGCGGCGAGAAGTGAGGCGCCAAAGAGTTTTTTCACTGCGCATTCCTTGTTCTGTGGGGGTGTTTTTTTACAAAGATGAGGCCATTTGCCAGCGACTATAGCGGGGCGCGCATAGTCGTTTAAAGATTAAAAAGAACTTTGCTTATTCCATTTTATTGAATAACTGATTACCGCAGCGCGAACAGAATGCCGCGCCGCTTTCATGGCTCTTTTTCTGGCAAACCGGGCAGTCGTGTTGCAACTGTTCACCACGCATCGCATTGGCCAGTTCGGCGGTGAAGATCCCGGTGGGTACCGCGATGATCGAGTAACCAGTGATCATCACCAGCGACGAAATCACCTGGCCCAACGGAGTCTTCGGCACGATGTCGCCTAAGCCGACGGTGGTCAGGGTCACGATAGCCCAATAGATGCCCTTGGGAATGCTGGTGAATCCGTGTTCCGGGCCTTCGATCACGTACATCAACGTACCGAACACCGTTACCAGTGTGCAGACGCTCACCAGAAACACCACGATCTTCTGCTTGCTGCCACGCAGCGCCGACATCAGGTAGTTGGCTTGCTTGAGGTACGGACTGAGTTTGAGGACGCGGAAAATTCGCAGCATCCGGATGATCCGGATAATCAGCAGGTACTGCGCATCGCTGTAGTACAGCGCGAGAATGCCCGGCACGATCGCCAGCAGATCCACCAATCCATAAAAACTGAAGGCATAGCGCAGCGGTTTGGGCGAGCAGTACAGACGCAGAATGTACTCGCCGGCAAAGATGATGGTGAACCCCCACTCGATATACGCCAGCACATCGGCGTAATTGCGGTGAACGCTGTCGATGCTGTCGAGCATCACGATCACCAGGCTGGCCAGAATGATCAGCAGCAGAATGCCGTCGAAACGTCGCCCGGCGGGGGTGTCGCTCTGGAAAATCATGACGTAAAGCTGTTCACGCCAGTGCTTGTTACTGTCCATGGATCGCGCCTGAATCAAAGATCAGCGCAGCCTAGGTTGATTCTCCCCGTGAGCGCAAGGCGCGCCGCTGATCTGCGGTTGCTGCATCAGGCGAATGCCGGTGCGCAGCAGCCAGCAGGCAAGAATGAACGGTGCAGTAAGAGTCGCAAGACCCAGGGCACTGAACAGCGGCGTCAGCAGCAGCGCCAGGCCGATGCCGAACAGCGGCAGCCACGGTTGCTGGCGCTGGGCGCTGAAGGCGAGGGCGGCGAGCACCGCGTTGTAGCCACCCAACCCCAGCAACGCGACCTGGCTGTCGTGGTGCAACAGACTGGAACCCAGACCGATTACCGAAGCCAGCAGCGCCCAGGCAAAGGCCCGGCGATCGGCGATCAGCAAACCGGCGGCGATCAATCCACCGGCCAACGGATGGTCGAGGAACATCACCTGACCGAAGCCTTTCAGGGCGGCACCGAGCAGGTTCACGGTGTTCAGCTCAAGTGCCGGAGCCGGCGTCGAAGGCTCGGCGAAACACAGGAACACCCAGCTCAACAATACGAACGGTGCAGTGTAGGCGGGCAGGTACTCGGTGAGGCGTGCGCGCTTGAGCCATTGCTGCGTGATCATCGCGCTCAGACCGCCGGCCGCCAGAATCAGCGGCGGCAGCATCGGCGACCAGGGGAAATACAGGCTCAGCAACAGACCGACCAGCACGCCGTTGTAGCTGAACAGTCCGGCCTGGCGATCCGCCTTGGCGTAGTTGCGCCGTTGCGCGGTGAGCAAACCGGCGACCGCGCCCAGCAGCGCGCCGGCGAACAGCACCGGCGCGGTAAATAAAATGGCCAGAAGGCACAGGAGTCCACACAGCGGATGGCGCTGGAGGAAGATTTGACTGAAGCCGTTGAGCAAGGCCTCGGCCCAGTCAGGGCAGTGGGTGTTGAAATGATTGGCAGGCATGTCTGGAGAATCTGGGCAGTGGGAAAATCAAAAGGTCTTGCTTGAAGCGGTGGCGAGGAGCTCGTGCCCGGTGAATGCGGTGTCTCTTGTGGAAACCGTCATGCCGGGCGGCGGGAGCACGCTCCCTCGCCACACAGGTGTTGCTTAAATCAATGTTTCGATCCGCAGCGAATTGGTCGACCCCGGCTGCCCGAACGGCACACCCGCGGTGATCAGCAACGTATCGCCACGCTCGGCCATTCCTTGAGCCTGAGCGATTTCCAGCGCGGTCGAGCACACCTCATCCACCTGACGCAGGCGATCATTGACCACCGAATGAATGCCCCACGCCACGCTCAACCGGCGGGCGGTCTGCAGGTTCGGCGTCAGGTTGAGGATCGGCGCTTTCGGCCGCTCCCGCGCTGCACGCAGACTCGATGCGCCGGACTCGCTGTAATTGACCAGCACCGCCACCGGCAGCACGTTGCTGATCCGGCGGATCGCGCAGCTGATTGCATCGGACACGGTCGCTTCGGCTTTCGGCCGGCTGACGTCGAGTTGGGTCTGGTAGTCCGGACCGTTTTCCACCTGGCGGATGATCTTGCTCATCATCTGCACGGCTTCCAGCGGATACTCGCCGGATGCGGTTTCGGCCGACAGCATCACCGCATCGGCGCCTTCGGCTACGGCGTTGGCGACGTCGGTGACTTCAGCGCGGGTCGGCGCCGGCGAGAAGCGCATCGACTCGAGCATCTGCGTCGCCACCACCACCGGTTTGCCGAGCTGGCGGCACGTGGTGATGATGTTTTTCTGGATCTGCGGCACGCTCTCGGCCGGCACTTCCACGCCCAGGTCGCCGCGAGCCACCATGATCGCGTCGCTCAGTTCGGCGATCTCGCGCAGTTGCTCGACGGCCGACGGCTTCTCGATTTTCGCCATCAGGAACGCCTTGTCGCCGATCAGTTCGCGGGCCTCGATGATGTCTTGCGGGCGCTGCACGAACGACAGCGCGACCCAGTCCACACCCAGCTCCAGACCGAAGCTCAGGTCGCGACGATCCTTGGTGGTCAACGGGCTCAGGTCGAGCACCGCTTGCGGCACGTTCACGCCTTTGCGGTCCGACAGTTCGCCGCCGTTGAGCACGGTGGTGTCGATCGCGTCGGAGTATTTGGTCACGACTCGCAAGCGCAGTTTGCCGTCATCGAGCAGCAGATCCATCCCGGCTTCCAGCGCGGCGATGATCTCCGGATGCGGCAGGTTAACCCGGCGTTCGTCGCCCGGCGTTGCGTCCAGGTCGAGGCGGAAGGCCTGACCGCGATGCAACTGAACCTTGCCGTCAGCGAACTTGCCGACCCGCAGTTTCGGGCCTTGCAGGTCCATCAGGATCCCGAGCGGGTAGTTGAGCTGGCGCTCGACTTCGCGGATCCACTGATAGCGCTTGGCGTGGTCGGCGTGATCGCCGTGGCTGAAGTTGAGGCGGAAGATATTGACCCCGGCCTCGACCAGCTCGCGGATGTCTTCGATGCCGTCGACGGCAGGCCCGAGGGTGGCGAGGATTTTGACCTTTTTATCAGGCGTCATGATTTAGAGCTCTCGAGGATCAGGATGGCGCGGAAGTCGTTGACGTTGGTGCGGGTCGGCTCGGTGACGATCAGCGCATCGAGCGCCTTGAAGTAGCCGTAGCCGTTGTTGTTATCCAGCTCGTCGCTGGCGCTCAGGCCCAGGGCGGCGGCGCGGGCGTAGCTGTCCGGGGTCATGATCGCGCCGGCGTTGTCTTCCGAGCCGTCGATGCCGTCGGTGTCACCGGCCAGCGCATAAACGCCGGGCTGGCCCTTGAGGCTGTCGGTGAGGCTGAGGAGGAATTCGGCGTTGCGGCCGCCACGGCCATTGCCGCGCACGGTCACCGTGGTTTCACCGCCGGAGAGAATCACGCACGGCGCTGCCAGCGGCTGGCCGTGATGAATGATCTGGCGCGCGATGCCGGCGTGGACTTTCGCCACTTCGCGGGATTCGCCTTCCAGGTCGCCGAGGATCAGCGTGCTGAAACCGGCCTGACGGCATTTCACTGCCGCGGCATCCAGCGATTGCTGAGGGCGGGCGATCAACTGGAAGTGACTGCGGGCCAGGCTCGGATCACCGGGTTTGACGGTTTCCGATTCCGGGCTCTGCAGCCAGCTGCGCACGGAGGCCGGAATCTCGATGCCGTAGCGCTTGATGATCGCCAGCGCTTCGGCGCTGGTGCTCGGGTCGGCCACGGTCGGGCCGGAGGCGATGACCGTGGCGAGGTCGCCCGGTACATCGGAAATCGCGTAGGTATAAACAGTCGCCGGCCAGCAGGCCTTGCCCAGGCGTCCGCCCTTGATCGCCGAGAGGTGCTTGCGCACACAGTTCATCTCGCCGATGGTCGCGCCGGATTTGAGCAGGGCCTTGTTGATCGACTGCTTGTCGGCCAGGGTGATGCCTTCGGCCGGCAGCGCCAGCAGGGCAGAGCCGCCGCCGGACAACAGGAAGATCACGCGGTCGTCTTCGGTCAGGTTGCTGACCAGTTCCAGCACGCGTTTGGCCACGGCCAGACCGGCAGCATCCGGCACCGGGTGCGCGGCTTCGACCACTTCGATTTTTTCGCACGGGGCGCCGTGACCGTAGCGGGTCACCACAAGGCCCGAGACTTCACCTTCCCAGCAGCGCTCGACCACTTGCGCCATGGCAGCGGCAGCCTTGCCGGCGCCGATGACGATCACGCGACCTGTGCGATCGGCCGGCAGATGCGCTTCGAGGACCTGGTTCGGATGGGCCGCGTCGATGGCTGTGGCAAACAGCTCGCGCAGCAGTTGTTGCGGATCGACCGACATGGCGGGCTCCCATTCTTATTGTTCTTGGTTAGTGCGGGTGATCGTTCCCACGCTCTGCGTGGGAATGCCTCAATGGACGCTCTGCGTCCGCTTCGGCAGGGACGCGGAGCGTCCCGGGCTGCATTCCCACGCAGACGGTTCGACGCCTCGACGTGGGAACGAGCGACGGGGCAGGGCTTACTTCTTGTCGCGAATCGAGAAGTTGGCCATGTGTTCCAGGCCCTTGATCAGCGCCGAGTGGTCCCAGTTGCTGCCACCGATGGCCGCGCAGGTGCTGAACACTTGCTGGGCGTTGGCGGTGTTCGGCAGGTTGATGTTCAGCTCCTTGGCGCCTTGCAGGGCCAGGTTCAGGTCCTTCTGGTGCAGGCTGATGCGGAAGCCCGGATCGAAGGTGCCCTTGATCATGCGCTCGCCGTGCACTTCGAGGATCTTCGAGGAGGCGAAACCGCCCATCAGCGCTTCACGCACCTTGGCCGGATCGGCACCGTTTTTCGAAGCGAACAGCAGGGCTTCGGCGACAGCCTGAATGTTCAGGGCAACGATGATCTGGTTCGCCACCTTGGCGGTCTGACCGTCGCCATTGCCACCAACCAGGGTGATGTTCTTGCCCATGGCCTGGAACAGCGGCAGTGCGCGTTCGAAGGCATCGGCATCGCCACCGACCATGATGCTCAGGGTCGCGGCCTTGGCACCGACTTCACCACCGGACACCGGGGCGTCGAGGTATTGCGCGCCTTTCTCGTTGATCTTCGCAGCGAAAGCCTTGGTGGCGGTCGGCGAGATCGAGCTCATGTCGATCACGACCTTGCCTTTGCCGATGCCGGCAGCGACGCCGTCGGCGCGGAACAGCACGTCATCGACCTGCGGGGTATCCGGCACCATGACGATGATGAATTCGGCTTCTTGAGCCACGTCACGCGGGTTGGCCAGAGCGACGGCGCCAGCGGCGACCAGGTCGGCAGGGGCGGCGTCGTGGTGCGCCGACAGGAACAGGCTGTGACCGGCTTTCTGCAGGTTCGCCGCCATTGGGTGGCCCATGATGCCGGTGCCGATGAATCCGATTTTAGCCATGAGAAAATCCTCTTGTTTTTGTCTTGCTCAAGCAAATAGGGGTCAGATCGCGTTGTGGCTCTTCAGCCAGCCGAGGCCCGCTTCAGTGGTGGTCAGCGGTTTGTACTCGCAGCCGACCCAGCCCTGATAACCGATGCGATCGAGGTGTTCGAACAGGAAGCGGTAGTTGATCTCGCCGGTGCCCGGCTCGTTGCGGCCCGGGTTGTCGGCCAGCTGCACATGGTTGATCTCGGCCAGGTGCGATTGCAGGGTGCGGGCCAGATCGCCTTCCATGATTTGCATGTGATAGATGTCGTATTGCAGGAACAGGTTGGCGCTGCCGACCTGCTCGCGAATCGACAGGGCCTGCGCCGTGTTGTTCAGGTAGAAGCCCGGGATGTCGCGGGTGTTGATCGCTTCCATCACCAGTTTGATGCCCACGGCTTGCAGCTTGTCGGCGGCGTACTTGAGGTTGGCGACGAAGGTCTTTTCAACGGTGGCATCGTCCACGCCCTGCGGACGGATACCGGCCAGGCAGTTGACCTGGGTGTTGCCCAGAACCTGTGCGTAAGCGATGGCCAGATCGACCCCGGCGCGGAACTCTTCGACCCGGTCCGGCAGGCACGCGATACCGCGCTCGCCCTTGGCCCAGTCACCGGCCGGCAGGTTGAACAGCACTTGGGTCAGACCGTTGGCGTCGAGTTTGGCCTTGATTTCGGCAGAGCTGAAATCGTACGGGAACAGGTACTCGACACCGCTGAAGCCAGCCTTGGCGGCGGCGTCGAAACGGGCAAGGAAATCCTGTTCGGTGAACAGCATGGACAGGTTGGCTGCGAAACGCGGCATGGTGGTCTCCTAAAACAGTTTTGACACGGTTGGTCAGACTGAACGCGATCAAGTCCCCTCTCCCGGAGGGAGAGGGAGCCGGTTACGTTCAGTCGAGCAACGAAATCGCCGTAGGCGCATCGTTGCCGACCAGCGCCAGGTCTTCGAATTCGTTGACGGCGTTGATCTCGGTCCCCATGGAGATGTTGGTCACACGCTCCAGAATGATCTCGACGATCACCGGCACCTTGAACTCTTCGATCAGCTCTTCGGCCTTGCGCAGGGCAGGGGCGATGTCAGCCGGTTCGAACACACGCAGCGCTTTACAGCCAAGGCCTTCGGCGACTGCGACGTGGTCGACACCATAACCGTTGAGTTCCGGCGCGTTCAGGTTATCGAAGGACAGCTGCACGCAGTAGTCCATATCGAACCCTCTCTGGGCCTGACGGATCAGCCCCAGGTACGAGTTGTTCACCACGACGTGGATGTACGGCAGTTTGAACTGAGCGCCGACCGCCAGCTCTTCGATCATGAACTGGAAGTCATAGTCCCCCGACAGGGCCACGACTTTACGGTTCGGATCGGCCTTCACCACGCCCAGCGCTGCCGGAATGGTCCAGCCCAACGGGCCGGCCTGGCCGCAGTTGATCCAGTGACGCGGCTTGTAGACGTGCAGGAACTGCGCGCCGGCAATCTGCGACAGACCAATGGTGCTGACGTAGCAGGTGTCCTTGCCGAACACCTGGTTCATTTCTTCGTAAACGCGCTGCGGCTTGACCGGCACGTTGTCGAAGTGGGTCTTGCGATGCAGGCTGGCCTTGCGCTGCTGGCAGTCCTGCAGCCAGGCAGAACGGTTTTTCAGCTTGCCGGCGGCTTGCCATTCACGGGCGACTTCGATGAACACGGTCAGCGCGGCTGCGGCGTCGGAAACGATGCCCAGGTCCGGGGTGAACACGCGGCCGATCTGGGTCGGTTCGATGTCGATGTGAATGAACTTGCGGCCTTCGGTGTAAACGTCGACCGAACCGGTGTGACGGTTGGCCCAGCGGTTGCCGACGCCCAGTACCACGTCGGATTTCAGCATCGTGGCGTTGCCGTAGCGGTGCGAAGTCTGCAGACCGACCATGCCGACCATCAGCGGGTGATCGTCAGGAATGGTGCCCCAGCCCATCAGGGTCGGGATTACTGGAATGCCGGTCAGCTCGGCGAACTCGACCAGCAGTTCGCTGGCGTCGGCGTTGATGATGCCGCCGCCGGCGACCAGCAATGGACGTTCGGCCTGGTCCAGCATCGCCAGGGCTTTTTCGACTTGCACGCGTGTGGCGCTCGGCTTGGCCAGCGGCAGTGGCTGGTAGGCGTCGATGTCGAATTCGATTTCAGCCATCTGCACATCGAACGGCAGGTCGATCAGCACCGGGCCTGGACGGCCGGAGCGCATTTCGTAGAAGGCTTTCTGGAAGGCGTAAGGCACCTGGCCCGGCTCCAGAACGGTGGTCGCCCACTTGGTCACCGGCTTGACGATGCTGGTGATGTCGACGGCCTGGAAGTCTTCCTTGTGCATACGGGCGCGGGGGGCTTGCCCGGTGATGCAGAGGATCGGGATCGAGTCCGCGGAGGCGCTGTACAGACCGGTGACCATGTCGGTACCGGCCGGGCCGGAAGTACCGATGCACACGCCGATGTTGCCGGCCTTGGTGCGGGTGTAGCCCTCGGCCATGTGCGAGGCGCCTTCAACGTGGCGAGCGAGGACGTGATCGATGCCACCGACTTTCTGCAGGGCGGAGTACAGCGGATTGATTGCAGCGCCTGGAATGCCAAAAGCGGTATCAACCCCTTCACGGCGCATCACCAGAACGGCGGCTTCGATTGCTCTCATTTTGCTCATGGTTTTGTGCCTCTTTACGTTTTGTAATTGTATACAAGTGGCTTTGCGCAGAGTGTATTCACGGCGGACGGCGCAGGTCAATCCATTTTCTCAAGCGCCTGTTTCATTCGTCGGAAGCCCGTTCTGCTGTGGCTTTTCGTCGCATGAGGCGCTTTTCGAGAATTATTGTATACAAAAAAATAATTCATTGTGTTCTATTTGTTGCATCGGGCTGCGGCAGAAAAGCGCAGCCCAACGACTTTCCCAATAACAAAATGAGGACGGCACCATGAGCGCTTTAACCTTGAAAGTCGCAGTCAAGCTGGTCAACGAAGCCATCAATGCAGGGCGGGCCATCTCCGCCGCGCCGCTGACCATCGCGGTACTGGATACCGGCGGCCATCTGGTCACCTTGCAACGCGAAGACGGCGCCAGCCTGCTGCGCCCGAACATCGCCATCGGCAAAGCCTGGGGCGCCATCGCGCTGGGCAAGGGCTCACGCCTGCTGGCGCTGGACGCGCAACAACGCCCGGCGTTCATCGCCGCACTTAACAGCATGGGGCAGGGCAGCGTCGTGCCGGCACCGGGTGGTGTGCTGATTCGTGATCAGGCGGGGAACGTGCTGGGTGCGATCGGCATCAGCGGCGATCTGTCGGATATCGATGAGCAGGTGGCAATCAAGGCCGTGGAGGCCCTGGACCTGCGGGCGGATGCGGGGGTGGCTGCGTGATTTGCGGCGTTTGATCGAAAGTCATCGCTGGCAAGCCAGCTCCCACACATTGTGCGTTGCATTCAAACTCTGCGAACGGCACCAAACCCTGTGGGAGCTGGCTTGCCAGCGATGGCGGCCTGACTGACACATCAAGAAAAAAGACTTACCCAGTCAAACAGCACACTGAGGTCTAGCCTTCTGATGAGCTCATCATGAAGGGGCAACGGATTGCCTGATCTTCCTGCTTCGCATCGGCTGCGAACCGGTCGCTATGCCGAGCCGAATCAAATCTATTTACTGACTTCAAACACTCTTGATCGAGAACCGATCTTTGCCGATTTCGCGTTGGGCAGACTGGTTGTTCATCAACTTCGTCGCGCACAGGACCACGGAATGGCGAAATCGTTGGCGTGGGTTGTGATGCCCGATCATTTTCACTGGCTGGTCGAGCTGGAAAATTGCTCTCTCCGCAAACTGATGCGCGAGACCAAATCCCTGATTGCGCGAGAGGTGAATCTGCACAGTGGCAGACATGGGCCGTTATGGCAGCAGGGTTACCATGACCGGGCGTTGAGGCGGGAAGATGACTTGGTGAAAATGGCACGGTATGTAGTGGCCAACCCTTTGCGCGCTGGGCTGGTGGGTAAAATCGGCGACTATCCGCTGTGGGATGCAGTTTGGCTTTAGCAACTTTGAACCGAGTTGCCTTCATCGCTGGCAAGCCAGCTCCCACAGGGGATTTGTGTTGTTTGCTAAATCTGAATTCAGCACAGAAACCTGTGGGGGCCCCGGTGCGACGATTCGACTTGCTCGAGATAGTCGCACCGCGAATTTTCAGTCCGGCTCGCAGCCCTTGAGCACCAACCGGATGATGGTTTGTGCTGCCGCTTCATAGTCGGCTTCGTCGAGCTTGTCCTTGCCGGTGACGGCGGAGATCTGCCAGTCGAAGTCGGCGTAGGTCTGGGTTGCGGCCCAGATGCTGAACATCAGGTGGTTGGGGTCGATCGGGGCGATCTGGCCGCGGTCGATCCAGGTCTGGATGCAGTCGATGTTGTGCTTGGCCTGGCCGTTGAGCTGCTCGACCAGGTCGGCGCTCAGGTGCGGGGCGCCGTGCATGATTTCGCTGGCGAACACCTTGGAGGCGAAAGGCAGGTCGCGGGAGATGCGAATCTTCGAGCGGATGTAGCCGCTCAGCACTTCGCTCGGTACGCCGTCCGGGTTGAACGGGGTCGAGGCCTGCAGGATCGGCACGATGATACTTTCCAGCACCTCGCGGTAGAGGTTTTCCTTGGACTTGAAGTAGTAATAGACGTTGGGCTTGGGCAGTCCTGCCTTGGCGGCGATGTCGCTGGTTTTGGTGGCAGCGAAGCCCTTGTCGGCAAACTCTTCACTGGCTGCACGCAGGATCAGTTCTTTGTTGCGCTCGCGGATTGTGCTCATAAACCCGGTGGTTCCTTGCCTGTTCTGGCGGTTGCGCATGGTAGCACCGGCCTCGCGCGGCGCTCAACAATGCCCCGTGTGGCCTGCAGTCGCGGTATGCTGCGCGGCATTATTCACATAAGGAAACAAGATTCATGGCAGGAAGCAGTTTGCTGGTGCTGATCGACGACATCGCCACCGTTCTGGACGACGTTGCGTTGATGACCAAAATGGCTGCCAAGAAGACCGCCGGCGTGCTCGGCGACGACTTGGCGCTCAACGCCCAGCAGGTCTCCGGCGTACGCGCGGAGCGGGAAATTCCCGTCGTTTGGGCGGTGGCCAAGGGCTCGTTCGTCAACAAACTGATTCTGGTGCCGTCGGCGCTGGCGATCAGTGCGTTCGTGCCGTGGCTGGTGACGCCGCTGCTGATGGTCGGTGGCGCCTACCTGTGTTTCGAGGGTTTCGAAAAGCTCGCGCACAAGTTCCTGCACAGCAAGGCCGAAGACGAGGCCGAGCATGCGCAACTGGTCGAGGCCGTGGCTGATCCGGCAACCGATCTGGTGGCGTACGAGAAGGACAAGATCAAAGGCGCGATCCGCACCGACTTCATCCTCTCGGCGGAAATCATCGCCATCACCCTCGGCACCGTGGCCGATGCTTCGCTGACCCAGCAAGTGATCGTGATGTCGGGCATCGCCATTGTCATGACCGTGGGCGTTTACGGCCTGGTGGCCGGTATCGTCAAACTCGATGACCTCGGTCTGTGGCTGACTCAGAAGCCCGGCCAGATGGCCAAAAGTATCGGCAACGGCATCCTGCGCGCCGCGCCCTACATGATGAAAAGCCTGTCGGTAATCGGCACCGCAGCGATGTTCCTGGTCGGTGGCGGCATCCTGACCCACGGCGTGCCGGTGGTGCATCACTGGATCGAAAGCGTCGGCGCAGCGGCCGGTGGCGCCGGGTTTGTGGTGCCGATGCTGTTGAACGGCGTGGCGGGGATCATCGCGGGTGCGGTGGTGCTGGCGGGCGTGTCCGTGATCGGCAAAGTCTGGAAAGCGCTGAAGGGTTGAATCCTGAGGCAAACAAAAAGGCCATTCGACTCGCATCGAATGGCCTTTTTTGTGGCCGGCGTTTTTACTCGGCGATCTGCAACTTACGCGACTCGGTGTAGACGTAGCGCACCTTCTCGTACTCGAACGGTGAGTTCAGCTGACCGTAGCGGAAGCTGGTCTGGTAACGCTTGTCGATGCCACGCAGTACCCACACTTCCGGATGGTTGGAGCTGACTTCCGAGACGTTGAGGAAGTTGATCGCGGACTCGGCGGTGTAGTCCACGGCCAGACCTGCAGTATCACGCAGATTCGACGGGCCGAGGATCGGCAGCACGAAGTAGGCGCCGCCCGGTACGCCGTAGAAGCCCAAGGTCTGGCCGAAGTCTTCGTTCTGACGCGGCAGGCCCATGGCGGTGGCCGGATCCCAGAGCCCGGCGATGCCGATGGTGGTGTTGAGCAGCAGGCGCGCGGTGGTTTCCATCGAGCGCTTGCCCTTGAACTGCAACAGGCTGTTGACCAGGTTCGGCACGTCGCCAATGTTGTTGAAGAAGTTGCTCACGCCGGTGCGCACGAAGCTCGGAGTGATGTAGCGATAGCCATCGACCACCGGCAGGAACACCCATTGGTCAAAGCGGTAGTTGAAGTGGTAGACGCGGCGGTTCCACTCTTCCAGCGGGTCGTAGACGTTCAGCGCGTTGAGGGTCGAGCGCTCGAACTCGCGCTGATCCAGCCCCGGGTTGAACTTGAGTTTGGACAGCGGCTCCTTGAAGCCGTCGCTGTCGATGACCACCGGTGCATTGGCTTTGCTGTTGTCGGCCTGGGCCATACCTGCACTGAGGAGCGCTGCAATCAGCAGGAGATATTTAGCCACGGAAGAACTCCAGCATGGCGTCGCTGTTGACGCGGTAGTTAAGGTTGCCGCAATGGCCGCCCAGCGGGTAAACGGTCAGGCGATCGCCGAAGGTGCGGCGCAGGAAACCGAGGTCGCCCGGGCCGAGGATCACGTCGTCGGCGTTGTGCATGACGGCGATTTTCGGGCTGTCGTGCAGGTAATCCTTCAATGCGTACAGGCTCACCTGATCGATCAGTTGCAGCAGGCTGCCGCCGTCGGTGCGGGCGCGCCACATCGGGATTACCTGTTCGGTGAGGTAGCAGTCGAAGTCGCATTGCAGCGCACGCTTGAGGAACGGCGTGAGGCTGGTGCCTTCGGTGATCGGGAATTTCGGCGGGGTGATCAGGCCGCGACGGTTGATCAGGTCCGAAGTGAACGCGATATCGGCCGCCGAGAAGCGGAACGAAGTGCCGATCAGCATCGCCATCTGCTCGTTGCTCAGGTGCTGCTTGGACTGCTGGAAGTCGTAGAGCAGCGCATCGTTGAGGTCGATGTAACCCTTCTGCTGGAAGTAACGGGTCAGTTTGCTCAGCACCAGTTCATAGAACGTGGTGCTGTTGTTGATGCCCTTGACCTCGGTCTGCACCAGCTTGTCGAGGTTGGTGATCGAGGTGTAGAGGTTGACCGGCGGATTGAGCAGCAGGACTTTCTTGAAGTTGAAGCTGCGCCGGGTTTCATCCAGGTGGGCAACGAACGCCGCGTCCAGCGCGCCGAGGCTGTAGCCGCTTAGGTAATAGTCGGTGACCGGCAGTTTCGGGTTCTGCGCCCGCACGGCCTGCATCACCCGGTACATGTCTTCGGCATCTTCCTTGGTCACGCCGGGGGTGGCGAAACGCGAGGCGGCGCTCATGAAGTCGAAGCTGGTCGGCGAAGACAGCTGCACCACGTGGTAGCCGGCCTTGTAATAAAGCTTCTTCAGGTATTCGTTGAGCGTGCTGTCGTAGCGCGCGCCGGTGCCGGCGATCAGGAAGATCAGCGGCGCGGCCTTGTCCTGGGTGGCGATGCGGTAGGTGAGTTTTTTCACCGGCCAGAAATTGTCCGGCAGGATGAATTCGCGCTCGGGGCGCAGGGTGACGCTGCGATCGGTCTGATCGATGTCGTCGTCCAGTGGCAGTTCAGGGCGCAAGTCCGGCGGCGTGGTGGCGATGGTCGCCTCGAACGGATTGGTCAGGGGATAGCCATAGCTGGCGGCGTCGATATCCACCGCCAGCGCGGACGCACTCAGAATAAGGCCGCCAAACAGGGCGGCGAAGCGCAAGGAACGGAGCATGACTAGATCCCTTAGAGGAAGGTGCCGAATGAGGTTCGCAGGCTATGACCACCGGCTTTGCGCCAAAGTGCCATGCCACGGCACCAAACTGACGGAATTCGGAGTAATAGTAGCCGGACGATACACTTTGCAAGGAAGGAATGACCAGTTAAGAGTTGTTAGTCCTTGCGTATACGCGGCGGCAGATTAAGCTGGCCGCCGATTTCATCGATTGGAGTGTTCCATGTCCCGCCGCTTGCCCGTGATTCTGCTGCTCGTTCTGTTGCCGTTGTGGCTGGCCGCCAGTTATGGCGCGCGTTATGGCTTCATGGAAGATGCGCAGTGGGTGGGCATCTGCGTGGATGAGGCGAGCCGCTGGGAATGCTCGGTGCGCTCGAACCTGGGCCTGATGATTCATTTCCAGATGCTGGGCTGGGCGGCGGTCGCGGCTGCGGTGATCGGTTTTGTCGTGCCGGGACGGGCAGGGTGGTGGCTGGCGGTGCTGGCGCTGGTGTTCGGGTTGCCGGCGCTGGCGCTGTACAACACGACGCTGGCGGTGTTTGCGGTGGTGATTGCCGGGTTGCGACTGGTGCGGGAATCGCGCGACGCCAAGTAGTCATGCATCGCGGGCTCGCCCGCGATGCAATGCTTTCAGATGCTGAAGGTCAGCCCTTGCGAACCCGCAGGCAGCGCCAAAGTGCAGCCACCATCAACACGCTGACCAGCGCCCAACCCCACGCCTGCTGATTCTGCAATCCTTCACGGAACAGCTGCGGCGCAATGCCTGCGCCGATGATGAAGGTCAGCAGGGCAATCTCTCGACGGGCCACTCGCACTGGACGGCACAGGTAAAACAGCGCCGGCAGGATGAGCGCCACGCTCGGGAAGCTGCGATAGCGCGGATCGAACACCAACTCCAGCATCATCACCGCAGCGGCAAAACCGGCTGCTGCCACCAGCCAGCCGGCCCGTCGCTCGAAAGCTTTGAACGCCTGTTTACGCCAGCCACTGCGGGCGCTCAAGGTCAGCGCGGCATGGGCCAGCACCAACAGATTCAGAGCCGTCAGCAACCCGACCCACAGCCATTCGCTGGCAAATCGCGTGGTCACCCGGGCCAGATCACCCCAGGCACCAATCGAACAGGCGGCGAGGGCGCCGAGCAGCGGCAGGATCAGTGCCGAACGCGTTGTACGAACCCGACCGCCCAGCAGCAATGTTCCGAGGAAAATCAGCCCGCCGATGGTCAGCCACTGCGACCAGTACGGCACGTTCGACACCGGCCCGGCCAACACGCCCTTGTCCTGGCGATTCGCATCGAACAGCCCCCAGTAACCGCCGACCGCGCCTTCGCTGCCGCGCTTCCACGGCTGGTCGAACGCTTCGATCAGGTTGTAACGCCAGCCTTCCTGTTCGGCGAGGGTGACAAAACCACGAATGAACTTGGCCTCGTTGACCCGGCTCGGCAGCGCGGTCTCACGCTGGCGGCCTTCGCTCGGCCAGCCGGTTTCGCCAATCATCACGTCTTTTGGGGCGAACTTGTTGCCGAACACCTGACGCACTTCGGCCACATGATGCAGGGCCGCGTCGATGTTCGATGGATCGTCTTCCCAGTACGGCAGCAAGTGAATGGTCAGGAAATCTACCGCCGGCGCGACTTCCGGGTGCTTGAGCCAGAATTCCCAGACATCGGCGTAGGTCACCGGCTGCTTGATGTGGCTCTTGACCTTGTTGATCAGCTTCACCAACTGGGTCGCGGTGACCTCTTTGCGCAGCAAGGCCTCGTTGCCGACGATTACGGCGCTGACCACGTCCGGGTTGGCGTTGGCCGAGGCAATCAGCAGATCGACTTCCTTCTCGGTGTCCACCGGATTGCTGTTGACCCACGCGCCGATCATCAACTTCAAACCGTGCTTGCGCGCCAGATCCGGCAGCGCTTCGAGGCCCGTCATCGAGTAGGTACGGATGCATTCGAAACGGGTGGCGAGCAGGGCGAGGTCGGCGTCCATGCGCTCCGGGCGCAGTTTGAACGGCACGTCGAACGGCGACTGGTCCTTGTCGAACGGGGTGTAGGAGGCGCATTGCAGCTTGTGGCTCGGGGTGGCGACGTCCGGCAGGATCACCGGTTTACCGAGGCCGTACCAGAAGCCGCACAGGGCAAACAGCCCGAGCAGGCAGGCGAACACATAAGGAAGAAAGGGGAAGCGGGAAATCGCGGACATGGTCAGGCCGAGTGGCTGCAAAGCGACGCATGTTACCTGCATTTATAAGCAGGTTGGTGGCCCGCACGATTTTGACATGCAAAGTTCGGGCGGATTGTCTGGCGCCAAATATCCGGACGCAGTTAATGGCTTTCTGATGTCGTTTCTCGTTGCTTCGAGGTCGCTGGCAGAGCAGGTCTTAACGGGCGTCAGGTTGATGATCGGACTCATCAGTACTCCGCTGATGTTCGAACGAGTTCGCGAACGGGCGTGATGGGGGCGCCGAGCACCATAACAATACGTTGACGATGCCCGGCATCCGTCGGGCGCAGCATTTCGGGGAAGTAACGATGAAGATGCGACGACTTTTAGGCGCAGGTGCCGCTCTGGTGCTTGCGATGGGCTCCACTTTCGCCAGCGCTGAAAAACAGACCCTGAACATCGGTTACGTTGACGGCTGGTCCGACAGCGTCGCGACCACCCACGTGGCGGCCGAAGTGATCAAGCAGAAACTCGGCTACGACGTGAAACTGCAAGCCGTCGCCACCGGCATCATGTGGCAGGGCGTTGCCACCGGCAAACTCGACGCCATGCTCTCGGCCTGGCTGCCGGTGACTCACGGTGACTACTGGACCAAGAACAAGGATCAGGTCGTCGATTACGGCCCGAACTTCAAGGACGCGAAAATCGGTCTGATCGTGCCGGAGTACGTCAAGGCCAAGACCATCGAAGACCTGAAAACCGACGACTCCTTCAAGAAACGCATCGTCGGCATCGACGCCGGTTCAGGCGTGATGCTCAAGACCGATCAGGCGATCAAGGATTACGACCTGACCGGCTATCAACTCAAGGCCAGTTCCGGCGCCGGCATGATTGCCGAGCTGACCCGTGCCGAGAAGAAAAACGAATCCATCGCCGTCACCGGCTGGGTGCCGCACTGGATGTTCGCCAAGTGGAAACTGCGCTTCCTCGACGACCCGAAAGGCGTGTACGGCGCGGCTGAAACCGTGAACAGCATCGGCAGCAAGGAACTGGCGACCAAGGCGCCGGAAGTGGCCAAGTTCCTGAAGAACTTCCAGTGGGCTTCGAAAGACGAAATCGGCGAAGTCATGCTGGCGATTCAGGACGGTGCAAAACCTGACGCAGCGGCCAAGGATTGGGTTGCCAAACACCCGGAACGTGTTGCCGACTGGACCAAGTGATTTAAGCCGAAGCGTCTAATCTGCGCTTCCCGGGGCCGCCCGACATGACAGTCGGGCGGCCTTTTTTGTTTGCCCACTATTAATAAGCAGCGTTGGCCGTTTTCGGCTTGTCTGGAAATTGGCAAAAACGTCATGGCGTTCTACTACTAAGGTCGTCTGGAACCCGGCTCGCAGCCGCATACAGTGGATATGTTCCAAAAATAAAAATCTGTGCTGCGAGGATAAAAACAATGAACGACAGCATTTACCTCTCGATTCAGAACAGCCCGCGCTTCAAGGAGCTGGTCAAGAAAAGAGAAAGGTTCGCCTGGATACTCTCGGCGATCATGCTCGGGCTCTACTCCGGCTTCATCCTTCTGATCGCGTACGGGCCGCAAGTGCTCGGCACGAAAATCAGTCCTGAATCGTCCATCACCTGGGGCATCCCGATCGGTGTCGGACTGATTATCTCGGCCTTTATCCTGACCGGCATTTACGTGCGCCGCGCCAATGGCGAGTTCGACGACCTGAACAACGCGATTCTCAAGGAGGCTCAGCAATGATCCGGCGTCTACTGGCTCTTTTGAGCATCGCAGCGTTCGCTCCAGCCGTCTGGGCCGCTGACGCCCTGACCGGCGAAGTCCACAAACAACCGCTCAACGTTTCCGCGATCGTCATGTTCGTCGCGTTCGTTGGCGCGACCCTGTGCATCACTTACTGGGCGTCCAAGCGCAACAACTCGGCGGCCGATTACTATGCGGCGGGCGGCAAGATCACCGGTTTCCAGAACGGTCTGGCGATTGCCGGTGACTACATGTCGGCGGCGTCCTTCCTGGGTATTTCCGCGCTGGTGTTCACCTCCGGCTACGACGGCCTGATCTACTCGATCGGCTTCCTGGTGGGCTGGCCGATCATTCTGTTCCTGATCGCCGAGCGTCTGCGTAACCTGGGCAAATACACCTTTGCCGACGTGGCGTCCTACCGCCTCGGGCAAACCCAGATTCGCACCCTGTCTGCCTGCGGTTCGCTGGTGGTGGTGGCGTTCTACCTGATCGCGCAAATGGTCGGTGCCGGCAAGCTGATCCAGCTGCTGTTCGGTCTCGACTACCACGTTGCGGTGATTCTGGTCGGTATCCTGATGTGCATGTATGTGCTGTTCGGCGGCATGCTGGCGACCACCTGGGTGCAGATCATCAAGGCGGTGCTGTTGCTGTCCGGTGCCTCGTTCATGGCGCTGATGGTGATGAAGCACGTCAACTTCGACTTCAACACCCTGTTCTCCGAAGCCATCAAGGTTCACGCCAAGGGCGAAGCGATCATGAGCCCGGGCGGTCTGGTCAAAGATCCGATCTCGGCGTTCTCCCTGGGTCTGGCGCTGATGTTCGGTACCGCCGGCCTGCCGCACATCCTGATGCGCTTCTTCACCGTTAGCGACGCGAAAGAAGCCCGTAAGAGCGTGCTGTACGCGACCGGTTTCATTGGCTACTTCTACATCCTGACCTTCATCATCGGCTTCGGCGCGATCCTGCTGGTCAGCACCAACCCGGCCTTCAAAGATGCGGCGGGCGCTCTGCTCGGCGGCAACAACATGGCGGCGGTGCACCTGGCCAACGCCGTGGGCGGCAGCGTGTTCCTCGGCTTCATCTCGGCGGTGGCGTTCGCGACCATTCTGGCAGTAGTGGCCGGTCTGACTCTGGCCGGTGCTTCGGCGGTGTCTCACGACCTGTACGCCAGCGTGATCAAGAAGGGCAAGGCCAACGAGAAGGATGAGATCCGCGTTTCGAAGATCACCACCATCGCACTGGGCGTTCTGGCCATCGGCCTGGGCATCCTGTTCGAAAGCCAAAACATTGCGTTCATGGTGGGTCTGGCGTTCTCCATCGCGGCGAGCTGCAACTTCCCGGTGCTGCTGCTTTCGATGTACTGGAAGAAGCTGACCACCCGTGGCGCCATGATTGGCGGCTGGCTGGGTCTGGTGAGTGCGGTGGGTCTGATGATCCTTGGCCCGACCATCTGGGTGCAGATTCTGCATCATGAGAAGGCGATCTTCCCTTACGAGTATCCGGCGTTGTTCTCGATGATCATTGCGTTTATCGGGATCTGGTTCTTCTCCGTTACCGACAAGTCGGCGGCGGCTGAGAACGAGCGTGCGGCGTTCTTCCCGCAGTTTGTGCGTTCGCAGACTGGGTTGGGGGCTAGTGGGGCGGTTTCGCACTGAGGCTTTGTAAGTTGAGTTGAATGGAAAATGCCCTGGTCGAGAGATTGGGGCGTTTTTTTGTGGGCGGTTATCGGGCTTTCTTTGGGGTGGTTTTGGTTTGTGTGTATATCCGTTGCTGCGGTAACGGCTTCTTAGGGTTCCGCCCTTACGGCGGGTCACTTTTGGCAAACGCCCCAAAAGTAACCAAAAGGTCTCTAACCCTGACGTACGGCCCCTCGCTGAGGCTCGTGGTTCCTTCGCTCCGGGATCGATCCGGGGGCATCGCCTACGGTTTGCTTCGCTGCACCTCCTCTCGATGCATGCGGCTGCGCCGCACGGTCGCTGCG